>NZ_JBQHQR010000008.1:0-175756 GCF_052067195.1 Clostridium sulfidigenes | reverse complement strand
TAATAACATTATATTTTATTAGGTGAAACTTTTAAATATAAAATACATAGAATTTTTTAAACTAGTAATAACTATATAAATATGGAGAAATAAATATAAGACTTCAGGATATCCTAAAGTCTTATTACTATACTATTTATGAAAATACTATTTTTTAGCTTTAACTACTGCAGTTTCAGTTTTACCATCATTTGCATGTTGGATAGCTGCATCGGCTAAAAGTTTAAAATCATCTCCAGAAGTAGTTGCTCCAGTTATTGCATCAACTGTTGCAGGGTCTTGTTTCTCTACAAGAGCTTCTGCATATTGAGTTGAGAACTCAACAGGGCCAATTCCAGATACTTTTGTCATTTTTTCTTGATATTCGGCATCTTTACTCTTTAGATCTCCAGATTCATTTACATAGTCGAATTTAGCATCAGTGATTTTTCCATCAGCAACTGTAATTTCAACTTGTCCTTTCCAACCGTGATCATCAAAAGTGTCAAATTCAGATTTATAGCTTCCATCTTTCATTCCTTTTGAACCACAACCAACTAACATTCCAGCAGTTAAAACTACTGATGATAATAAAGCTAGAACTTTTTTATTCATTAATGTTACCTCCTAAAAATATTTCTGGATTAAAAAACATACTATTTTTATGATTTAATTATAAACTAAACTAAAATAATAGTAAATATATTTCCAGGAAATTTGTTAAAAAATTATTTACAATTTATGATTAAAGTTAACATAAATAACATAAAAATACATTGATGTATGTATATTGTTATTATAGGTTAAAGATTATTTTTCTGAAATTTTTTAATCACTAAGGAATTTAGGTGAACATATTGATATAATAACAATAAAAGATTAAAATTACTTTGTTTAAACTATTGTTGGATAGGAGAAGAATGAATATGAAATTAATGAAGAGAATGGATATAGTAATAATTGTAGTGTTACTAATAGTGTCATTTATACCTTACATTATGCTAAAAAATTATCAGAGTAATTATAAAGGAATAAATTATGCTGTTATTTCTATAGATGGCAAAGAGACAAAGAGAGTGGAACTAACCACAGGGTTAGATGAAGAATTTACTATTAAATCTTCCTATGGATTTAATCGAGTTGTAATTCATGATATGAAAATAGGAATTGTAGATGCAGATTGTAAGGATGAAATATGTGTAAATGAAGGATTTATAGGAGCGGTTGGAGAAAGAATAGTATGTCTGCCTAATAGGTTAATCATTGAAATAGTAGGGGAACAAAAGAGTAGTGAAGGGGAAGATGTAATTTCTCGTTGAGGTGAAGAAAATGAATAGTAAAGAAGCTAGTAAAAATATTAGAAAAATGATATATATATCCCTATTAGTAGCAATGTCCTTGGTGCTACACATATTTGAAAATATGATACCAGTACCATTTATAACTCCAGGCACAAGACTAGGTCTTGCTAATATTATTACGGTAATAGCATTATACACCTTAAGTTATAAAGAGACTTTTTTAGTCATGTTTTTAAGAATTTTGCTTTCTGTAATGTTTGGAGGAAGTATATCTAGATTAATGTATAGTTTATCCGGTGGGATTTTAAGTTATATATTTATGGTATTTGCAAAACACCTTGGAAAAGAAAAGATAAGTATTGTAGGAGTAAGTTGTGCGGGGGCAGTATTTCATAATGTAGGACAATTACTTGCAGCATCACTAATAGTAAAAACCATGAGTGTTATGCTCTATTTACCTGTTATGAGCGTGGCAGGGATAGGGACTGGCATATTTGTTGGAATTACAGGCAATTTTGCAGTAGAACATTTAAAAAAAGTTTTTGGTGTAAATAACAATTGGTTTTAAGAAAGTTTAATTAAAATAGCTCAAATGGATATAAATATATTAAATAAGGATATAGTTACACTTAATAGATAGAAACATAAAATAATGTATTTTATTTAGGAGGAAAAATATATGAGAGTTGATGAAGAAATACTCAATTTTGCATTTAATAGTTTAAATGAATACATTGTAGTAGTTAATGAAGATGGAATTATAACAATGATGACAGATGGATACAAGAAGTTTTTAGGTTGTAAAGAACCAGAGGGTAAACATGTAACTAAGGTTATTCCAAACACAAAATTACATCTTATAGCTAAAAATGGATTTAAAGAAGTTGGAGATATTCAAGAGGTTAATGAACATAAAATGATATCTATGAGAGTCCCTATAATAATTAATGGAAAAATTAGAGGCGCCATAGGTAGAGTTATGTTTAAAGATATAGATAATTTTAAAATATTAAGTAGTAAGATATCCCATTTAGAAAAAGAAGTTCAATTTTATAAAAATGAACTCACTGTAGAGAATAAAGCAACCTATACTTTTGATAAAATTATCGGAAATAGCTCAAGCTTCTTAACTGCTATAAAATTTGCTGAGAAGATTGCAAGAGGAGATTCATCTGTATTAATTACAGGGGAGAGTGGTACAGGAAAAGAATTAGTTGCACAGTCCATACACAATAGTAGTAAAAGAGCCAGAAAACCCTTTGTTAAAATAAATTGTGGAGCTATACCAACAGAACTATTTGAATCAGAAATGTTTGGCTATGAAGAAGGAGCATTTACAGGAGCGAAAAAAACAGGAATGAAGGGTAAATTTGAGCTTGCAGATGGAGGAACTATTCTTTTAGATGAAATAGGAGATATGCCTCTTTTTATGCAGGTGAAGTTATTAAGAGTTCTTCAAGATAGAGAAATTGTAAGAGTGGGTAGTAATGATGTAAAAAAGATAGATGTTAGGATCATAGCATCTACAAACAAAAACTTATTACAGTTAACTCAAGAGGGTAAGTTTAGACAAGATTTATACTATAGATTAAATGTTATGCATGTTAAGCTTCCAGCACTAAGAGAAAGAATTGAAGATGTGGGACCACTTGCAGAGGCATTAAGAGTTAAGCTATGTAATAAGTATGGAATATATAGTGAAGGTATATCAGAAGAAACCTTGGATTATCTAAAATGTTATAACTGGCCAGGTAATGTTAGGGAACTAGAAAATGTTATTGAAAGAGCAATAAATTTACTTAATACAGAGCTGAAAATATTACCAGAGCATTTACCAGCAAAGATATTAGATTGTAACAAAAGAAAGGTTGATTATGAAAATAAACAACTTAAAGACATAGTAGAAGAAATAGAAAAGCAGGTAATTACAGAAACTTTAGAGAAACTTAATGGTAATAAAAATGAAACTGCTAAGGTTTTGGGTATTAGTAGGCAAGGTCTTTATAAGAAAATGAAGAGATTTAATATGGAACTTTAAAAAAAGTGTAAACTAAAACACACATGTAAACTAAGTTTACACGTGTGTTTTACTTTGGAGAATTAACCCTTTAAATAGATTAAATGTATTAATAAATGATGAAAAAAATCTGCTAATTATTGATTTTGCTTTAGGTGATTTATTTAACATTGAAGTTATAATATTAACAAAGATTTGTTTAAGGAAAAACCGTAAACTGTAGTTTACAGTGTTATTTTCCCTAATTCACGAGAAAGTAGATATTTAGGGGATTGTAGAAGTTGGCATGGAAACTGCTATATAAATAAGAGTAATAAACATAGACTTTGTAACCCTATGTAGATATATAAGCAGGGGATAAAATAGTTTCTAACGTAACGAATTATTTAAAGAAAAAATTTTTAAGAAAAGGATGGAGTTAAAAATGAAAGAAGTTGTTATTGTAAGTGCTGCTAGAACAGCAGTAGGATCATTTGGAGGTTCATTATCAAAATTATCAGCAGCAGAAATTGGTGCTGTGGCTGCAAAAGAAGCAATAAAAAGAGCAGGAATAGATCCAGCTATTATAGATGAAGCTATTATAGGAAATGTTATAAGTGCAGGACTTGGACAAAATGTTGGAAGACAAGTAGCTTTAAAGGCTGGTTTAAAAGAAGAATCTACAGCAATTAGTATTAATAAAGTTTGTGGTTCAGGGATAAAAGCTGTAACATTAGCAGCTCAAGCAATAAAATCAGGAGATGCAGATGTAATCCTTTGTGGTGGAACAGAATCAATGAGTAATGCACCATATGTATTACCAACATCTAGATGGGGACAAAGAATGGGTGATTCAACAATGGTTGACACTATGATTAAAGATGGTCTTTGGGATGCGTTCTATGATTATCATATGGGAGTTACTGCAGAAAACATAGCTGAAAAATGGGGTCTTACAAGAGAAATGCAAGACGAATTTGCTTTAAGTAGCCAATTAAAAGCTGAAAAAGCTGTAAAAGAAGGAAGATTTAAAGATGAAATAGTACCAGTTGAAATACCTCAAAGAAAAGGAGATCCAATTGTATTTGATACAGATGAGTTCCCTAAATTTGGTTCAACAATAGAGAAATTAGGAAAACTTAAGCCAGCTTTCAAAAAAGGTGGAACAGTTACTGCTGGTAACGCTTCAGGAATAAATGATGGAGCTGCTATGTTCATAGTTATGTCTAAAGAAAAAGCTGAACAACTAGGAGTTAACTATCTTGCAACTATAAAATCTTATGCATCAGCAGGTCTTGATCCACAAATAATGGGATATGGACCATTCGAAGCTACAAGCAAAGCTTTATCTAAAGCTGGATTAACAGTTGAAGATTTAGATTTAATAGAAGCTAATGAAGCTTTTGCAGCACAATCACTAGCAGTAGCTAAAGATTTAAAATTTGACATGAATAAAGTAAATGTTAATGGTGGAGCAATAGCTATTGGGCACCCAGTTGGAGCATCTGGAGCTAGAATATTAACTACTCTTATCTATGAAATGATTAAGAGAGATAACAAAAAAGGTCTTGCTACACTATGTATAGGTGGCGGACAAGGAATCGCAATAGTAATAGAAAGATAAGTGACACCCAAAATCTTTGATTTTGTTGGTGGAACTTACTCATTCGAACGTATGTGAGAAGGAGTGTCCCTGCGAGCAAAGCGAGAAAAGAGAATCTATGATTTGGTCAGTGGAACTTAAGTGACCATCTAAATCTATGATTTAGTAATGGGAACTTACTCATTTGAACAAAGTGAAAAGGAGTTTCCTTTTATATAACGCATGTGAGAAGGAGTGTCCTTACGAGCAAAGCGAGAAAAGAAAAATATTAATTAGCTATAACTTTTTAAGTATAAACAGAGTTATTTGCTTCAGAGGGAGTTTTCACTCCCACTGAAGCTTACTAACAGAATTCTTAGTATCAGTATTTTCGATACTTAGAATTCGTTGTCCTTTAGGGGAAATCGTTATCCAGGGACGTACCAGCTCTTTTACTCCTACTTTGAAGAAGATGGGAGTATTAGAGCTGGTAGTCATCGGATTAACAGAGTTCTTAGCTTCTCTGAAGCTTTAGAAATCGTTATCCAGGGACGTATCAGCCCTTTTACTCCTACTTTGAAGAAGATGGGAGTATTAGAGCTGGTAGTCATCGGATTAACAGAGTTCTTAGCTTCTCTGAAGCTTTAGAAATCGTTATCCAGGGACGTACCAGCTCTTTTACTCCTACTTTGAAGAAGATGGGAGTATTAGAGCTGGTAGTCATCGGATAAATAAAAAAATCAGTTCATTGTAAATTTACAATGAGCTGATTTTTTATTTTAGCTAGAATATTTCATGAAATACTACACAAGCTAATTTAAATACCATGAGAGGAGAATTTTATATGGAAAAAAGAAAGCAGAGAAGAAAAGGAAATAAAAATATTTTTTTTATTATTATTGCTTTAATAGTTGTTTTTATTGTAGTGTATTTTCTATTTTATTACGGATATATGAAGCGTACCGTAGGTAGTTATGCAGATAAAATTTATCCTCAAGTTTTTGTAGAAGGAATTGAAGTGGGAGGTAAAACTAAGGAGGAATCTATAAGGCTTTTAAATGAAAAAAACAAAGAACTTATCAATAATGATATTAAGGTAAAGGTAAAAGATAAAGAATATAAGATTGATTATGAAAGCTTAAATATAAAAAGTAACTTACAGGAAACTCTTATGGAAGCTTTGGATTATGGAAAGGATTTATATGTAAGAGAAGGTTATAAGTTGATAAAAAATCCTAAAAAAGTAGATTTTGATATTGAGTATAGTTATAATACAAATTTTGTAGATTCCTTGTTGGATGAAATTGAAAAGACTCTCAACAAGGAAGTTAAAAATGCAACTATCATCAAGGAAGATGGAAAACTAAAAGTAAGTGAAAGTTCTTCAAAAGAAGAAATAAATAGAAAAGATTTTATTTCTCAGGTTGAAGAAGTTGTAAAAAGTAATACTGAGAATAATAAAGGTGATGTTACTCTCAAATTACCTATTAGTATTGAAAATCCAGAAATAAACACTGAAGATTTAAAAAGGATTAATATTATAATATCTAGTTTTAGTACAAACTTTGTAGATGATGTTAGAGCTACTAACATTAAAGTAGCAACTGAAGCAGCAAGTGGTATAGTTTTAATGCCAGAGGAAGAATATAGTTTTAATAAACTAGTAGGTGAAAGCACTAAAGAAAAAGGATATGTAGAAGCACCTGTTATAAAAGATAATAAACTTCAACCTGAATTAGGTGGAGGTATTTGTCAAGTATCTACAACTCTTCATAATGCAATAATAAGAGCAGGAATTCTGCCTACGGAGAGAACGCATCATTCTATGCCAATAGGGTATGTTGATAAAGGAATGGATGCAACTATTTATTATAATGTTGTAGATTATAAGTTTAAAAATACTTTACCATATCCCATTTATATAGATGGTATAGCAGAAAATAATAAATTAACATTTAATATATATTCTTATAAAGAATTAGAAAATATAAAGTATGAAGTCATTAGTGAAGTCTATAAAGAAATACCTCAAAAGATAGAATATAAAAAGGACATAACCTTGGATGAGGGGGAAGAAATAGTTGAGAATCCGGGTAGTAAAGGTTATAAGGTAAAGGTTTATAGAAAAACCTTGGAAAATAAGAAGGCAGTAAAAGAAGAGGTAATATATGATGAGATATATGAACCTGTAAATAAAATCATCAGAAGAAATGGATAGGAATATAAGTAAGGAATTGCATATATATAATACTTATGTTAAAATTTTACAATAGCAAATTATTATGTAATGAAATCGTAATAATAATATAAATGAAAATATGATTAACATATGATATAATTTATATGTTAAATCAATTTTTTAATTGCAAAATGAAAGGAATGTTACTATGGATATGAATCTAGAGAAGGGTGAGAATGGATCAAAGCTTTCACTAACCCCAGGGAATAAAAAATCTAATAAAAAAGCTAAGATCATAGCAATTTCTTCCGTAATAACTATAGTTCTTTTAGTATTTTTAGGTACAACAACATACATCCATACTACTGTATCAAAATATGAGAATTTAATTATGCCAGGTGTGCAGGTTGAAGGAATAGATGTAAGTGGTAAAGCCAAGGACCAAGTTGTACAAGAACTAAATAGTAAATATAACGACGAAATTGGGAACAGAAGTATTAAAATTAAAGCTGGAGATAAGGAGTATGCTATTAACTACACTGACTTACATGTAGAGTTTAATATAGATAAAACTGTAAATGAAGCTTTTAACCATAATAGAGATCTTGGGTATTTAGATAAGTTTAAAGCAATAAAGAGTTCTGAAAAAAAAGACTTTCCAATAACATTTACCTATAATAACGAAATTATAAATACTGTTGCTAAAAAAATGGAAAGTGAAATTAATGTTGCTAAAAAAGATGCTACTATAGCAAAATCAGGTTCAGGATTTAACATTACTGAAGAAGTAGTTGGTAAGACTTTGGATGTACAAGCATTAGTTAAGGATATAAATGCTAAGGTATCAGAAAGTAAAGCAGGAAACATAGAAGTAACTGCAACTATAAAAAAAGAGGTACCTACTAAGACAAAAGAAAAATTATCAACGATTAACACTAGAATTGGAACCAAAACTACTAACTTTGGAAGTTCAGATTGGAGTAGAAGTACCAATATATCACTAGGAGCTCAAACTGTAAATGGTATAGTACTAATGCCAGGAGAAAGTTTTAGTTTCAATACTACAGTGGGTGACACTACAGCAGATAAAGGTTATCAACCAGGAGGCGTTTATGTAGGAAATAAGGTGGAGATTGGATATGGAGGAGGTATTTGCCAAGTATCCTCAACACTTCACAATGCAGTATTAGACTCAGGAATTCTTCCAGATCAAAGATTAAATCATAACATGGCAGTAGGATATGTTCCATTAGGACTTGATGCAACTATTGCTTATGGAGGAATAGATTATGTATTTACAAATCCATACAAATATCCAATATATATTGAAGGGTATACTGGTGGTGGAAATGTAACCTTTAATATATATTCTAACTCTGCAGCTAAGGGTGGAAAAACTTATAGCTTTAACTCAGAAACCTATGAGACCATTCCTGTAACAGTAAAATATGAGGATGATCCAACTTTACCTATAGGAACAGAAAAGGTTACTCAGAATGGATCTCAGGGATATAAGGTTAAGGCATATAGAACTACTTATGAAAATGGTAATGTAGTTTCAACAGAGCTTATGAATACTGATACTTATGTACCACTACCAAGAATAATAAAAAGAGGTACTAAAAAAGTAGAACAAGCTCCTGTTACAAAGACAGAAGATAAAACAAAAGATGAGTCTACAGAAAAGCCTATTACAAAGCCTGAAGGGGATAAAAAGGAAGAACCGGCTACCCCATAATAAAAGGAAAATTAAAGGTGTTTATACCTAAATAATTAATACCCTATGTATAGATGAGCTAATTTATCTATTCTATAGGGTATTTTAGTTAGATTTTAAAAATTGGTTACAATATAATGTAAATAAAAATATATTGTGTATAACAGCATAAGAAAAAATTTCATGACCTATTATATTAATAGGAAATATTATATATGTAAATAATATTAATTATATAGGTATGATAAGAAGGGAGAAAAGTTAAATGAATTATTTTGAAGAATTTACAAAGCATCTTTTAGAAGATGAAAAGCCATCCATATATTTTAATAACTTAGTAGAAAATAATGGTTATCCAGATATATATCCCTATAACATGGTTTTAAAGTTAAAAGATGTGGAGCAAAATCCTAAACATCACCCAGAAGGCAATGTTTGGATTCACACTATGATGGTTATAGACGAAGCTGCTAAAAGAAGAGATAGAAGCAAAGAGCCAAAGGGATTTATGTGGGCAGCATTTTTACATGATATAGGTAAGTTAACTACTACAAAGTTAAGAAGAGGCTACCTCACTGCCTATGACCATGATAAAGTTGGAGCAAGAATGGCAGAAGAATTTTTAACCCACTTAAAACTTCATGAAGATAAAGGATTTTATGATTATGTAGTAAATCTAGTTAGACTTCATATGCAGATTCTTTTCGTAGTAAAAAATAATGAGTTTGCAGACCTTAATAGAGTTGTTAAAAGTGGATACATTGAGGATATAGGACTTCTTGGAATATGTGATAGATTAGGGAGAGGGCCAAAGACGGAAGAGGAAATAAGAAAAGAAGAGAGAAATATTGAAATTTTCTTAGAAAGGTGCCAGAATTATATTGATAAGAGAAAAAGAATGGCAGAGACATATAATTTGCCTGAGAAATAAGAAAGCTTAGGAAGGTAAGTATTTAATGAAGAAGAAGATATTGAACATACTTAGAAAAAGTAAGGATGAATATATTTCAGGGGAAAGACTTAGTGAGGAATTAGGAATTACTAGGGCTGGAATATGGAAGCATATAAAAAGCTTAAAGGAAGCAGGATACGTTATAGAATCAATTTCCAATAGAGGATATAAACTAATAAGTACTCCGGATATTATAGATGGTGAAGAGATTTTACCTCTTCTTACAACTAAGTATATAGGGAGAAACTTCATTTATTTTGATGAAGTAGACTCTACTAATGTTCAGTGCAGAAGAGAGTGTAGTAATAATCCTATAGAAGGAATGGTAGTTGCTGCAGAGGAACAAACTAGTGGTAAGGGGAGATTGGGTAGAAGCTGGATTTCACCTAAAGGAACAGGAATATGGATGTCCATAGTATTAAAACCAAATATATCTCCTATGGTAGCACCTAGAGCTACTTTAATTGGTGCAGCAGCAGTTTATACTGCTCTAAAGGATATGGGCATTTCTGTAGGAATAAAGTGGCCTAACGATATAGTCATTAATGGCAAAAAGATATGTGGCATATTAACTGAGATGAATGCAGAAATAGAAAGAGTAAATTATGTCATCATGGGAATTGGTATAAATGTTAATATGGAATCATTTCCAGATGAGTTAAAGGAAAAAGCCACATCCCTTAAAAATGAATTAGGAAATGAAGTTGATAGAAAAAAACTTGTAGCTAATATATTGAATAATTTTGAAGTGTTTTACGAAGACTTTAAAAATACAGGAGATATAAGTAGAGTTATAGAAATTTGTAGAGAAGGCTCATTACTTATAAATAAAGAGGTAAGAGTAATTAATGGAAATAATGAAGTCATATGTATGGTAATAGATATTGATGATGAAGGAGAATTAATAGTAAAACATAAAGATGGTACTATTAATAGAGTAATATCTGGAGAAGTATCTGTAAGAGGAATCTATGGATATGTTTAAACTAATAAATTAAAAGGATTGAAGTCTATTTTATAGGCTCAATCCTTTTACTCTATGGAATAATGAATTTTTTAGCTATTTAAAAAAGTTTACTGAAGCTGATATGGGACAATTTTTATTAAGCTCTAGAATGATATAAGAAAACCAAGGTTCTTTTCTTTTGCTAGTAGACGATCCAGGATTTAAATACATTGTTTTTCCTTTAGTAAAAATACAAGGTTTATGGCTATGACCATATATTATTATATCAAGCTTATCCTTCTTAAAAGTATCAACCACATTATCTATAGTTTGCTTTTTAGTACCATCCCCGTGACAAATACCAATTTTATAACCTTCTAAAGTTAATATGTGTTTTTCAGGAACTAAACTTCTTAAATTAGATTTGTCATTATTTCCATAAACACCTATAAATTTTGATTTTTCCTTAATCATAGATATTACTTCAGGGGAGGTATAATCTCCTGCATGAATTATTAAATCTACATCTTTTAACTTATCATCTAGTATATGTTTTAGTCTTGAATAATGTTTATTCATGTGAGTATCAGAAATAATTCCGATTTTCAATTTAAGCTTCACCTCCACTTAAAAAATATATATACATTATTAGTATAAGCATAAAATTTTATTTGTGTAGTTTATATTTAAACAGTTAATTGAAACTTTTCTTAAAAAAGTAACACAAGTTAAAAATACTGATAAAATTAAAATGTTACTTAAAAAGTTAATGTAATCAATAATTATTATTCATTAAATAGTAGAAAAAACTCTTATATTCGGGTATACTATAATTAAGATAAATTTATTATAAACATTGCATTATTGTAATAAAGTATGGCTTAATTATATTTAATTTATGTATATAGTTAAGCAGGAATAACATAATAATATTTACTTAATTTCAAAATGTCATAGGAGTGATAAAATGAAAGATAGTATAATGAATATTATTAAAGACAAGACTTTAACTTATGAAATGAAAGTTTTAAATTTAGCTAGGGAGTCAGAAAATAGTTTAGATGTATTAAATAAATCTGACAAAACAAAAATGTACGAAAATGCAGGTGTTATATGTGACCTTAATGAAGGTAACGCACCCTATAGACCTAGATACATTGTACCTGACTATGAAAAGTTTATGAAAAATGGAAGTAAGTTTTTAAGCCTAACTCCTGCAGAGGATATATGGGATGCAGTAAATAATTTACTTATTCTATATAAGCATGTACCATCAGTTACATCTTTCCCAGTATATGTAGGTAATATTGATACCCTTTTAGATCCATATATAGAAGATGAGGAAGAAGCATATAAAGCAATTAAATTTTTCTTAAAGCATATAGACAGAACAATAACTGATTCATTCTGTCATGCTAATATTGGACCAAAAGATACTAAAGCAGGAAGAATAATTCTAGAAGTAGAGAGAGAACTTCAAAATGCTACTCCTAATATAACTTTAAAATACTCAAAAGAAACTAGTGATGAATTTGCAGTTGAAGCAATAAAAACAGCTCTTAGCTGTGCTAAGCCAAGCTTTGCTAACCATGAAATGTTTAGCTCAGAATTAGGAGAAAAATATGGTATAGTTAGTTGCTACAACGGACTTAATCTTGGTGGTGGAAGCTATACACTAGTAAGAATGTTACTTTCAAAACTAGCTAAAATGGCATACAATGAAGAGCACTTCTTAAACACTATATTACCAGATGCTGTGGAAGCAATGCTTGATTATATGGATAAGAGAGTTAAATTTATAGTTGAAGAAAGTAATTTCTTTGAATCAAGTTTCCTTGTAAGAGAAGGGTTATTATCACGAGATAGATTTACTGCTATGTTTGGATTAGTTGGTCTTGCAGAATGTGTAAATACGCTTCTAGGAGCAACAGATGAAAAGGATAGATTTGGATATGGTGAAAGAGCTAACAAGCTAGGTGAAACTATTATAAATAAAATGTATACTATGGTTAATGCCCATGAAAATAAATATTGTGAAGTTACAGATAATCATTATCTACTTCATTCTCAAGTTGGAATTGATTCTGATACTGAAACAAGTCCAGGATGTAGAATTCCAATAGGAGAAGAGCCATCATTACCAGAACACTTGATTCAAAGTGCAGTATTCCACAAATACTTCCCATCTGGAATTGGTGATATATTTAAATTTGATGAAATGGCTAAGACGAATCCAAAGTCAATTTTAGATATAATCAAAGGTGCCTTTGCACTAAATATGAGATATTTCTCCCTATACTGTGATGATTGTGACGTTATAAGAATTACAGGATATCTTGTTAAGCGTTCTGATATTGAAGCTTTAGATAGGGGAGAGCAAGTACTTCAAGATACAGTAGCCCTTGGATATGGAGCAGTTAAAAACTCCAAGATACTTGAAAGAAAATTAAGAAGTTCTGATAAATAGAATTCTTATCATTAGAGTTGGTAGTCATAGGATAAAAAGGATTTTTATAATAAAGGCCGCTTCGATACAATTGTAGCAAAAGCTTATAGTATTGGAGCGGTTCTATATTATCAGGAAAAGAAAATATATGAGCACTGGGGGAAGAAGTATGAATGATAAGCAAGAAACTATAGGCTATGTTAATAAAATAATACCTTTTAGTAATGTAGATGGAGAAGGCAATAGAATGGCCATATTTCTTCAAGGATGTAATTATAATTGTCTTTATTGTCATAATCCAGAAACTATAAATAGATGTGTTAATTGTGGTGAATGTGTACCTGCCTGTGAATATGGAGCCCTATCAATGGTAGATGGTAAGGTTGAGTATGATATTGATAAATGCGTTAACTGTGACGCTTGTGTTGCTACTTGTAAGAAAAATAGTAGCCCTAAGATAACAAAGATAACAGCCTCAGAACTAATGAAAAAAATTGAAAAGATAAAGTTTTTTATATCAGGAATAACGGTTTCAGGAGGAGAATGTACCCTTCAAAGAGATTTCTTAAAGGAGTTATTTACAAAAGTAAAGAGTCTTGGTTTAACAACTTTTATAGACACTAATGGTTCCACTCCTATATATAAGGATAAAGAACTTTTAGAAGTAACAGATAAAACTATGATAGATTTAAAAGCTTTTCATCCAGAAGAAAATAAGATGCTTACAGGTCTCACTAACGAAACAGTAATAAAAAACATAAGAGAGCTTGGAAAACTTGATAAGATATATGAAATTAGAACAGTAGTAGTACCAGAAGTTCTTAATAATAATTATACTGTAGACATGGGAAGTAAGCTATTAGCTGAAGTTAATCCCAATATTCAATACAAGCTAATTAAATATAGACCTATGGGAGTAAGAAAGGACTTGCTTGAGACTACAGTACCTACTAATGATTATATGAAGAAATTAGAATCTATAGCTAGAGCTAATGGATGCATTAACACCATTATAGTTTAAAGAATTGAAATTAAAAAACTAATATATATAAAAGGGGAAAGCTACAATTCAACAATTTTGAATTGTAGCTTTTAAAGTATTTAATAATTTACTTTAGGGACATATTTATATTTAAGAAAGTATTTCAGCAATGTTAACAGCGTGGTCACCCACTCTTTCAAGGTTACTAATAAGATCTAAGAATATAGTACCTACAATTGCATCACATGAACCATTATTTAATCTTTTGATATGTGATATCTTTAAATCTTTTTCTAAAGTATCTATTTTTTCTTCTAAGGTCCTTACATCCAAAGCCTTTTTATCACTATAGTCAGAGAAACATTCTATGCTATGCTCCAAAGCTTCTATGCAAATATTCACCATCACTTTAAGTTCTTCAATGGCATCTTTAGAAAACTTAACATTCTTAGAAAGTTTATCTTTAGCCAGGTCAGCAATATTTTCAGCATGATCTCCGATACGTTCTATATCATTAACTACATGGAAATATGAAGCTATAGTAGTTCTTTGCTCATCTCCAATATCAGAATTGGATAGTTTAACTAGATATCTAGTTATATCTGTTTCTAATAGATTTATTAAAGCTTCATTCTTATATACTTTGTTAATTGAATCTTCATTATTATCAGTAAAGCCCTTTAAGGCTGTTTCTATATTTTCCTTAGCTAAAGTACCCATTCTGATAATCTCATTAGTAACTTGACCAAAGGCTATAGTTGGAGTTTCTAAGAGTCTGTCATCTATATACTTAACTCCATCAACTTCTTTTTCATCTTCTCCTGGAAGTATGAAATTAACTAAAGTTACTAAGTATTTTGTAAATGGTAATATTAATATAGTGTTAACTACATTAAACATTGTATGGGCATTAGCAATTTGTTTTGCCACAACTCCTCCAGTTACACCAGGGGTAAGAGTTGTTACTGTAGTTAATAGTAATTTAGAAACTGGCGGAATTAGGAATATTATACTACCTATTACATTAAAGAATAAGTGAATTAGTGCCGCCTTTTTAGCAGTCTTACTAGTTCCTAAACAGGATATTAGAGCAGTAACACAAGTACCAATATTAGTTCCATATAACATTGGTATAGCTACATCAATTGGAAGACTTCCAACAGAAGCTAAAGCAACTAAAATTCCAGTAACTGCAGAGGAACTTTGAATTATAGCAGTCATTCCTATTCCTAAGAAAAGACTTAATAATACATGTCCCTTTAGACTTAAAATTAGTTTTGTGAATACTGGTGACTCTCTAAGAGGAGACATGGCATCAGACATTAAAATAAGACCTAAAAATAAAATACCAAATCCTAAAATAATGTGACCTAATTCTTTAGGATTTTTCTTTTTAGTAAATAGTACTAAAAAGGCCCCTATTGCAATAAACACAGGAATTATAGCATCAAAATCAAAGGTAATTAATTGAGCTGTTATAGTTGTTCCAATGTTGGCACCCATAATTACATAAGCTGCTTGAGATAAGTTCATAATACCTGCATTAACAAATCCAACTACCATAACAGTTACAGCACTACTACTTTGAATTATAGCAGTAACTATAGCACCTGTTGCTACACCCTTAAGTGGATTAGAGGTAATTTTATCAAAAATACCCTTTAACTTTTCGCCAGCAAGGTTTTCAAGACCGTCCCCCATGATTTTCATACCAAATAGAAAAATTCCAAGACCTCCTAAAAGGTTAATAATTAAAAACAATGACTCCATAGTGTTAAACCTCCAATAAATAATATGTATTCAAATAATATTCATTCTAAAGACACAATTAAAGATACAATAATTTTAACTTAATAGTAACACAAAAACCTTTTATTTAACAAAGAGTAGAAAGTTTTAACAAAAGATAAAGAAAAGTTAACATGAATTTAACAAAGGACAAAGTTCCAAAAGTCTTCATTAACTTATTTTGTGTATTTTAGTGAAAAATAATGTATATAATATAGAAGGAATGTGTAAAGAAGCCTAGAATTATATAATATAAGAAAGGAAGTGGGCTTATGGAATTTAAAGAAATAATAAAAAGAGTTAAAAAGACTGAATATTTAGGATATTTTGATGTAATCGAACATAGAGAGTGCATTAAAAATCTAGTTATTTTTGAAAGTGAAGCTGATAACCTTGAAAAAGATATTCCTGAACCATGGTTTGTTAGGAAAAAGGAGTTTGATCGTGCAAAGGATGATTCACCAACCTTAATTAAAATAAATATATATAATAGAGTGGCAGATGCCATAAATGACATGGTTATGTATGATAATATAAATGAAAGAGATATAGAGCTGCTAAAGGAGTATCCAGACATTACAAAGCGAATTATGGAAAGAAAGTATGAAGATTTAGATAAAAGTATTAGTAAAATTAAAGAAGATAAAAAGGGTAAGTTAATTCCAATAATGAATAAAGCAAAAGCTTGCCTCGAAGAAATTGGAAGAAGACTTAATTAATCATATAAAAATTCTAAAGGATATTTTAGAAGAAAGAAAGCTGAGAATTTAATTCTTGGCTTTTTTTATGTTCACAATTATATACTAACTACACATTTACCATAATAAAAGATTATATATTCCAAAATTGTAATGTTAATGTAATATTTAATATCTACTTAACATGTATAATGAAATGGTTGAGGTTACTTAATATATAATTTTTTAAAAAATATATATTAAATATAAAAATTATGTAAATGGAGTATTAATATGAGAAAAAATAAGAGACGTAGAAAATTTATTAAAAAGAGGATTATACGATTTATAATACCAATAGTGAGTATATGTATTGTAATTATAGGAGTTTATTTTTTTAAGTGGTTAAACAATTTTTTTAAAAACAATGAACAAGCTATTAGCACTATGGCTAATACTAATAGTATGAATTTAGCAAATCATAAAGACATGCTAGAAGTAAGTCGATTTACTGAAGAAAATCCTGAAAAAACAGCTATAAGTATGTGTCAAAAAATATGGAAAAGCTCTGATATCACCATTATAATAAATACTAAAAATTTTATGGAAGGATGTTTATCCTTATCGCTAAGTAAAAAGTATAATGCACCAATCCTTTTAACTGAAAGAGAAGTGTTGAGTGATTTAGTAAAGAATGAGATTAGTAGGTTACAATCAACTAAAATAATTTTAATTGGAGAAGACAATTCAATTTCAAAGAATATAGAAAATGAACTTGTAGAAAAAGGATTAGAAGTAAATAGAGTTCAAGAAAAGGATAGTACTAATCTTAGCATCAGAATTGCAGAAGAATTTAAAGATAATAATACATATATTCTTTCCAAAGGTGATAATCTTAAAGAAATAATGTTATTATCATACATTGGAATGATGAATGAGACACCTGTAATAATATCAGATAATTATTTGTCAACATACAAATTTCTAAGGAATAAAAATAATTCAACTATATATTTTGCAGGAAATGAGGATACTTTTTATAGGACATTTTCTAATCTTAAGATGAAAAAAATAGATATAGCTAATTATTTTAAAAATGTGGATTTAAAGTTAATGAATAAGAATATAAGTTTATATAGGGGTGGTGAAATTATGATGGCTTCAAGTAATGATACATCAGAATTTATATCAGCATGTGCATCAAGTGGTGTTCTCAATATGCCTTTAATTGATGTTGGTTCAAAAATGTTAAATAAATCTATGGAAGAATTTATGATTGAAAAAGGAAATTATGTAAATCATGTTATTGCTGTAGGGAATGAAAGAGCTGTTAATAAGGATTTATTAAATGTACAATCTTGGGGTAAATTTTACACTAATGCTAAAAGTCCTTTAGTAACTCCAACATATGATGGAAGTAATCAAGCAGTTCATCCAGATGTTTTGTATGCCCCAAATGGTTGGAATGGATATAAGTATTTGATGGGATTAACACCTTATCCTAATGGGAATGATGACTATGAAAATCCACAAATATTAGTTAGTAATGATGGAAGCAATTTTAATTATTTAAAAGGCTCTAAGAATCCTTTAGATACGCCTAAAGATGTTGCAAATGGAGGTCATTACTCTGATATAAATATTTGTTTAGTAGATGATACATTAGAAGTGTATTTTAGATATAATCCATCTAGTAGCGATAAAAAAAATACAGATAATGGTACTAATATGGTTTATGTAATGAAAAGTAAGGATGGCATAAGGTGGAGTGATAAAGAATTAGTTCTAGCCCCTGATACCTTTAATAAAAAATATGACTATGTGTCACCAATTATAATTTATGATAAAGGTGTATATAAAATATGGTTTTCTAACTATAGTAGTGATTTATATTATACGGAAACTAATGATTTTAAAAACTTTAAGGATGCTCAGGTATGTAATTTTAAGGACAAGCCATCTAACTTTCACCTATGGCATCATGATTTAATAAAAACAGATTTAGGTTACGAGATAGTTATTAATGGATATAGTAATAATGAAGCGGGAAACCAAGGCTTGTATTATGCTGTATCAAAGGATGGAGTTAATTTTTTACCAATGAAAAACTTATTCAATCCTTCGGAAGGTGAAGAGGCTTTTGATAACGGTACTCTATATAAATCAAGTTTAGTAAGATTGAAAAATAGATATTTGCTTTATTATTCTGCAAGGAGTAAATCGGGACAATGGAGAATTGGTTTAGCGGAAGAAAAAGATATTACAGAATTAAATTAAGGATAATATTTAAAATATAATTTATAATAAGATTCAGGGATAAAATTCCAGTATGCTCAATATACTGGAATTTTATTTCTATAATATGTGAATATAAGTTATAAATGTACAAGCTATAAGAAGTATAAAAAGTGAGCAAAAAGGGGATTAATGTAAAAATGAACAATATTCTTCTTGAGTGTGAATAACATATTTTACCGTAGTAAGTTCTAATATAAAGCCTTGTAAACAAAATTGGAATCGGAATAAAGTGATATGTATGATTAGCTTGCAGAAATATTAGATGGGGGAGCTAGTGTAGATGATTGTAGAGCTATAAATAGAATATTTTAATAAAGTGAATGGAGAAAACTAAAATGAAAAAAATAATAAAATATTCTAGTATAACAATAGTATTAGTAATTACGGTATTTTGTTTTAGTGCTTATAGTAAGATTAAGGATTCAGAACGGAATTTAGATGCAAATAATCTAGAAGTTTCAAATAATACAACAGGGGTAATTAATGACGATATTAAATATGACATTATAGACTCACATATAAGTTTAACTAAGAAATACCATAGTATAAATGAATTAAAAAAAGATTCAACTATAATCGTAGAAGGGATTGTTAAAAAGACAACTTCACCCATGATAGAAGATATACCTTATACAGTTTCAAACTTAGAAATAGTAGAAATTTTTAAAAATGATGGCACATTAGAAAAAGGGAAAAATATATGCGTTATAGAAACAGGAGGAATTTTCTCACCAGAAGTCTTATTAAATGAACATAAGAAGAAGTTTCCAAATGAAGCCATTTCATTAAAAGATATGAAACCAACCAAGCTCATAACAGATGGGATTGCACCTATGGATATAAATGAGCATGTAATAATATTTGCTTTACAAACACCACCATTAGATGGTAAGCCATGTTATGCACCAGTAGGTGAATATCAAGGTAAATACAAGCTAGAAGACTCTAAGTGGAAGCAACAAATACCAAAAGAATTTGAAGGTGGATATAAAGATAAGATAAAATCTAAAGATGAGATTGCTGATATGTTAAGATAAATTAGATGTGTATGTATAAGTTTGGTTTAAATGCGTATTTAGCGCACAAACCACGCCATTGAAGGATGTAAAAATCAATAGTAATATAATATTTTAATAAATTTCATTAGAAAAACTATTCTAACAAAGTTTCCAACGAAAAATATAGAAAATATCAATATTACATGAGAATAAATAATAAAATAAATCTTCTGAAAATCTCTGAAATACTTGAAATTCAACACTTTACATTATATAATGAGATTGAACAAAATAAGAGTGACAGTTCGTAAGCCTCCTGTCTTTAAATAAAACTACGGCATTGAAATCTTTTAATTAGCTCATCATAAAAAGGTAGAGCTTTATTTATGTACAAGGATTACAAGGCTGTCATTTGGATGACGGCCTTTATTTTTTCTATAATATATATAAATATATATTATAGGAGTATATAATTTAATCACCAATAAATATGGGTGGTATTTTTTAGATAAAGAAAATGCTGAGTTAAAGATAGGTGCGGAGCTAGTGAGGTGACATAGCTAGACTCATTATTTTATTAGTAGGTTTGTATGGGGTTAAATAGGGCAATATATGAATCTAGTAAGGCTAAGAGCTTACACTATTAAAAAATGAGGAGGGTATTATATTTATGAATACTAGCAACAATACTAAAAAATTATTAAAGATGGCTCTAATTATAGCTACTTATGTAGCGGTTACTGCTGTTATCGCACCCTTTGCCTTTGGAAATATTCAATTTAGATTATCAGAGGTAATGGTACTTTTGGCATTTATAGACCCACTATATATTCCAGCCTTAACTATAGGATGTGCCATTTCAAATTTTCTACTTAGCCCTATGGCAATAGTAGATATGATATTTGGAAGCTTAGCTAGTTTAATAGCTCTAGTTTTAATTTGGCAAACTAAGAAGGCTTTAACTAAAAAAGAAGGCTATAATAAAACACTTGTACTATTTATAGCATCTTTATGGGCAACTATATCAAATGCTTTAATTATAGGGGCAGAACTTTACTACATGATAAATCTACCATTTTGGCTTTCTGTATTACAAGTTGCCATAGGAGAATTTGTAGTAGTTTCAATTATAGGAGTTTTAGTTTTTAAATTTATTATTAAAAATGAGAGTTTAAGTGATATATTAAAGCTTAACTAGGATAACCTATAATCGGATAAGTATTAAAATTTTGATAACCATATATTATTATAATGATGAAAAAACCTAAGTATATCTATGCTTAGGTTTCTTTATGTGAAGGAAAGTTTTTTAGAAACGTAAGGATTTTGTAACCAAATATTAAATTTGTTGTATTAGAATGATTAAGGAAGATAAATATTAGACAAAAGAGGAAGATAACATGAAGAAAAGAAGTTTTCGAATTATGACAATTATAGGAATAATATTAGTAGTGATAATAGCAGCAATAGGTATACATACCTTTATAGAAAATAAAAAGGTTCAGATGAATGAAAAGCAAAGAGTACTATTAGGGAGAAAGCACTTGAAAGATTTAGAACAGGCTGATTTAAGTGTAATCCAGGATAAGATAGAGAAACATCATACTCCTGAAGTTGTGGTAGAAGATAAAGATGTTGATTTTTATAAGTTCTATGAGAATACAGTGTTTATGGGAGATTCTATCACAGAAGGTCTTATGGAGATGGAGCTAGTAAATCAATATAATGTAATAAGTAATAAGGGAGATACTGTAGTTAAAGGAAAAGAAAACATAGATAAAGTTGTATCTTTACAGCCTAAGAATGTAGTACTTTTATATGGAATGAATGATGTAATAGAATTTGATGGAGGTGGACCTGGGGGTCCAGATAAGTTTAAGGCTCATTACTTAGAATTTATAAATGATATTAAGACAAAATTACCTAATACTAATATATACATACAAGCACCTCTACCAGTTATGGATAGGGCTATAGAAACTAATGGAAGGCTTACTAATACTAATTTAGATGAGTTTAGAAAATTAGTTTATGAAGTAAGTGAAGAAACAGCAGTTAATTATTTAAATATTGATGTATTGGTAAGGGATAAGGCTGAGCTCTATGAGCAAGATGGTATACACTTAAAATATGATTTTTATTTAAAATGGTTATCTTATTTACACCAAGGAATTACATCAAATAATTAGGAGATAAATATGAAAAAGTATAAAAATTATTATTATATATTGATAGCAACAGTATTAATTACATTTATAGCTCTGTATCAAGTTCTTAAAGTTAAAGATGCAGATATGGATAGCTTAAGAAAGAATCTTTCACAGGTTATAGATGATGAACAGATGGATAAAGGTGATAGTTCAAAGCTAAGAAAGTTATATTACATAAGTAAAAATGAAGTAGAAGATTTTATTTTATACGCACCTAAGAGTAATATGGATGCTAATGAGGTTCTCGTATTAAAAGGGAAAAGTGAAGAAGTTATACAGCAGTTAAAGGTCAAAGTTGAGGGAAGAATAAAAAAACAGTCCGATAGTTTTAATAGCTATAGGCCCGAGGAATATGACATAATAAGTAATCGTGTATTAGATATAAAAGGAAAGTACTTAATATTGATCATTTCAAAAGATTCGGCAACCATAGAAGCAGCAATAAATAAAGAATTTAAGTAGTAACTATATTTTAATTGGAGTGATTAATTTGGTTTTTAGTAGTTTGATATTTTTATTTATGTTTTTACCAATTACCTTAATAATTTATTATATATGTCCTAGGAAATTTAAAAATCTAGTAATTCTTATAATGAGTTTGATTTTTTACGCTTGGGGAGAACCTATATATATCTTCTTAATGATAGGATCCATATTAATTGATTATATAGGTGGCCTTATGATAGAGGCAAATAAGGAAGATAGTGAAAAAAGAACAGCAATATTTATTACTGTAATTGTACTAAATTTAAGTTTTTTATTCTTCTTTAAGTATTATGGGTTTTTAATTGATAATATCAATGGAATTTTTGGTGTTAATCTTCAAATAAGGAATTTACCCTTACCACTGGGAATATCTTTTTATACATTCCAGCTCATATCCTATGTAGCAGATGTATATATGGGAAAGGTGGTTGCGCAAAGAAACATTATAAATTTTGGGGCATACATTACTATGTTTCCGCAACTAGTAGCTGGACCAATTGTCCAATATAATGATATAGAAGATCAACTTAATAACAGAAGTGAGTCTATAGATAAATTTGGAGAAGGGGTAGAAAGATTTATTGGAGGTATGGGAAAAAAGGTTCTTATTGCTAACAATATAGGCATGATTTGGACTTCTATTAAGGGGCTTCCTATTGAAGAATTATCTATATTAACAGCTTGGATAGGTATAATTGCCTTTACACTACAAATATATTTTGATTTTAGTGGTTACTCTGATATGGCAATAGGTCTTGGAAAGATGTTTGGATTTGAATTTTTAGAGAACTTTAATCATCCCTATATGTCTAAGAGTATCAGTGAGTTTTGGAGAAGATGGCACATATCCTTAGGTTCATGGTTTAGGGATTATATATATATTCCTTTAGGAGGAAATAGAAGAGGGAAGGCTGTGCAATTTAGAAATTTACTTATAGTATGGTTTGCCACAGGACTATGGCATGGAGCTAGTTGGAATTTTGTAATTTGGGGCCTATATTTTGGAGTATTCATATTCCTTGAAAAATTATTTTTGGGAAAAATTCTTAATAAAGTCCCTGATGCTATTGCTCATATATATACTGTAGTTTTAGTAATTATAAGCTGGGTATTCTTTGATACATCAAAGGTTAAAGATGCACTAAATTACATAAAGCTTATGTTTGGAATGGGAAAAAATATTTTTATGGATAATATGGCTAAATATACTTTGAAAACAAATCTAATACTTATAGTAATAGCAATTATTTGCTCTACGCCTTTGATTAAAAATTTAATTGTATATATAAAAAAGAAGTATAAGTTAAAGGGCGTATATATAGTTATTGCCATGAATATGTTAGTTTTAATTTTATCTATAGTTTATTTAGTTAGTGAAAGTTATAATCCTTTCCTATATTTTAGATTTTAAAGAAAGCAGAGTGAGAGAAATGGATAAAAGTAACAAGGTAAATAGAAGGCTAATGGCAGTAGTATTTCTCTTATTTATAGCTATAATGTCTGTAAGTAATATATTAAGAAGAGAAAAAGCATTTTCGGAAGAAGAAAATAGAAATCTAGCTAGTAGACCAGAGTTTTCTTTAGGAGCACTTCTTAGTGGTGACTATATTAAAAATTATGAGAGTTATATATCAGACCAATTTCCAGGAAGAGGTTTATTTATAAATGCTAAGGCTAAGGTAGATAAACTAATGGGTAAAAGTGAAAGTAATGATGTATTTATAGGAAAGAATAATCAACTTATTGAAGACTTTGAAGAGAGAGCAAAGGAAGAAACTGACCATAAGGTTTTAGCTATTAATGAATTTGTAAAGAAACATGAAAATATAAATACAAGCTTTATGCTGATACCAACAGCTATAGAGATTCTAAAGGATAAGCTACCTAAATACGCACCAGTGGATAATCAGTTGGAATATATGAAGTACATAGAAGGAAAGTTAAGTTCTAATGTTAAATATATTAATCCCTATAATGCACTTATAAATAATAAGGATAAATATCTATACTATAGGACAGACCATCACTGGACTAGCAAAGGGGCTTATCTTGCCTATGTGGAATTTTGTAAGAGTTTGGGGCTAGAGCCTAAAAAAGAGGGAGATTTTCAGGTTGAGTTAGTTGCTAATGATTTTTATGGAAGCTTAACTTCAAAAATAGGAGATAAGAGAGGAAAGCCAGATTGTATAAATGTATATATACCTAAAGAAAATGGGGAAATGGTGGTTAATTATATAACTGAGCAAAAGAAAGTCGGTACCTTATATAGCAGTGAGAATTTAGATAAAAAGGATAAGTATGAAGTTTTTACAGGAGGAAATCATCCACATATTAATATTAAATCTTTAGGAGATCCAAAGAAGAAGCTATTAGTAGTTAAAGATTCCTATGCCAATAGTTTTCTACCTTTTTTAACTTCCCACTATGGAGAGATAGACGTGGTAGATCTTAGGTATTACATGGATAATATGGAAGAGTTAATTGAGTCGAAGGATATAACAGATATGTTATTTTTATATAATGTAAATACCTTTAATTCTGATGATTCTATATTAAATCTTAATTAATAATAACTTAATTAACAATAAATAGGAGCTTAGATATATTAATATCTAGGCTCCTTTATTTAATCAATATTGTGTATATATTCTAAGTATATTATTCAAGTTTTTTGCTTCCTTTAATTATTCTAGTGATAAAAAAGGCAAGTGTACCAAATACAGCAATTAAAACTATAGGTGTAAATAAAACACTTAAAGAACTTTGAGTTGCTGAACATATTGTCATATAAGAAAAATCAGAAACTAAGATTAATTTTAAAAATATCAGCATAGTTTTTAGATTAGTATATACAAAATTCTGATTTTTTTCTGTGATTTCTACAGGTACATTCCATATATTAGGAAACAGCGTTATGGTTGTAAGTCCTGTATATAAAATTATTGAAATTATAGGCATTATAAGTAGCATACCTTTCCCACTCCAGTTGGTAACAACTCCTTTAGCATTATAGTGAGATGGGATAGTATCAGGAAGGGTGCTCCAAATGAATATTAGATAGATTATTGAGCCTAGTAAGATTAATAGAGCTAGAGTTTCAAGGAATTTTTGAAATTTAGTAAAAGGGACTTTCTCTTTCATAGAATATCCTCCAAACATATAAATAATTAATAGATATTAAGCTATAATATAATTTTATAACAAATGTTAGATTATAACAAATACAAAATTTTTCACCAATAGTTGACATTCTAAAATCATGCACATATAATAATAGATAACAAGTGTTTTGAATAAATAATATAAACTTGAAAATACTAGTTAATAGATGAAAATAAAGACTGTGATGAGAAGAGTAGATATGAGAAGTAGTTAAAGCGAGTTGACGATGGTGGAAGGTCAATATGAAGCTCTTATTGAAGAACATCTCGGAGTTTCTAACCGAAATCTTAGGAGAGTAGACTTAGACGGAATCTCACCGTTAAAAGAGAAGAGTATCAAGAGAGATCTTTGTACTTGTTGAGTTGATCAATATGATAATTTGGGTGGTACCGCGGAATGTATCCTTTCGTCCCTGTTTTTTAGGGAAGGAAAGGTTTTTTTTATTGTCTTAAAATAGAATCATATTACCTCAACAGGCAATAATCAAATTATAAAAGGAGGATTTTATTATGGAAACAGTCTTAGTAAAAAGTCTTTACAGAGAAAGTGAAAAATACGCAGACCAAGATGTTTGTATTTCAGGATGGATTAGAACTTTAAGAAGTTCTAAAGCTTTTGGTTTTATAGAAGTTAATGATGGTAGCTTCTTTAAAAACCTTCAAGTTGTATTCGAGGATAGCCTTGATAACTTTAAAGATATAGAAAAGTTAAGTATTAGCTCATCTATAATAGTTGAAGGAAAACTTGTATTAACTCCAGGAAGTAAGCAACCTTTTGAAATTAAAGCTACAAAAATAGTAGTAGAAGGTGAATCAAGTAATGAGTATCCACTTCAAAAGAAGAGACACACCTTTGAATATTTAAGAACTATAGCTCACTTAAGACCTAGAAGTAATGCTTTTTCAGCAGTATTTAGAGTACGTTCTTTAGTTGCTTATGCAATTCATAGCTTCTTCAATGAAAGAGGATTTGTTTATACTCACACTCCAATAATTACAGGAAGTGACTGTGAAGGTGCAGGAGAAATGTTCAGAGTTACAACTATGGACCTTGAGAACATCCCAATGACTGAGGATAAGAAAATAGATTATAAGAATGACTTCTTTGGTAAGGAAACAAACCTTACAGTTAGCGGTCAGCTTGCAGCAGAAGCTTATGCTCTTGCATTTAGAAATGTTTATACTTTCGGACCAACTTTCAGAGCTGAAAACTCTAACACTGCAAGACATGCGGCAGAGTTCTGGATGGTAGAGCCAGAGATAGCTTTTGCAGATCTTAAGGATGACATGACATTGGCAGAAGATATGATAAAGTATATCATAAACTATGTTCTTGAAAATGCTCCAGAAGAAATGGAATTCTTCAACAGCTTTGTAGATAAGGGATTACTTGAAAGATTAAACCACGTTGCAACTTCTGACTTTGGTCATGTAACTTATACAGAAGCTGTAGAATTATTAAAGAAAGCAGATAAAGAGTTCCAGTACCCAGTAGAATGGGGTTGTGACCTTCAAACAGAGCATGAGAGATATCTTACTGAGGAAGTATACAAAAGACCAGTATTCGTTACTGACTATCCAAAGGAAATCAAAGCTTTCTACATGAGAATGAACGATGACAACAAAACTGTAGCAGCTATGGACTTATTAGTTCCTGGTATAGGAGAAATCATCGGAGGAAGCCAAAGAGAAGAAAGATATGATCTACTTGTAGACAGAATCAACGAATTAGGATTAAACCCAGAGGACTACTGGTGGTACCTAGAATTAAGAAAATTTGGTGGCACAAAACACGCTGGATTTGGTCTAGGCTTCGAAAGAATGATAATGTACGTAACTGGAATGAGCAACATCAGAGACGTAATACCATTCCCAAGAACTACAGGAACTGCAGAGTTCTAGGAGAAAATTTAATAGAGTAAATATGAGGGTAAAACGAAAGTTTTGCCCTCTTTTGCGTTTAAGCATATATAAACTAATTTAATAGCACAGTCTAATTTATAAAAAAATTTATAGTTATAATCTTAACTATGTAAAATTATAACTATATTAATATTTTTATAGGAAACTAGCTTTATATTTAACAATAAAACTATTTAGCTATTTAACTAGTTAACTAGTTGTAGGCGCCATGGGGGTTTCAAGGATTTTATTACATATTAAAAGAAACTGAAAGCATGTTAAGTTAGAGTTAATTGACATAAGTTTTATAATGTAATAATATTGATATTAAGTAATATAATGCTATATATTGTTTGTGAAATATATCAATAAGATTTACAAATAAATTTTGGAGGATAAACTATGTCTAAGAAAAAGAGAATTATTCTGATAATATCATTATCGCTAGTAATAGTAAGTATTGTATCCTTTTTTATGTTCACAAGACTAGGAAAAATGTATAGAGATATTACCATATTAATGTCAACGGGAAAGAAAATAAATATGGAAGGAAATTTTCAAGAGCTTAAAGGTATTGAGGGAGAACTCAAAAATTATGATGTATATTTAACTGGAGAAGCTCATGGAACAGAGCTTAGCTATAAAATGCAACAATATATGGCTAGATATTTTATTGAAGAGCAGGGAGTAAGGTATATATTATTAGAAGCACCAGTTTCTATGGCAGAGATTTTAAATGAGTACCTAAAAACAGGTGATACAGATATTATAAAAAGGTTAGTAAATAAATTTGAGGGTTCTTATGCATATAATCAAGATACCTATGATTTATATGAGTTTTATTATGACTATAACAAACAGTTACCAGAGGATAAAAAGATAATGTTTGTGGGTATTGATGTTGAGCATAATAATATGTTAAGTGCAGAGTATTTAACATATCTAACTAATGAATTAGGAGAACCACCTACAAAAATAGCCGATATAGTGAAAAGGCTAAAAAAGTATGATTGGGGCAGTGATTATTTCCTCTTTAATGATATACGTAAATCATTAAAAGATGATGAAAATGTATACAAAGAATATCTTGGAGAAGATTTTTTTTATTTTAATAAAGTGGTAAAGAATGTTTTTACTGAAAATCAAACAGTACGTGAAGCCACAATAGTTCAAAACTTTAAAGATTTTTATGAAAAACTACCAAAGGGAAAGTATTATGGGCAATTTGGAGGAGCTCATGTATATAAGAAAATAAGAACAGAATATACATGCGGAGAAGATCCCATTAATACCTTTGCTAATAGTGTTAACAATGATTATGGGCCACTTAAGGGAAGGGTATATTCAATGATATATATGTATATGAATTCTTATAATAGTTTAAGTGGCGAGGAATATAATATATCAGAAATAAACATTCCCTACATTGATGGTAGTGGGTCTGTAAGATTATATACTCCTATAAGTGATAAAAAGGTATTGAAAATATTAAAATATTACGGATTAAAACAAGAAGATGTGGGAGACGCATTCTTCTTAATTAAAGATTCAAAGGCTTCACCTAAGTTTTATGGAGAATAGATAAAAGTATTTAAATGATTATGTTTATGATAAAATGATAATGATTAATTTAGGACATGATATTATAAGATCTTTTAAAAATGGTAAGATAAATCATATGACATTATAGGTTTTATATAATATAAGGGGTGATTTTTTGAATTTAGATGGAGAAATAGTAGATACAATTATATCTATATCAAAAAAATATAAAGGTATAAACAAGGTGGTACTTTTTGGCTCAAGAGCTAGGGGTGATAATGAACTAAAAAGTGATATAGATTTGGCTGTATATGCTGATTGTGATATATTTGAGTTCATAGAAGAGATAGAAAATACCAGTCCAACTTTATTAGAGTTTGATTTTTCAAATATGAGAAGAATAGATGATGAGCTATTTATAGAGCAAGTAGAAAGGGAAGGGGTAATATTATATGAGAAGTATAGAGTTTAAATATATGAACTTGAAAAAGGCATATGGAAAATTAAAAGAGGTTAGTGATATTTATGATGGTAAAAATGAAATAATTAGAGATAGTCTTATTCAAAGGTTTGAATTTACCTATGAGCTTACTCATAAGACTATGAAGGAGTTCATGAAATATCTTGGCGTTACTCTTGAAAATTCATTTCCAAGAACTATATTTAAGAAAGCCTACGTAAATAATTTAATATCTGATGATAAAGTTTGGATTAATTTATTAGAAGATAGAAATTCCACTTCTCATATTTATAATGAAAACTTAGCAAATGAAGTTGCAGATAGAATAATAAAGGATTATGTTAATGCAATAGGTGAATTGGTAGAGAATTTGGAGAAGTTACTATAATAGATTAATATTAAAAAAGAGTATTTCTAGTATAAATGCTCTTTTTTTATGTGTAAAATTCTATCTTAAATTTTTACTTTAAAACTTAATTACAATGGTGGAATTTATTAAAAGTAACCTATATTATTATATAAGTAGTAATTATTTTGAATTTAAGATAAAAATGTCAGAATTGTAAGTTCTCATTCGTTATATTTAGTAAGAGGACTCTTAAACAGCAAGGAGTGATTAGGTGGAGATTTCATCGGATGAAAATTTTAAAAATAATATGCTAGCACAGCTTTATGATGCCTATGAAAATAAGATGTATGGTATTGCATACTCAATTTTAAATAATGTAGAACAAGCTGAGGATGCAGTTCAAGATGCATTTATAAAGCTAATTCCATATATCTCGACTATTCATGGGGTAGAAAGTTTAAAAACTAAGAGATTGGTTGTATATACAATAAAAAACATATCCATTGATTTATATCGTAGAAATAGGAAAGAAACTCAGTTATTCACTAAAGAGGTAGAGGAAAAAGTGACTAGTGAAAACCAAAAGGGGGTTCCTTCTGTAAAAACAGTAGAAGATAGACATATGATTACACAATTACTTTCTAATTTACCATCAAAATATCGTGAGATAATTCAGTATCGTTGCTTTTATGAACTTAGCTATAGAGAAATATCATCATTACTACACATTAGTGAAGATGTTGCAGCAAAAAGATATGAACGTGCTAGAAAGATGGTAAAAGAAATGATAGGAGATGAATTGTATGGATAATAAACCAGATCTTGATAAATTGATGTATCTTTTAGGGCAAGAAAATGCTGTAGAAGAGTTAAAAAATACTATGGAGCCTCATGAATTTTCTCAAAAATACAAAAATCAAAAAGTTAACATCATTGAAAATCAAGATTTTATTCAAAGTGACAATAATACAGACTCTATTCAGAGTATTAATAAAAAGGGGAAAAAAATTATGAAGAAAAAGATAATAGTACTTATTGCAGCTATTACGGCTACATTAGCAATATCTGCAACAGCCTATGGTGCAGTTAAACATTATTTAGTTACAACAAGTAAGAATGAAGAAACAGGAACACTTACTTGTGATATTCAAACAGAATCTGCTCCTACTAAAGTACCTGCAATGAAGGTGGTTCCTGGGTATATTCCAGAAGGATATATAGAGACTGCAAATGCCCTCGGAAAATATCATCCTAATGGTGACCATAGTGTAGGGGGAATTACTATTTGTCCACCTGTCTATACAACGCATTTTGAAGAAATTTATGTAAGTGATGTAGAAGAAACTACCCTTGGCGGCATAAAGGCACAAATTCTTACAAGGGAAGGACTGGAGTACAACCATATTATCAATATGTTTTATGAAAAGGGTGGATATGTTGTTACAATTTATGGTGCTGACAATACTTCTTTAGAAGAACTTAAAAAAGTAGCAGAAAATATTAAATGTGAAGAGATTCCTGGAGAATTTATTGTGGTTCCTGCATTTTCAGATGAATTAAAAGATGTAGTAGATAATGATAAAGAAGAGATAGAATATGTAGAACCTGGAATTTCAACTGATCATGTATTTAATATTGATGAAGAAATAAGTGATGAAGGGTTCCCAGATGAAAACCCAACTTTTACTGTAAATAATATTGAAGTATTAGATAAGTTACCTGAATTAGATAAAAATAAGTTCTCTGACTATAATGAGTATCTTACATTTATAAATGAAGATGGAACACTAAAGGATTATGAAAGAGTTAACGAGGAAAAATGGGAAAATAATAAAATGAATACTATTACTGAAACAGTAGGAATGAAGTATGTTTATGTAACTTTAACCATGAAGAATCCTTTTGATAAAGAACTAAAAGATATAAATATTTATCCGAGAATTGGGTTTATGAAGAAAGCATCGAATGGTAATCTCCAATTTCTAAGTGATTATTGGGGTAATGGTAATAACCTTCAAATGGATAATGCACCAATATACTTTGATAAATCAGATTATGAAGGAAAAAGCTTTTTCTTCAGTGATTTTGCACCGAATGAAACAAAAGAAACTCATTTAGTTTACGCAGTAGATGAAGATAAAATTGACAATGCTTATATTAGGTTTGAGCAAAGTGGAACTACGTCTTTTGTTGGAAATTATATTAAAGTAACTAAATAAAAATTTAAAGGACTATCTTGAAATATTTTTTGAGATAGTCCTTTTTTAGATTAATAATATAATAGAGTCATTGATAGAATAAATAGATTTATCAACAGTTTCTGAGGCTTTTTATTGTTAAAAATAACACATGCAAATGTTATAAAGTTAACAATATAGCTGCATTTTTGAAGAGGTAACCATATGCAGTTTTAAGAAATATCTATATACAATTAATATAAAATAATACATAAATATACAAAATAAGTGAATAAAATAACAATTCATATGTTGAATTATATTGAAATTTCGCAAAATTCATGATATATTCAAAGTAATAAGTGGATATTTATTCATAATTATATTTAAATTAAATATAATTATATATTTTGATATTTATTACCATATAAATAATTATAAAATAACTGTAGATAAATTATTTAATTTACGCTTATAAGTATTTTTTTATAAGAAAATACTTAAAGATAAATATTTAATTAACAAGGGGGACTAATTTATGAATAAGGGGAAAGAAATTAAAAAACCATCGCTGCTAATAGCAGTGATACCATTTGTGTGCTTAATTTGCTTTATGCTATTAGGTGTACTAGTATTTGATTCAGCACCACAGATACCATTAGTTATATGTTGTGCTATTACCGCCATTATAGGGAAATTTTTAGGGCATAGCTGGGGAGATATGGAGGAGTCAATGATAAAGACAAACTCCATGGCTATGCAAGCTAACTTTATTATTATGATAGTTGGTTGTTTAGTAGGATCTTGGATTGCGGGTGGAGTAGTTCCAGGAATGATATTTTATGGACTTAAATTATTTACACCAACCATGTTTTTATTCTTGCTTCCAATAATATGTGCTATCGTTTCTGTTTCAACAGGAAGTGCATGGACTACAGCGGGAACTATGGGAACAGCAGCAATGGGTATAGGTGCTGGTCTTGGAATACCTTCTGCAATTGTTGCAGGGGCAGTTGTTACAGGGGCTTCTTTTGGAGATAAGCTGTCACCACTTTCAGATAGTACAAATTTGTCAGCAGGTGTAGCGGGAGTAAATGTGTTTGATCATATAAGACATATGCTGTATACAACAATACCAAGCTTTATAATTGCTGTAATTCTATTTGCTATAATAGGCTTAGGATTCAGAGATACAGCAGTTGCTGATACTAGTCAAATAAATGCTATTTTAGAAACATTACAAGGGAGCTTCAATATTAGTCCAATAATATTTATAGCACCACTTTCAGTAGTTTTAATGATTATATTTAGAGTTCCAGCAATACCAGGAATGTTAGGTGGAACTATTATAGGAGTTTTATTTGCACTAGGACAAGGACAGACTATTTCAGGCATTGTACAGTCACTATTCTATGGCTTTGAGATAAGCTCAGGAAATTCAATGGTTGATTCACTCCTTAATAGAGGCGGTATGCTTGGAATGATGGAAACTATTTCTTTAGTTATGTGTGCATTATGTTTTGGTGGACTTGTAAAGCAAATAGGTTGTTTAGATACTATAATAGCTAAAATTCTTACTTTCTGTCACAGCAGAGGAAGTATTGTTTTATCAAATATTATAAGTTGTATCGCTATGAACTTTATGGCTGCTGATCAATACATGGCAATAGTTATACCAGGTCAAATGTATAAACCAGTATATGAAAAGTTGAATTTACATCCTAAAAATCTTTCAAGAGTACTTGAAGATGCAGGAACTTTAACTTCAGGGCTAGTGCCTTGGTCAACTTGTGGGGCAGTATACTTTACTACTTTAGGAGTAAGTGCTTTTGCTTATGCACCATTCCACTTCTTGGGATTAATTAATCCTATTATATCTGCATTCTACGGATATACAGGATTTGCAATGAAGCCATTAGATGAAAGTAAACCAATATCTAAAGGATTATCAGCTGAGGATTTTATAAAAGAAGAAAATGATAAAGAAATTGTAGCTTAATAATATAAATAAAAAATGGAATTCCTTATTATAAGGGATTCCATTTTGTTTTGTTCTTTGTAAACCATTTTAATTAGGATAAGAATATATGTCTGAAAACTCAATCTTAAGTCTCTCTGATCTAGAATCTACAACTTTATTATAAAAATAATTAACTTTGCTATCCTTTTCAGAGATTATAGGTAAGTAAAAGATAAACTCTGAACCTTTGTCTATAGCCCTATTTACCCATATTTCTCCACTATGAAGTTCAATAAAGGATTTTGCTAAGGGTAATCCGATTCCACTTCCTTCAGCTCTTCTTATGAATAAATTATCCACCTGTTTAAATCTTTCAAATATAATATCATAACTATTCTTTGGTATACCTACACCATCATCCTTTACAGAAATATATAGTCTATCCTCGTCCCAGTTAGTTGTTAGTGTAATCCATATGTTGCCATTAACTTCTGTGTATTTTATGGAGTTAGAAATTAAATTTAAAATTACTTTTTGAATTTTTTCAGGATCACAATCCAGAAATACTTCTTCTTCATTAGTATCAAATATTATATTTTTACTCATTTTCTTTATATATTGAGAAACTGAGTCCACCACATCTTCAAAATATGAAATAGCATTAACATTTTCTTTGTATAGCTTTATATTGTTGCTATCAACTTGGGTTACATCAATTAGGTTATCAACTAATCTAAGAAGTCTATATGAGTTTTGTTTTATCATGTTAAGACGATTATAGTAAATACTATTATTATCATTTACACTATTATAACCATTAAGCTCTAACTGAATGCTTGCTAATATTATATTTAAAGGAGTTTTAAATTCGTGGGAGATATTTGCTAGGAAATCTGTTTTAAATTTCTCGCATTCTACTTTTTCTTCTAAAGAGGCAACTTTTTCTTCTAGTTTTGAAAAGCTAGTTACATCTTTACCCGTAATAAATATTTCCTGTGTTTCTTGTTGGTGATAATAATACCATTCAATTAATTTGAAGGAATTGTTTTTACATTTTACTTTACATATTCCACCATAAAATTTTTTGTTATAGGTATGCAAAATATCTTTAAAATTTATACTATTATTTGTTGATTTTATTAGTGTCTGAATAGGAATTTTTTTCAAATCATTAAAGTCCCAGCCCAATATGAAAGGTATATTAGAACTTATTTTTTTAATATATCCCTTAGTATCAATAATCGCATATAAATCAACTGCTATATTAAGAAATCTACTCAATTCATTTTCAAGTTTAATCTTTTTTTGCAACTGATATGTCAATTGGGTAGATAAATATATATTTTTTAGTAATAAGGCTAATCTCTTAGAAGTCCTCACAATATATTTAGCATTAGATTCTGTGTCAAACGACTCATTATAATATAAATTTAAAACACCTAGAAGTCTGGAGTTATTATAGACTATAGGTATAACAATTATATAATTATCTTTAAGGAAATACTTATAACTTTGACAAAAACCATTATTACAATAAAAATTTTCACAGTTTTTTAAAGGTGTGGGTGAGTTTATTTTCATAGAAATATTTATTAATTCGTCTTTATAGAAATCACTTATAGAAAAGGTATCATTGCCAGATATGTTTTCAGTAATGCCTAGAGACATTTGCTTTATTAACATCTTTTTAGAATCATCATAGATCCAAAGGCTTGTACCATTTATGTCTAGGGTTTCATATATATCCATAAGATATTCATGAACTTCTTCATAAGAAACTTGTTCACGCTTTTCTTCACTTTCAGTAATTAGATTACATAGTGTTTTATAATTATTGTCTATAATAAAATTGTTGTAGTATAGTTCCTCCGTATTAATAACTTGTCCAATAGCTAAAAAGGAGTAACAGCTATTGTCCGAATTTATAATGGGAATTTTGTGAGTTTGTAAAATAACTTCTCTACCTTTTATATATAAATATTCATTCATAATACTTTTTTTCTTTTTATTAATAACATTTAAATCATCTTTAATGACAAATTTAAAACTAGAGTAGTCGAAGATATCAAGACCGTTACTATGCAATAAAGTATTTTTATCCTCCCCTAGAAGATTACATAATGCGTTATTAACTGCTAGATATTCTCCATTTATATTTTTTATCCATATACAATCATCAAATTCATTTAAAATAGGGATTAATACATCTATAGTTTCTTGATTTAGGTGTGTTTTATTGAAAAGATTATTATACATAGCAATCACTCCTATTTAAGAATATATATTATGTTTCAATTATATAATGGAATAAAGAAAAATGAAACAAATATTACAAAAAAAGCCATAATACGGGATGGATGTTATAAATAATATAAAATAAATTAAGTAATCACATAAATTAGATTTAAAATTTAATTTGATTAAATAGTATTTAAATTATTTATATAAATTTATATATTCACATCTTTTTTTGTGCTTCTCGAACATGTTTTTTAGCTTTTAGATAGCATATTAGTTCTATTTTGTCATCATAACTCCAAGATGAAAAGTCATTTAGTAGCATTGATAATACTGCATCTAAATCAGTACATATTAAATTAGATGGAGTTTTATCATCTTCTAATAAATAGGTTATAGGTACATCTAAAGCATTACAAAGTATTTTTAAAGTAGATATAGAAGGATTACTTCTATTGTGCTCAATATCACTTATAAACGATATTGATAAATTTGTTTTAGTAGATAATTCTTTTAAAGTTAATCCTTTAGATTTTCTAAGATCTCTAAGTTTTTTTCTTGAATTCATATATATACCTCCAATAAAGTACGTTATTTACGTACTTTTATAATAAAATTATAGTTTAAGTATTAGTATAAGTAAACGAACAAAAAATATGTATAGACAGTAAAAAAATCATAAAACTATTGATTTTTTACTCTATTAGCGTAAAATAGTGTTTGGGGTGATAGAGTGGAAATAGGAAAAAAAATCAAATTTATTAGAAAATCAATGGGCATAAATCAAAATAAATTGGCTCAATTATCAGGTATATCTAACACATACTTATCTGATATTGAAAATTTAAGAACAGTGCCATCTCTAAAAACTCTAAATAGTTTGGCTATTGCACTTGAGGTTAGTTTGAAGGATCTCTTAGATTAAAAGTTATATAAACAAATGATAAAAATGTACTAAAGACTAAATGGAAAAACGGTAGAATAAATAATTTATTCAAATGTTAGAATAAATACTAACTGTAAAATTTCAGCTTAATAAATATTAAGGATAATATTTATACAAATAAAATTACTTATATAACATAATTAACTAATAAAAATATTGCTACAACATATTTAAAAGGCAATCCAATATGAAATTATGGTTGTCTATTTTTATAGATGCATAGTAATGAAATATACTAAAGCTTATATTTTTAGTCTGATGATTTAGTAATATTGTACGAATGTTTAATCTGTAGGTTAAAGTTATGACGGAGCAAAATCATTATTTACAGAAATAGTTGAGAGGAAAATTATCATACTTTACCCAGAATGGGGAGGAGTGATAAGAGTAGTTTTTATGAAGTTAGAAAAATATAGAAAAAAACTAATAGTACTATTTCCATTGCTACTATTAGTTAGTATAATATTTATCAAAGAAAAAAGTCTGTGTAAGTTTATAAATATATTTTTAATTATTACAGTATTTATATTAGGTATAAAAAACAATGCAATATCTATAATAAATAAGGAATTAAAACTAATAAGTGAGAGAGATTTTTTAACGGATACATATAATAGAAGGTTTATGCATTTGGAATTATTAAAAGCCTGTCAGAATAAAGAAGTTATTACGTTTTTAATGGTAGATATAGATGATTTTAAGCTATACAATGATAACTATGGTCATGTTCAAGGAGATAAGATTTTAAAAGTAGTATCAAAGGCTTTGAAAGATATATTTACTGAAGATGTAGTCTGCAGGTATGGTGGAGAAGAATTCTCAATAATATCTAGGCTGGATGAGAAAGAAATTATTGAAAACATAAAAAGATTTATGAAGCATCTTAAGGAACTTAATATTACTCATGAATGTTCACAAGTTAGTGATAGAATAACTGTTAGTATAGGTATAGGAATTACTAGGATACTTAATGAAGGGGATATATATAATTTAGTAAAAGAAGCTGATGATAAGTTATATTTATCTAAATCATTAGGAAAAAATACTTATACAATATAGATTTAGTATTTAAGAAATTTAGCTATATCTAAATGACTAAAAAATCATGTAGAGATAGCTATTTGTATTTAATGGAATTATATATTGTTTTTTAGGATTTGAAATAATAGAGATTTAAAGGTCATATAGACAAATATCTATATGAAAGATATAATGGAGATATAAAATATCTATAAATAAAAGATTAGGAGATAGGATTTTATGAAATATGATTATGCAGAATATGTTCAAATGTTTAAAGCATTGGCAGATGAGACTAGACTAAAGATTATTAATATGCTTACAGAGTCAGAGGAATTGTGTGCATGTAAAATTCTTGAGAATTTTAATATTACTCAACCTACCTTATCTTATCATATGAAGATTTTAACAGATAGTGGATTGGTTCTTGGTAATAAGGATGGCTCTTGGATGAAATATACATTAAATTCAGAGAGAATTACTGAATTGAGAAGTTTTTTAAACTCTAAAAACTAAAAAATCTAAGGATATTTCTTTATATTATTAATTTACAGGAGGGAAAATCATGGAGAAAAAAATTAGTTTATATGTGTTAACTGGATTTTTAGGTTCAGGTAAAACTACGGTACTTTTAAGGCTATTAGATGTGTTAAAGAGCAATAAGGTTGGAGTTATACAAAATGAATTTGGGAAGCTAGGCATAGATGGAACTATACTTAAAAGGGATAATATTGAGATGGTAGAGATTAATAGGGGGTCTATCTTCTGCTCATGTTTAAAAATATCCTTTGCTCAAGCTTTAGCTGACATGAGTAAACAGGATTTAGAGTATGTCTTTGTAGAGAGCTCAGGCCTAGCAGATCCATCTAATATAGAAGAGATACTTAAAGGTGTAAAGGTTTTATCACCTGAAGCAACCTATGATTTAAAGGGAGTATTATGCTTAATCGATGGAATGAATTTTAGAGAGCAATTAGAAGATTTAGAAACAGTTAATCGTCAATTAAAGCATTGTCACATGGCTATTATAAATAAAGTAGATTTAATTGAAGAGGAAGAGCTAAAGAACGTAATTAAAGAAGTTAGACAGGTAAATCCAAAGTGTGATATAGAAACTTGTTCCTTTGGAGAGTTTAGTATGGACTTTTTAGATAAGGATTTATTATTAAATCAGTGGGCTGAAGGAGAAGAGTCTACAAATACTGTGGAAAATAAGCCTAAAAGCTTAACTATGAATTTCAGTAGTGTTGTGAGCAAAAATAAAATGGAGGAATTCTTAAATTCTATAAAGAAGGATAGCTATAGAATAAAAGGCTTCTTTAACTTAAATGATGGATGGCAACAAATAGATGTAGTAGGAAAAAATATAGATTATAAGCCATGTGAACCAAAGGAAGTTTCACAACTAGTGTTTATATCTAAAATAGGACCTAATATAATAAAGCCTATAATTAATAATTGGAGTAATATTGTAGGAGAAAAGATGGAACTTAAAAATTAAAGTTTTAAATTTAAGGAGGAGTTCATATGGAAATTAAGGTTTTAGGAGAAGGGTGCTCTAAATGCACTAAAATTTATGATAATACTTTGGAAGCTTTAAAGGAGTTAGGTATAGAGGCAGATGTAACTAAGGTGGAATCTTTAGTAGATATTATTTCATTAGGAGTTATGACTACTCCTACACTCATGATAAATGGTAAACCAAAGGCTATGGGACAAGTTTTATCTACTAAACAAATAGTAGAGTTAATAAAAAAATCTATATAGTAAAAGTTTTAGAATAAGTAACTAGATATTAAATTTAGTTACTTATTTTTAATTATACAAATATATCACTCTACATAGTTAAGAATAAATGTAGCACAGGGAGAAAAATTAAATAAGCATATTGACACTATATAGATGATGGTCTATATTATAAATATAGACAGTTATCTATATAGGGGGGCGTTAAAATGAATTATGAAGAAAATGCAAAAATTATAAAAGCATTATCTGATCCAAATAGGTTAAAAATAGTAGACATATTATCCTGTGGTGAAAGATGTGCATGTGATATTCTAGAACATTTTGATTTTACACAACCAACTCTTTCCCATCATATGAAGGTATTGATGGATTGTGGTCTTGTTGAGAGTAGAAAGGATGGACTGTGGAGTCATTATTCTTTAAATAATACTAATTGTAATAAATTAATATTGTTTTTAACAAGTGTTACAACAGATACAGAGGAGTGTATTTGCAAAGAAAAAGAGAAGTGTAAATGTGATTAAATCCATGTTAGATATAGATATTTATAAAAAAAGTGTAAAAAACTTTACACTAATTAGTTATGAATGGAGGAGTTAATATGAAACCAAGAGTGGCATTTATATGTGTTCACAATTCTTGTAGATCTCAAATGGCGGAGGCCTTAGGAAAATTATATGAAGGAGAGGTTTTTGAAAGTTATTCTGCAGGGACCCAGCTAAGACCTACAATAAATCAAGATGCGGTTAGAATAATAAATGAGCTATATAGCATTGATATGAATGAGACTCAGAAATCTAAACTGCTAGGAGATATACCTGAAGTAGATATAGTTATTAAAATGGGTTGTAATGTTGTCTGTCCTATTTTACCAGGAAAGCATATAGAGGATTGGGGATTAGAGGATCCAACTGGAAAGTCCGATGAAGAATTTATTAAAACTGCTAAAATTATTGAAGAAAAAATTAAGAATTTAGCTAAGAGAATAAAAAATGAAGAAATTAAATTATAGGAGGTTTATCTTATGGGTAATAAAAAAGAAAATAGTGGAAAAGGATTAGGTGTTTTTGAAAGATACTTAACTCTATGGGTTGCCCTTTGTATTGTAGTGGGAATATTGGTTGGTCAGTTTTTGCCTATGATACCTAATACTCTAAATAACTTTGAGTATTATAATGTGTCAATACCGGTGGCTATACTTATATGGTTAATGATATACCCTATGATGTTAAAGATTGATTTTGGAAGTATAATTAATGCCACTAGAAAACCAAAGGGACTTATAGTTACTTGTACAACTAATTGGCTTATTAAACCTTTTACAATGTATGCTATATCAGCATTTTTCTTCTTTATAGTATTTAAGGGTATAATAGCACCAGAACTTGCTAAGGAGTATTTAGCTGGAGCAGTGCTTTTAGGAGCTGCACCATGTACAGCTATGGTATTTGTTTGGAGTCACTTAACTAAAGGGGATCCTTCATATACTCTAGTTCAGGTAGCAGTTAATGACTTGATTATTTTAATTGCCTTTGCTCCTATTGTAGCTTTTTTACTAGGGGTTGGAGATGTAGTTATACCTATGGAAACTCTTGTATTATCAACAATATTATTTGTAGTTATACCACTAGTACTTGGATTTATAACTAGAACACTAATAATTAAAAACAAAGGTATAGATTATTTTAATAATGTATTTTTAAAGAAGTTTGATAATGTGACTATAATAGGATTATTACTGACTTTGATTATATTATTCTCCTTCCAAGGTGATACTATTTTAAATAATCCTGTTCATATAGTATTAATTGCAGTACCGCTTATAATTCAAACCTTCCTTATATTTGGAATAGCTTATATTTGGGCAAAACTTTGGAAGTTGCCACATTCTATAGCAGCACCAGCAGGAATGATTGGAGCAAGTAACTTTTTTGAATTAGCAGTAGCAGTAGCAATTTCATTATTTGGATTACAATCAGGTGCTGCATTAGCTACAGTGGTAGGTGTATTGGTAGAAGTTCCTGTGATGCTTACACTTGTTAGAATAGCTAATAATAGTAGAGGATGGTTTACTAAAGAAGGAGAATAGTTTAAATTTCATGTCTTAATAAATAAGTAATAAATTTGTAAGCTTTAAGTAATAAATAATAATCTCATAAGGTTTAAAATAAGTGTATGAACTTAAGGAGATGGTCTTATGGGAAAAAAGAAAAAGGTCAGAAAAGCAAGAAGATTTATATTGAAGTTACTAGTAATAGTTATATTAGGTATGTGTACTACAAATTATTTGATCAATAAATTTCATTTGAAATCAGAGGGATATTTTATTATTAATGATTATGACAAAGTAGTAGTAAATAAAAATTATGCTTTAACATCAGATTATAAGCCAAAGGATTTAGTTCAAGTAGATATAGAATTCTTACCAGAATCCACAGAAGAAGAAAGATATATGACAAAGGAGTCTGCTAAGGCTTTAGAGGAACTGGTAGATGCTGCTTCAAAGGAGGGGGTCTACTTATATGGTTTATCAGGCTATAGATCTTATAAAACACAAAAAAACTTATATGAATATAATGTGGAAACCCAAGGAAAATCTTATTCAGATAAATATGTAGCAAAGCCTGGAGCAAGTGAGCATCAACTAGGCGAAGCTATGGATTTAGCAACTAGTTCTGGATGGATATCTGAAGGATGTCCAGAAGCTAATTGGATAGCTAATAATGCATATAAATATGGATTTATAGTAAGATATGAGTCGGGAAAGGAAGATATAACAGGATATAATTATGAACCTTGGCATGTGAGATATGTGGGTAGTGAAATGTCAGAAAAGATTTATAATGATGGAATAACCTTAGAAGAATTTGCTGAAATTAATTAAATAATATATAAACATAGAATAAATCAAAAGATATAAAAACAATTTTATAACATTAAAGAAGCCAAGTTATATAAGGGAATATAGCTTGGCATTTGCATTTAACACTATATTATATATTTTATAACTTTATTATTAAATATAGAGTCAATTTCTGAACTAAAAAATTCTTTCATCTCGTCTAGCTGCTCTTTTGTATATACATATTTACCATATCCAAATTGTCCATATTTATATTTTCTTTCTTCGTCCTCCATAGGAAGTGTTGTTTCAGGAAATACTTCTAGAATTATATTTTTTGCTCTAGGAGTATACCTATGAGATATTATTTCAAAGGTAACAGGAGTAGTTAAGTTATCAGGAAGCTTATCCTTAAGGTTTAATAAAAGATGTTTATAATCATTTTTCCAACCATCGTAAAGAAATACTGGCGCAATAATAAAACCTATAGGATACCCAGCATTAGCCACCTTTACACTAGCTTCTATTCTTTTATCTATAGAAGCGGCTCTATTTTCAAAGTCACTGATTACTTTATCTGTATTTAAAGTAAATCGAATTTCTGTATGTCCCTTGTGATCTATATCTAATAGACTATCAACATCATTAAACTTTGTAACAAAACGAAATAGTCCATGATCGCTATTAGCAAAGAATTCTATAGCTTTTTTTAAACTATTAGTATAAGGTTCTATAGGTATAGGATCAGAGGTGGCAGAACCTTCAAATAAAGTTTTGGAAGGTAATCTTTCTTTAATATATTCATTTGCTTGATTTAGAATATCATCTATATTTACATTAATCTTTATATAAGGTTTATCCCCTAGATTTGTATTTAAGTAACAATATTGACAATGGGCAATACAACCGGACACTAGGGGTAACTGCCAATTAGCAGAAGGTTTACAGGATTGAAATTTACTTCTTTTTTTTATACCCACAACTAGGGTATTCTTACCTTCACGATAAAAACTATGCAAATTTTCACCAGGAATTCGCTCTTTAATCTTATTAGAAGTTAATTTTATTATTTCTATATTTTTATTATCCTTAAAAGTGTTATAAATATTTTTGCCTATTTCATAATCCAAGGATCCTTTTTCAAATAATATTCTTTTAGGAATAAACATTAAGTTCTTTAGTAGAAGCAATGGGCTTCAAACTAAAGGTCACCTCCTTTATATTTAATAGGAATATTCTTTACATATATGATAATATTATGTGTAATAGATGAATGTTTTAATTTAGGTGATATGGTATAATGGGTGTAATTTACAGTGATACATAAATAGTTATCTAAAGGTAATTATAAAACATAGAAAAATAATTTTATAATAAAGGGGGGCATATTATTGCATATTAAAACTTTGGTAAATGGATGGAAAAATTCTATAAAAGATTCAGTAAAAAGATTTCCTATACCCATATTTTTATCTATAGCTGCAGTTATAACTTTAATATATATGGGAGAAAGTATTGGAAGTGACGAGGAATTAAGACGTGTTGTGATGACTTTAGTACTTGGTATTCCAGTATATATTTGCATTGAATTATATTTTGAAAGAAGAAATAAAACTAATGAGAAGTTTAAATATTTAATTTATATTATTGCAGCTATTTGTTTAGCAGTCTACGGATATTTTTGTCTTGAAGATTTAAATATGGTTCAGGTTACTAGATATGTTGGTCTTATTATAATATTTATTACAGGGTTCTTTTTTACTCCATATATCTATAAGGATGGAAGTTTTGAGATGTATGTAATAAAGGTTTTAGGAAGATTTTTTACAACAGTTTTATATTCTATAGTTTTATATTTAGGACTAATAGCAATATTGTTCACCGTAGATTATCTTTTAGGAATAGAAGTTAAATATGAGATATATTATTATACATGGCTTATAGTCGTAGGAGTTTTTGCACAATGCTTCTTTCTTGGAGGAATCCCAGAAAAGGAAGAAGTTATAAAGGTTGAAAAGTATCCAAAGGTGTTTAAGATATTAATGCTTTATATAATTATGCCATTAATTTCTATATACACAATAATCTTATATATATATTTTGCTAAGATAATTATTACTAGACAGTGGCCTGAAGGATTAGTTTCTCATTTAGTATTATGGTATGGAGTAATATCAGCAGGAACCTTGTTTTTAACTTCACCAGTAAAGGAAAATAGTCCTTGGGTAAGCAAGTTTGTAAAGGTGTTTCCAAAAGCAATACTTCCTCTTATAGTACTTATGTTTATTTCTATGGGAATAAGAGTTAATGCCTATGGAATAACTGAAAATAGATATTTTGTTTTAGCACTAGGGATTTGGGTCTTTGGAATAATGGTATATTACTCAATAATTAAGAAAGTAAAAAATATTATACTCCCAATATCTCTTGCTATAATTACTTTTATATCAATTTGTGGACCTTTGAGTAGTTATAGTTTATCTAAGTATAGTCAAAATAAAAGATTTGAAAAGTTCCTTATAAAAAATAATATGATTGAAAATGGTAAAATAGTTAAAGCTATAGATCCAGTTTCTAAAGATGATCAAATAGAGCTCAATAGTATTTTGGATTATTTTAATAGAAAACATGAATTAAAGGATATTAAATATTTGCCAGGTAATTTTACTATAAGTGATACAGAGAGGGTACTAGGAATAACTTATTCTAATTTAAATTATGAAAGTAGATATGAACATTTTTATTTTACAAGTGAAGAAATATCAGAGCCTATAGAAATAAAGGACTATGATTACCTTTTTAACATTATAAGTTATCAAAGTGCTGCTAATAAGAATTCTTATGGAATTACAGTTGACTATAATAAAGCATCTAATGAACTTAAGATATTAGAGAAAGGTAAACAGATATATAATAAAAATTTAAATGAGTATTTTAATAGGATAATAGATAAATATGGTGTTAATAAAACAAACTCCATACCTGTAGAAGATATGCAATTTGAAGATGAAACAGATAAAGTTAAAATTAAAATAAAAATTGATAACTTTTCTGGTCGTAAGGATTTAAATTATGACCATATAGAGTCTACAGAAATTCAATTTTCCGTATTTGTAAAGATAAAGTAAAAGAACAATAAAATTATGTAAGAATAATTTGCCTACTAAATTGAAACAATATTATTGAAATAAACTTTAGGAGGCATTCTTATGACTAAATTAAAATGTGATGCATGTAGTTGTGCATATAATAATGATTATTATTGCTGCATTGATTCTATTCAAGTAGGTGGAAGAGAAGCTACTCATAAATCATCTACTTGTTGTGATAGTTTTGCAGAAAAAAGTGGAGCTATGTCAAATAGTAATCAAAGACCTAATCCAGAAATGGTAGTAGGATGTGAAGCTACCAATTGTGTTTATAACGAAAACCATAAATGTGATGCTTCAGAAATTTGTATTTCTGGAGACCATGCATGTAAGCCAAGAGAAACAGAGTGTGCTACATTTCATTGCAAGTAAAGAAAAATACTATAAGTAAATATAAAGAACAAGCTACTACTATGAAATTTTCTGATTAAGTTCGGTTAAATTTTATAGTAGTAGTTTTTTTACGTATATAAGTATTTAAACAGTAAAACATATATAAGGAAAAGAGGGATATTGTAATAACTTATCTATTGATATATGATTAAATAAAGAGAGTTAACATAAAATTGAAAAACATAAGATATTTTTACAAAAATCAATAGGGTGAATTAAGGAGGAATGGGTTTGAAGAAGGAAATAAAAGATTATATTATAATAACTTTTGGATTAATTTTAATAGCTATAGGTATTCATTTTTTTCTAGTTCCACACAATTTAGCAGCTGGAGGACTTACTGGGCTTGCTATGGTAATAAACCATTATATTCCTAACCTTAGTATTGGTATTATAATGCTTATAGGGAACATATTTTTCTTTGTCATAGGTTTTATTTTTATTGGAAAGGCATTTGGAACAAAAACTATATATTCTAGCCTTATGCTTTCAGTAATAATATCCATTTTAGAAAAAGTAGCACCTATTAGTAAACCTATTTCACAGGATATACTTATAAATTTAATTTTTGGTATATTAATTGGAGCTATAGGTATGGCTATAGTGTTTAATAGGAATGCATCTACAGGGGGAACGGATATACCTGCTAAAATATTAAACAAATATGCTCATCTAGAAATTGGAAAAGGACTTTTAATTATAGATTTTAGTATAACCTTACTTGCAGTTATAGCATTTGGAGCTACTACAGGAATGTATGCTTTACTTGGTGTTATAATAAATGGCTCCATGGTAGACTTTGTTATAGATGGACTTAATATAACTAAGAGAATAGAAATAATGAGTTCTAAAACTGAAGAGATAAGAAAATTTATTATTGAAGAGCTAGGTAGAAGTGCTACTATTTATCGTGCTATAGGAGCGTACAATTTAGAAAAAAGTGATGTTTTAATAACTGTAATGGGTAAAAAGGAGTTTATTAAGCTTAGAAATTTTATAAAAGAAGTGGATCCATGTGCTTTTATCATAACCCATAATGTACATGAGGTTTTAGGGGAAGGCTTTGGTAATATACTAGACTAATTATATAATCAGTAAATTTCAATTGGGAGATTTACTGATTTTTTATTGTATTTATGCTATATAGTTATAAATTCTGTCCATTACTCTAAGATGACTTAGATAAATATTGAAATGTTTCTAAAATTTGCTATAATATATATGTAACCATAAGTTGAAAATGTTGAGTTAAGGGAGAAAATAGGTATTTAGGGGGTATATGAAGATGAAAAGAGGAAATAAGGTATTATTAATAATTTCAGTTATAATAATTCTCGGACTAGTATGTGTAGGATTATTTGGGGGAAAACTTAGTCCTAATGAGGAGGCTGAAATTATAAAAGAAAAATTAGTTCCTTTAAACACTGTGGAGGTTGGCAATGGCTTTGAAGATTTAAAGGAATTTAAAGATATATTTAAGGATAAACAAATTATAGCCTTAGGTGGGGCAACCTATGGAACAAAAGAGTTTTTTCAAATTAAGCATCGTATGCTGGAATTTTTAGTAGAGGAAATGGGGTATAGAACCTTTGCTATGGATGTGGATTTTGGAAGAACTGAATTAATTAATAATTATATATTGAATGGGGAAGGAAATGCTGAAAATATAGTAAGACAAACAAAGATAAATGGAGGTTATTCTTGGTCAACGGTGGAGTCTTTGGAGTTAATAGAATGGATGAGAAAGTATAATGAAGATTCTAATCATAAGGAAAAAATTAAGTTTTACGGTATTCAAGTTACTAATGCTGAAGATAGTTCAAATTTTGTAATAAATTATTTAAGAGATATTGATGAAGATCTATACAAGAAGTTTGATGGTGAATTGGATGAAGTAAGAGGAAGACCCGTTAGAAATATACCTACAAGTGAGTTAAGAAGAGAAAAAGAAAAGGTTGAAATTCTAGTTAATATATTTAATGAAAATAAAGAGAAACTTGTAAAAAGTACCTCAGAAGAGAAATATGAAGAGGCTTCGAAATATCTTCAGAATATCCTGAAAAGTATAGAATTAGCCATATACAGTGGACCAGAACATAACATTAAAGAAGCTTTGAATATGGAAGGAAAATTATTAGCTGATAACATTAAATGGATTCTAGACCGTGAGAGTAAAAATGGAAATGATAAAATAGTTCTTTGGAGTGGAAATCAACATATAAGCAATATTTCTAAGGATTATAAAAGCATGGGGTATAATTTAAAGGAGATGTATAAAGATAAATATTATTCATTAGCATTAGAATTTCATCAGGGTAGCTTTGGAGCGTATCCTATAAACAGTAGTGGTGTAGGTAGTGAATATGAAATCTATAATATAGAAGAAGGAAATCCTCAATTGTTTTCTAATATATTTAACCTTACAGAGATATCAAATAGTTTTATAGATTTTAAATCTTCATCACAGGATAAGGATGTTAAAAAAATATTATCATCTTCAATACTAATGCATAACATTATTTTTTATAATGGGTATGAAGAAGATTATTATATGAAATTAAAGCCTATAGATACCTTTGATGGGTTAATATTTATTAGAGACACTAATGCTATAAGTAAATTAAAATAAAAAATAGATGTACAACTTGTACATCTATTTTTTATTTCAATTAGTCTTGAACTGGAGCACCAACTGGGCAAACGCTAGCACAAGCACCACATTCGATACAAGAATCAGCATCGATAACGTATAATCCATCTCCTGCACTTATGCAGCTAACTGGACATTCAGATTCGCAAGCACCACAAGAGATGCAAGTATCTACTATTTTATAAGCCATGAAAAAGACCCCCCTTTACTATTAAATCATGATTATCATACCATATTATGATATAATAATAAAGAGGATTTATATTTAAATATAATAAAAAATACAAGAAATAAATTAATTTTATAGTTAATAAATGAACTAATTAAAGTAAATGTAAAATATATTAACATTTATTTAAATTAATTTATTTTCAGTACATATAACTAGTGCTATAAAAAAACAAATGTTAAAATAACTACAATGGGAATTAAAGAAGTTTTAAGAGGTATGAAAATGAAATTAAAGGGAAAAGTGGTAGTAATTACAGGAGGAACAAGAGGTATAGGTAAGGGAATAGCCTTAGAATTTGCTAAAGAAGGAGCAATATTAGTACTAAACTATTTTAACGATGATGAAAGTGCAAGGGAGACTTTAAATGAAATTAGTTCCATGGGAAATTATTGTACTTTATTTAAAGGCGATGTAAGTAATTATAACTTTTCTAAGGAATTAATAGAATATACTCTAGAGAAATTGGGAAGAGTGGATGTATTAGTAAACAATGCAGCTATTTCTAAAATAGGACTATTTATGGATGACACTGAAGAAGATTTTGATAAAATTATGTCTGTAAATTTTAAGTCAGTATTTAATACTACAAACTCTGTGGTTAATCATATGATTTCAAGAAAAGAAGGTAACATTATTAATATATCATCAGTTTGGGGAGGTGAAGGAGCTGCCTGCGAAGTTTTATATTCTGCATCAAAGGGAGCTATAAATTCCTTTACAAAGGCCTTAGCTAAGGAACTAGCATTAAGTAATATAAGAGTAAATGCCATAGCACCAGGTGTTATCGAAACTAAGATGAACATGTGGATGAAAGAGGAAGAAAGAGTAGAATTAACAGAGGAAATACCCATGGGGAGATTTGGAAGTGTATCAGAAGTGGGAAGAGCTGCTGTATTTTTAGCTAGTAAGGATAGTAGCTACATCACAGGGGAAATACTAAATGTAAACGGGGGCTTTTAAATTTACCTTTAAAATAGATAATAATTTTAAAGTCAGATAATATATAATTATTTAATTGATACATATAGAAAGGAATTAGAATTTATGAATAGTGTTGAGATGAAAACATTAATAAAAGTTATATTTGTATGTATACTGTTATTTATATTTTCTCCATTGATTTTTGGAGTTTTAGGAATTGTATTCAAAGGAATTTTATGGCTTATTCTAGGGATTGTAATTATAATAACCCTTAGTATAATGTACTTAAAATATAAGGTGAAAAAGGAAACCAACGAATTTTATTCTTCTAATGAGAATGGAAGGCCACAAGGTAGCAATAGTTCCAATGTAACTCCAAACTCAGAATCTTATATAGACTATAGTGATTCTACTATTGTAGATGTAGAAGAGTATGAAGAAAGTAATGATAAGGAATAATAGTTAAAGAGAAAATAAGAATTACGAACAAGAAGCACCGATGTTAATTTATTTTACTATTGGTGCTTTTGTACATTAGAGGTGAATATAATGAAGAAAATATTATTAATTGAAGATGAAGAACATATAAGAAAGTTTGTAAAGATAAGCCTTAAGAGAGAGGGCTTCCAGGTAGTAGAAGCAGAAACTGGAGAACTTGGTATTGAAGAAGTTGCAAAAGAGAGCCCTGATATTGTAATACTTGATATAATGCTTCCTGGAATTGATGGATATAAAGTATGTGAAGTTCTAAAGAAAAGTTATCCACAGATGGGAATAATAATGCTTACTGCCAGAGCGCAGGATGGGGATAAAATTATGGGATTAGAGTTTGGTGCAGATCACTATATTATAAAGCCCTTCAACCCATTAGAGCTTATAGCTATTATTAAATCTTTACTTAGAAGAATGGAACTAGGTAATGGTCTTAAGAGTAGAGAAATTATATCTGGAGCTTTTAAAATAGATTTAGATAGTAAGGTACTATACAAAAGTGGAGTAGAGATAGAATTAACCCCTAAAGAATATATGCTTATAAAAATGTTTATGGAAAATCCCAACAAGGCCTTTAGTAGAGATGAACTTCTAGATATGGTGTGGGGCTATAATTACATAGGAGAAAATAAAATAATTGATGTAAATATAAGACGTATTAGAAGTAAGATCGAAGATAACTCATCTAAACCTAAATATATTGAAACTGTTTGGGGAACAGGATATAAGTGGAGGGAAGATTAAGTGAAATCCTTAAAAACTAAGATTTCTAGCAGTAATATAATTGTAATAGCTATAACCATATTTATTGTTCAAATTATGGTTTACATAGCTATCAAAGGATATTACTATAGCAATCTAGAGGATACTATATATGGTCAAATTAAGATATCATCAGATTTTTATAATACATACTTGTCCTCCAATACTGTAAAAGAGAATATATTTAATGATAATGATACATTTTGGAGTAATACGGATTGTAGAGTTCAAATAATAGACTTAGAAGGCAATGTTATGATGGATTCTTCAGGATATATTTCAAAGGACAGAATATTAACTCGAGAAGTTAAAGCAGCAGCTAGTGGTGATACTCGAGGAGAAGCAAATATATATCAAAATGAAAATAATAATGAAAAGATTATTTGTGTAGCATATCCACTTTTTTTTGACACAGATGTAGATGGAATATTGAGATTTAGTGCCTCTACTGAAGGTATAGATAAAAGCATAAGGGAAATATTGTTTATAATAATTTTATTAGGTATACTAGTGATTTCCATTTCTTCTACTATAAGTTTATTTATTTCGAATAGTATAATGAAGCCTTTAAAACTAGTCTCTGTGGGAGCAGAAAAGATGGCTAAGGGTAACTTTAAAGAGAGTATACCAAATTACTCTAAAGATGAGATAGGAAGCTTAGCTGATACTCTAAACTATATGTCTGAGGAGATACTAAAAAATGAAAGACTAAAGAATGAATTTATATCATCTGTATCCCATGAACTTAGAACACCTCTAACTTCTATTAAAGGCTGGGCCATTGTGTTAGAGTCCTCAGATTTAGAAGATAAAGAAGAAGTAAGAGAAGGTCTTAAAATTATAGAGTCAGAAGTTGAAAGATTAACTTATCTAGTAGAAGAATTATTGGACTTTTCAAAGTTAATTTCAGGTAAAATCACTTTAAGAAAAGAAGTGATAAGTATAGGTGAGTTTACTCAAGATATATTAAGACAATTAGAACCTAAACTACTGTCTAGAGGAATAGAGGTCATATTTGAAGAACTACAGGTTAAGCCTATAGAAGTTGATAAAAATAGAATGAAACAGGTTTTAATAAATATTTTAGATAATGCTATAAAGTTTTCACCTAATGATTCTAAAATAGTAGTTAAGCTAGTAGAAGATGAAAAATATTTAACTATATCAATTAAAGATTATGGCTATGGAATTTCTAAAGATGAACTACCTCATGTTAAAGAAAAATTTTATAAGGGAAGAAATATAAATGCAAGCAATGGGATAGGACTCTCTATATGTGAAGAAATTATAACTCAGCATGGCGGACTTTTAAAGATAGATAGTGAATTACAAAAGGGTACAGAGGTTATTATAATGTTACCTAGAGGAGATATGAGATGAAAAGATTAATAAGAATACTGATAACTTTTATGTTAGCACTTATTCTTACTGGTTGTAATAAATTTAACATAGAAGTAAAGAAACCGAATAATGATTCTATTTTAAAGGGACAATGGCAAGTTAAAAATTATGTGGGAATTACAGAAGAGGAAGTATTTAATTGTAATTTATTAGACAGCAAAGTGAGTTTTAGTAATGAAGAAGTATTTATGTTTGATAAGGCATACAAGAACATAACTTATAAAGCTAAAGTAGTAAATGGTGAACAATACATTTATAATACTATAGGTTTTATACCTGATTATTTAAAAGATACTAAGGAAGTAGAAATTGTAACCATATCATCTAAAAATACATATTTAAAGGAAGTTATTGTTATAGATAAAGGTATATTAGTAATACAGGACGATGTTCTACTTTATCTTGAAAAGATAGATAATAATCCTATGGAGAATATCAATGAAAAAACTGGTGTAGATGAAACAGCAGATAGTGAGAAAATTAGTAATGGAGTATTAATAGGCATTAAAGATAAAACTGATGAGGGATTTACATATAAAACTCTTTGGATAGCCTATGATGGTAAAAAAATATATAGTAAAGAGGTTCCATTCCTACTTTTACCACGTAAAAATGGATTTTTTAAGGTTTCAATTCATAGAGAATATATTGAAAACAATTATAAGGATAATATAGAATTTGTATTTTTAAGTGGCAATCCATCTGAAAAGCAAGCGGATCTAAAGATAAGTAAAGAACCAAATATAAATGTATCTAAAGAGATAAATTTTATAGGAAATGATTATATAAGTATTAAAATTCATGAAGAAGGAGAAGATCATAGGGCGGAAAAGTTAGGGACATATTTAATTGATACTATGAATATGGAAGGTAAAGGAGCAGTTTCCTTAGGAAATATTAGTGAACAGAAAAATATAACTAAGTTTAATAATGAAGCACAAGGACTTCATATAGAAGATATAAATAAGTTTACAGATGTTTCTATCAAAAGAAATCAAGGAAGGTGGCAGATTTATACTGTTCATAGTAAAAAGGATGAAAGTATTGAAAATAATATAAATATTCCTTTAAAAGTATCTAAGAATGTGGCTAGGTATGACAGGCTATTTACATCATGGCAAGGAATCAAAAATCAGGTTCCATCTGCAGAGGATGCATTGTCATCCCCTAATAAAAATATGACTATAATAAAGACAAAATCAAGTTTATATGGATATAAAATAGAAGATGGAAAAATCAGTGAATCACCAGAGTTAACTATTTCTTTAAATGGTGATGAGGAGATAGTTATGGCAGAATGGGCCATGGCAGAATTTGTAGGATATTGGACAGAACAAGTGAATTCATTACTTAAGTCAAGTAAATAGTGTAGTATATAAACAAAGGAAAAGCCAGGCAATAATTTGCCTGGCTTTTTAGTTATCATGTATAATTTTAGCTACATCCAGTGGTTGTTCCACAATCTTGACAAACCTTACATGTACCATTTCTCACTAAGTTTGTACTTGAACAGTTTGAACAAACCTCGGAGTAAATACGCTCACCTTTTATTTCTGATTTCCCATGGTCAATAGAAGTAGTAGATACTTCATTATGATGAATTGTTGGTTTTACCATATCCTTAGGGTTAGGTTTGATTTGGCAACGAGAATAGTCACCAAGCTCAATATCTATAACTTTGCTGATTAAGTCAGAGATGGAGCTAACATGCTTAATGTAAGGATGTTTTTGTACAAATCCATAAGGTTCATATTTTTGGCCTCTGAGCATTTTAGCAATATCTGCTGCAGGAACATGATATTGTAGCATTACAGAAATAGATTTAGAAAGAGAATTTAAGAGTCCAGTTATTATAGTTCCTTCTCTATCTGTAGTTATATAAATTTCAGAAATTTCCCCATTTGTTCTTCTATTAACTGTAGTGTATATTTTAACATCATCTATTTGAGCAGGATGAGTAGTTCCAAATCTAATACCAATTGGTTTTTCACGAGTAAATACAGTAGATGAAGTAGTCTGATTTTGTAGTTCTTTAGCTTTAGATAAAAGCTCTTCATAAGTTAGCTTTTCTAAATCTGCATCATTTTCTTCTTCTAAAACTGTATTTAAAGGTTGACTAGCTTTGCATCCATCTCTATAAAGAGATATTCCTTTTACCCCAAGGTTCCAAGAATCAAGGACGACCTTTTTAAAGTCATCTACAGTAGCTGTTTTAGGTAGGTTTACCGTCTTAGAAACTGAACCAGATATAAGAGGTGTGATGGCAGCCATCATTAGAACGTGTCCCATAGGCTTAATATATCTCTCACCACTTCCACATTTGTTTGCTGTATCAAAAATGTGAATATGTTCTTCTTTAAGATGAGGAGCTCCTTCAATTTTACCATCTATAATTTTTTCATACTCATATCCATTTTCATTAACCATTTCTTTTCTAAGAATATAATCTACTATGTCTTTAATTTCATCTTGTGAATATCCAAGGTTATCAAGGGCATCTTCTATAATTGGATTTACTATAGTCATAAATCCACCACCGGATAATTTTTTATAAACAAAGTGGGAGAAGTATGGTTCAATAGAAGTAGCACCACAATCCATAGCAAATGAAATTGTTCCAGTTGGAGCTATTACAGATACTTGAGCATTTCTATATCCAAATTTCTCACCATACTCTATAGCTTCTTGCCAAAGAGTTTTTAAAAGTTCAGATAGCTCAGTATTACCTTCTGCCTTAAGAATTTCATGATTAACTTCCACAGGGTTATAGTGAAGGTCTTCGTATTCACTATCTAGCGCTCCTGCAACCCTTCCATGATTTCTTATTACTCTAAGCATTGCATCTTTATTAATGTCATATTTTTCGAATGATCCTACTTTTTCAGCCATAAGGGCAGAAGTAACGTAAGAAGCTCCAGTAAGCACTCCAATTAGGGAGGCAGTTAATTGTCTAGCTTCTTCTGAATCGTAAGCATAACCCATTACCATAAGAAGCGAAGCTAGGTTTGCAATTCCAAGACCTGTTGTTCTAAACATATATGTTTTTCTTGCAATATCTTCTGTTGGAAATTGACCCCAGTGAACAGAAGATTCAAGCATAAGTTGTAGTAAAGATACCATATGAACATATCCATCTAAATCAAATACTTTACTATCCTTGTTATAGAACTTATATATATTAATTGAAGCTAAGTTACAAGATGTATCATCTAAGAAAGCATATTCACCACATGGGTTAGTAGAATTTAATCTATTATGCTTTGCACCAAAGTCTCCATCTTCACCACCGGGACATGTATGCCAAGCGTTGAAGGTATCATCAAATTGAGGTGCTGGGTCAGCACATTGCCATGAAGCTAAGTTGAATTCATCCCATAGCTCACTCACTTTAACCTCCTTATTAATTTTTTCATCTATTCTTCCCTTTAAAGTTATTACTTCATCTGGGTTTTCAGATAGATTCTCAACTTTTTTCATAAACTCATCGCTGAATCTTATAGAGTTATTACCGTTTTGACCAGATACAGTTTCATAAGCTTCACCTTCAAAGGAAGCGTCGTAGCCCATTTTACCTAAAGCACGAACTTTATCTTCTTCTCTAGCCTTCCAATTTATAAATTCTCTAATTTCTGGGTGATCTATATCAAGACAAACCATTTTAGCTGCACGTCTTGTAGTACCACCAGATTTTATAGTTCCGGCGTTTCTATCAAAGCCCTTTAAAAAGCTCATAACACCTGAAGAAATTCCACCAGCAGAAAGCTTTTCGTCTTTAGCTCTGAGAGTTGAATAGTTAGTTCCACATCCAGAACCACCCTTAAATAGTTTAGTTTCTGTTACATATTGCTCAGAAATTGAATGAGGTCCTAAAAGTTTATCTTGTATAGATAAAATAAAGCAAGCAGAAGCTTGAGTTCTAGTATAGTTATCTACGCTTTTAACAACTTTTTTTAAGTTCTCATCATAATAAAAATGACCTTGATGTTCACCAGCTATGTCATAAGAAAGCTTTAATCCAGTATTAAACCATTGGGGTGAATTTGGTGCATACATTTGATTTAAGAAGCAATAAACTAATTCATCATAAAGTATTGTAAACTCCTCATCATTAGTTATTAAACCTTCATCCTTTAGAGATTCGCACCAAAAATTAACTAATCTATGTGCCACCATTTTAAGACTATTTTCATAACCTAATTCATTAGGTACTAAGGCTCTTTTAAAATATTTAGAAGCGATTATATCACAAGCATTTTGTGAATAGTGAATTGGAAATTCTAAGTCCTTCATATCTACGAGAATGGTACCTTTTTTATAGTCTTTTAAAATTACGTCAACTTTTTTCCACTGGAATAAATCGTATACTGTCAAATTTTTATTAGTCTCTAACTCTTTTGTGTAGTATCTTTTTATTATATTGTTAATACTCTTCATTATAAAAGCTAATCACACTGTTATGATTAGCAAGTCACCCCCTAAATACTTCATATACTATATATTGTGTCCGAAATGTGCTTTTGCACTATATGTTGTATTATATTATATAATTTTTTTTCATACAACTATTGAAATTTCCATTAAACTGTGCTTGTTCACACCTGAAAATAGCCTTAAATTAAGTAGATTTCAGTAACCTAACCACTTCAGCTGATTAACTAATAAAATTTTATGACAAAGTTATAAAATTTATTACAATTTAATATAATTTCATAATACATATGGAAAAATAAATACATAATTCAGTAATTACGTGAAGAATAATAGGAAAAAATAAATTATTACACAATAGACTTTTAAATTATGGTATCATTACCTTATATAAAAAGATAATAATTATTGATGTGTTCATATAGTTTTAGGAAATTAAAATGGTTGAATAAAAATTATGGAAATTTCAAGCATGAAGGATGGATGGAAAATGATAAAAGCAATTAAAGGAAATATACCAATTATAGATGATACATGTTTTATAGCAGAAAATGCAACGGTAATAGGGGATGTAACTATAGGAGAAAATACTAATGTATGGTATAGCGTGGTAATTAGAAGTGATATGGATACCACCATTATAGGAAAAAATACTAACATTCAAGAAAATTCTACAGTACATAATGATTTTGGAATATCAACTAGGATAGGAGATGATGTTACCATAGGTCATAACTGCATAATTCATGGGTGTAATGTAGGAAATAATGTGTTAGTAGGAATGGGGTCAATAATACTAAACGGAGCTGAAATTGGAGATAATACAATTATAGGAGCAGGAAGCCTTGTAACTCAAAATAAAATAATCCCAAGTGGAGTATTATGTATAGGAAGCCCAGCTAAGGTGGTAAGGGAGTTAACAGAAGAAGAAATTAAATCTATAAAGTCTTCAGCTGAGCATTATGTTAATATGGGAAGAGAGCATAAAGAAATTCAAGAGTAAAATAAATGCTATTGAAACAATATAAGTTAGTCTTATAATAAGCAATTTGAATTTTATGTAGTTTTAGATAATAAAATTATGCTAGGAGAGATAATTTTGATAAAGTTAGATGTAATAAAAAAAATGACTACAGAAGAAAAATATAAATACATGTTAATCCTCTTAGAAGGCCAGTTAAGTTCGGAAAAAGATATATATGCAAATATTTCTAATGCATCTGCGATTATATATGCTATTTTTGATAAACTAAATTGGAGTGGATTTTACTTTGTAAAAAATGAAGAGCTAGTTTTAGGGCCATTTCAAGGTTTACCAGCTTGTAATAGAATAGCTATAGGAAAAGGAGTATGTGGAACAGCAGTAGAAACTAAGAAAATTCAAAGAATAGATAATGTTCATGATTTTCAAGGACACATTGCCTGTGATTCGGCATCAAATTCTGAAATAGTAATTCCAATAATAAAAGATGATGTGGTTTATGGAGTACTAGATATAGATAGTTATGAATTTAACACATTTACAGAATTAGAAGAGAAATATTTAATAAAATTTGTAGATAAGCTTAATAAATATGTTGATTGGAGTCAATTATAAATATAAGCAAAGTTTTCAAAGTGGATAGGAGAAAATAAATGATAGAATTAGGAAAAATTAATACTCTTAAAGTATCAAGAAGTTGTGAATTTGGATATTATTTAGATGCAGAGGGAAAGACAACTTCTGAAGACATACTAATACCAAAGGGAAATATAGTAGGTGAAATAGACGTAGAGGATGAAGTAGATGTATTTGTATATCGAGACTCTAAGGATAGACCTATAGCTACTATGAAGCCAGTAGAAGCTCAAGTAGGAGATTTAGCTTACTTAAAAGTAGTAGATAAGACTGGAATAGGATACTTTATTAGCATAGGTATAGAAAGGGATGTATTAGTTCCATTTAGGGAAGCACCCGTTGAATTAGAAGTAGACAAAAAATATTTATTTTATCTATATGTAGATAAAACTAACAGAATAGCTGCAACAACTAGAGTAGATAGATACTTACATGATACTACTCATTATAATGTTGGAGAAGAGGTAGAAGGCGTAGTTTATGGAAAACATTCTAATGGAAATTTAGTTGTAGCTATAGACAATACATTCAGAGGAATTATATTAAAAAGTGAATGTTATGACGACATTTCCATTGGTGATAAAATAAAGGCTAGAGTAAAGAAATACTTTGATGATGGTAAAATTCAAATCACCACAAGAAAACCTCGTCTTGAGGAAATGGGAGAATTAGAGGAGGTTATTCTTAGCTACTTAAAGAAGAACCAAGGTTCAATGAGATTTAATGATAAGTCTAATCCAGATGATATAAAAAAATATTTTAAGGCTAGCAAGAATGCCTTTAAGAGATCTTTAGGGGCACTGATGAAAAAAGGACTTATAGAGCAAGATGAAAATGGTACTAGGTTAAAATAAAATATGAATAAAGTTAAAAGCTATCTCAGAATTATTTTGAGGTAGCTTTTTAAGTAATATAAATATTTATTGAATAACAATAAATATTTATTGACGTAAAAAGCCTCTTGTGATAAGCTTTGGTTAGAGGTGATAAATTTGAAAAATATGTTATTTAGAAAGATACTATATATTGTATCAGTTTTATCCGTAGTTATAACTATAATAGCTGGAGCAACATTACCTAATATAGTAAATTGGTATCTTAGTAATATATCTACTGCTGGGTTAGATATAGGCGGAGGAATAAAAATATTCTTATATATAACTTATATACCATTTTTATTAATACTTATTTCAGTAATGAAATTAAGTGGAAAGCTATTAAAAGGAAGTCCTTTTTGTAAAGAGAGTATAAAGTCGCTAAAGGTGATAAGTATATGCTCATTCATAGCTTTTGTTACTTATTTAGCAGGAACAATATTCTTATATAAGAATTTAATTTGTATAGTTATAACTTTTGCTACCATGATGGTATTTATCATTTCTTCAGTAGTAAGAGAACTTATAAATAATGGAATTGAACTACAAGAAGAAAATGATCTTACTATATAAGGAAGGTGGATTAATTGATAATTGTTAACGTAGATGTAATGATGGCTAAGAGAAAAATGAGTGCTACTGAACTTTCAGAAAAAGTTGGCATAACCATGGCTAACTTATCTATTTTAAAAAATAATAAGGCTAAGGCAATAAGATTTACTACATTAGAAGCTATATGTAAGGCCTTGGATTGTCAACCTGGTGATATATTGGAATATAAGGAGGAGTAATGAATAAGAAAGTTTTAGCTACATTATTAGGGAGTGTAGTTACGATAATTTTACTATTAACTTATATTAAAGTAAGACCTATAATATTTCCAACATATACAGAATGCCTAGAAGCCAATTGGAACATAAAATTACCTAAACCAGATAAAGTAACTCTCATAGGAAGTACTAGAGGGGGTTTTGGCGGTGATGGAGATGAAATTAATGAAGTAATTTACCATGATGAAGAAGACTTAGAGAAATTAAATAATTCTTTTCAGTGGTTTAACTATGAGGAGATACCTTTTAGAATATCCTATGATGGTATTATGCTATTGGAAGATAGAGATAAAATAAATCATAAGGAAATTAGTAGATCTGATGGTAATCCTGAAAAGGTACTAGAAAAACTAAGCAAAGAAGCTAAATATTTTTATATGGATAAAGATAATAAAGATGATTTTATTGTATTTATTTTAAAAGGTAATACTTTAGAAATATACGAATCTTATAGATGAATTAAGACGGAATAAAAGGATTGGAACTTCCAATCCTCTTATTTCGTCTTAATTTATATATTATTTACTCGGAAAATAGTGTCTAACTTATTATATCCAATACCATCAGGCAAAAGGTTAGAAAGTTTTGAGTATATCTCCATAGTTATATTAGGATCAACATCTTTAAAGTTTTCTATCATTTCAGAATAGAGAGTTCTAAGTTCTTCAATATCATTTAGTTCTCTATATATTTGTTCTAAAAGATTATAGCCTAGTAGTAAATTTTCAATATCAGAATATTTTTTAGCCAACTCTACTCCATACTCTATTCGAGAAATAGCTTTCTTATATGCACCTTCTTTAATGTAGAATTTTGCTATGTCCATTAACGTATTAGCAAGATTAGGTTTATCATGTGATGTTCTAAAGTGAATAGCTTTATTAAAATACTTTAGGGCAATATCATTATTATTTTCATTTAAATAAGCTAATGCCAAATTATTATATAAATAACCTTTATAAATTCCTAATTCAGGCCCAAAGTTATGAAGAAGTTCTTTATATAGAGTTATAGCTTGGAAAGTTGAATTTTTTCTAAGATAACAGTTAGCTTTTAAAATTGTTCCTTGAATATATAGGGTTAGTTCAGTATTAATATCAACAGCACCTAATAATTTATCTATATAAAGAATAGAATTATCAAAATCATCTAACTTTTTATAGGTTAAAGCTATATTATAGGTACAATTATAATAATTATTTTTATCCTTATTTTCTAAGGTAAAAGAGTGGCATGTACATAGATATGCTAAGGCCTCTTCATAACAAAGAGTTTTGATTTTACACTTAGCTAATTTATTATATATAAATATCATATCATCATCTTTTGTAGAAATAGCATTATATAATTCTAAGGTTTTAGCATAGGACTCAAAAGCTTCATTAAATAGACTTTTATCATATAGAAGGTTTCCCTTTTTAATATATAGAGAAGGAAGTATATCTATCAACTTATTAAGTTCTCCAATATGAATTGCCTCATCAAGTTCATCATCAGTTAAGTTTAACCTAAGTTTATCCGTGCAATAAGTTCTAGCTTTAGTTTCTTCACTTAATATCAAATCATTCATCCCCTTATTCAAGTAAAAGAAAAATCCTTTTACTTATATTTAAGCAAATTAAATTATATTCATATATATTAGTCTATAGTAACTTAACAATTAGTGCAACATTTGGAAAATAGAAATGAAATGAAATTATTAATAATGAAATACTATGTATATCATAAAAATATAAGGAGAATTTTATGTATAAATAAAGAAAGATGGTAAAATTAACTATATAGAAATTAGTTGTAACTATAAATCCTATGTTGTCATCATTATGTCATTTTTTGAACATGAAAGTTTTAGAAAGTTATAATAATTTATATGATTGTAAAAAGATATGTATTTTAAATAAAAAGTGATTCAAAACTTTGAATCACTTTTTAAAAGATTTTTTTATATTTTTAGCTTCGTATAGAATTTCTTTGGATTTATCATATCTTTCCATTTCTATATAAAGTAGAGATAATTTAATATAGATATTTAAAATTTTAACTAAATCTGCATCTTTAAAAATTTCTATTAATATAAGATATATTTCTTCAAGTTTATTATTATCACTTAATTTTATATAAATTTCTTCCAATATAGAGTAGCCTCTTATTAAAAACTCTGCATCAGAATATTTCTCAGATAAAGCTATACCTTCATACAATAGTTCTAAAGCTTTATCATATGAATTTTCTTTTACATATGCAGAAGACATATCTATAATACTACGATTTATATGTTCAATATCATGTACTTTTTTTAAGTTAATTGATCTATTAAAATAGTCAATAGATTTATCTATTTCATTTAATTCACAATAAATCAATCCTATGTTATTGTAAATCATTCCTAAATGAACTCCAATATTTTCACTAAAGTTATTTAGAATATCAAAATATATAGTTAAGGCAAGGTGGTAATCTTTCTTGTTAAGATAACAATTACACTTTAAGATAACAGCAGATATATATAAATCAAAATTGTGGTTAGCATTACATAAAATCAGCAACTCATCTATATATATAAGAGCATTATCATATTCACTTGATTTTTTATATGCAAGAGCTATATTATATAAACAATTTCTAAGATTAGTATCGTCATTAAACTCTTTACAATAGGAATAGGCTTTAAATAAATATGTGAGAGCTTCTTCATAGGATAGAGTCATAATCTTACATTTAGAAAGCTTAATATATGCAAAAGATTTATTACTGTTATCTTTATTATCATTATGAATTTCTAGTATTTTATAGTAATATACAAAGGCGGTATTATATGAATTTTCATCATATAGTAGATTTCCCTTTAATAAGTAAGATTTTAAAAGTATGTCTTCTAATTTGTATTTTTCACCTATTTTTATAACTTCATCTAAATTTTTATGACTTAAGGTTAAATCTAATTTCATATGACAATAGTTTCGTGCTTCTTCTTTTTCAGGAAGAAGTAAATAATTTACATCTAAATTTATATTAGTTTCAAGCTCATCAGCTTTGTTTTGCATAAACTTAAGATAATTTGCTAAGGTTAATCCGGTAAGATTTCTTTTATCGCTTTCAACCATACTAATATAATTTCTAGAAACACCGATTTCTTCTAGTTCTACTTGTTTGATATTTAATTGTTGTCTGAGAGCTTTTAATCTTTTTCCAGGACTTAAGAAATCCAAATCCTTCACCTCCTTAGTTAAATAAATGCAATCAATTATATTTTATAGGTAATTATATGTAAAGGCAATGCATAATTAGTTCCAGTATATGTATTATATTTCCTGTTTGCTTATTATACAATTAGTTTTTTTAGTTATATCTATAATAAAAATTTATTATAGATATAACTAAAATTTAATCAGCCAGTAATTATAAATTTTTAATAATTATAAAATTTTTACCAATTGGACCAGGATCAGCTTCAGATAAAATTGAAATTCCGATAAAAGCAGTTAAAGTTAGTGCACATAAAAATACTATACCTTTAGTAAGTTTAGTTTTCATAAAATTCACTCCTTTTAATATTTATATTAAGCTTTACAATTATGAACAAGATAAAATTGAGAATTATTTTAATGCACAATGTATCTTAAATAAGTATTTAATTAATAGTTTTATTACAAAATATTACTTAGATATCAATATAAGTTGAATATTGGTATATATTAAAAATACATTTGCAGTAATTAATTATATTTTATAACATAATATGTATAATTACAATAATAAAATATAAAAAGAAACAACAAATTTACGTCATAAATCTCTCCTCATTGTATAAATATGTATAAAAATGAAAAAGTAATTAAAATGTATTATAATTTAAATGTAACTCATAAAAGACATCAATACTGCCCTTTATGAGTTACTTGTAATTTTATTGAAATTTGTCTTTTTTTATTTATCTTTGATAAATAGTTTAATTATTTCATTTATAACTAAAGGTATTAAGCTTAGAACAATAACAAGTCCCCAATCTGCTAAAGTTAGTGGTATAACATTGAACATTCTAGCAATTGGCGGTATATAAATAACTGCCATTTGTAATGCGATACCAACAACCATTGCATAGATTAAATACATATTTGAGAATAAACCAATCTTAAATATGGATTTATCAGAGCTTCTCATATTTAAAGAATGAATCAGTTGAGTTCCACTAAGAACTACAAAGGCTATAGTTTGAGCATGCATCAAAGCTTCAGGATTGTTAGCTATGTTAACAAGAGTAACTCCGGCATCTCCGTATTTGTTAACTCCATAAATGAAACCTATAAGGGTTAATATACCAATCAACACACCGTTAAATAAAAGAGTAAATAAAGAACCCTTAAATAAACTATCCTTAGGACTTCTTGGTTTATGTTTCATAACATCCTTATCACCAGGGTCTACACCAAGGGCAAGAGCTGGGAAGGAGTCTGTTATAAGATTAACCCATAATATATGAGTTGCATTAAGTGGTGCAGCCCACCCGAAGAGAATACCAAAGAATAGAGTAACAATCTCACCAGCATTACACGAAATTAAGAATATTACAGATTTTTTTATGTTATTAAATATATTCCTACCTTCTTCAATAGCTGCTACTATGGTAGAGAAGTTATCATCTGTTAATACCATGTCAGAGGCACCTTTAGCAACGTCAGTACCTGTGATACCCATAGCTACACCAATATCAGCAGCCTTTAAGGATGGAGCATCATTAACTCCGTCGCCAGTCATAGATACAATATTTCCTCTAGATTTAAAGGCTTTAACTATTCTAACCTTATGCTCAGGAGATACTCTAGCAAAAACTCTTAGATTTTCACATCTACTTGCAAGTTCTTCATCAGTTAAGTTATCTATGTCAGCACCACTAGCTACTTGGTTTATATCCTCTGCTATAGATAGTTCCTTAGCAATGGCAAAGGCTGTATTTTTGTGGTCACCAGTAATCATTATAGTTTTTATACCAGAAGTTTTACAAATTTCTATAGAGTCTTTAACCTCTAGTCTAGGAGGGTCTATCATACCAACAAGACCAATGAAGGTTAAATCCTTTTCCAACTCATCAACTTCTACATGGGTAGAGTTAACAGTTTTAAAAGCAGCACCTAGAACTCTTAAAGCATCGTCTGACATAGCTGTAGCAACTTTTAAGAAACCATTTTTAATTTCTTCGGTCATAGGTACAACTTCACCATTAATATAAGCAGAAGTACATATATTAATAAGATTATCAGTAGCACCCTTAGTCATTACATTAAATTTATCTTCATAAGAGTTTACCGTAGTCATTAGTTTTCTGTCAGAATCAAAAGGTATTTCATCAACTCTTTTATGAGTTTTATCTAACTCTTCTTTAAATACATTAAACATATTTCCCATATCTAAAAGTGCTATTTCTGTTGGATCTCCAGTTTTTGATGTAGCCGTAGAAGTAGCATCATTACAAAGGACTATGCTTTCAAGTAAAAGTTTTTCACCATCATTATTTATGTTAAACTCCTTAACTTCTTTTAGTTTATTATCTGTAAAGTATTTAACTACTGTCATCTTGTTTTGAGTTAATGTACCAGTTTTATCAGAGCATATAATATTCACAGAACCTAGAGTTTCTACAGAAGGTAATTTTCTAATAATAGCATTTTGCTTTATCATTCTTTGAACACCTAAAGCAAGAACTATAGTTACAATAGCAGCAAGACCTTCAGGAATAGCCGCAACAGCAAGGCTGATAGAAATCATGAACATATCAGTAACAGCTCTATCTTGTAATAAACCTACTGCAAACATAACAGCACAGATACCAATAGCAGCAATACCTAAAACTTTTCCCAGTTGTTCAAGTTTCTTTTGAAGAGGTGTAAGCTCATTTTCACCTTCATCAAGCATTTTAGCTATTTTACCAATTTCAGTATTCATACCTGTAGCTACAGCTATACCTGTAGCTCTACCATAGGTAGCTAAGGTAGACATAAATACCATGTTCTTTTTATCACCAAGAGATACTTTTTCATCTTCAAGGATAAGATTTGCATCCTTGTCTACAGGAACAGACTCACCAGTAAGGGCAGATTCTTCTACCTTAAGGTTAGCACTTTCTATAAGACGGATATCACAAGGAATAAATCTACCTGCATCGATGATAATTACATCACCAGGTACTACTTCCTCTGAAGGAATTTCTACTAATTCTCCATTACGCTTTACTATAGCCTTTGGTGTTGATAATTCCTTTAATGCATCAAGGGCCTTCTCGGCTTTAGACTCTTGAATCATTCCAACTGTTGCATTAACTAAAATAACAATACCGATAATAATTGCATCACTTATTTCTTTTCCTACAACTACAGATAGTATGGCTGCAACTATAAGGATATAAATTAGAATATCATTTAGTTGTGCAAAGAATAGTTGGACTTTAGTTTTTTTCTTTTTTGATGCCAGTTTATTAGACCCATACTTGGACCTAATTTCCTCAACTTGAGATGAAGTAAGACCAGTATCTGGGTTGGTGTTAAACTTACCTATAACATCGTCAATAGAGTCATTAAAATACATAAAATCACCTCATAATTAATAGTGTTAAGCCATACTCTAAATCTAAGATTTAGTTAGTAAAACTTACATAGATTTAATAAAAGTAAAAAAATATTCTTTTATTAATATTTGCAAAAACATAAACACATATGTAGGTAATGTATGTAAAAAGAAAAGACTCATATATAGCGTAAGCACTATACATGAGTCTCATTATTTAATGCAAAGCCAGACTTAAAGCCAAGATGTTGACATTGCCATAGGATAAACCTACTAATTACTCCCTCATATGTAATTATATTTTATATATAAATTATAAGGGATGTACTAATAAATTACAAGATATTTTTTATTAAAATTTAGCAAACAAATTAGGTATCATTCCATAGAATAATATACCCAATAATGCTGCAATAACAATAATTAATATAGGATGAATTTTAGTTTTATATAGTAGAAAACCAATAATTGCAGCTATTATTAAACTGTTTAAATCTCTATAGGACTCATAGCTAAGAGTTATAAATACAGAAATTATAAGTCCAATAAGAGCAGGTCTCATTCCTTTTAAGGCATGAGCTAGTATCTTTGAATTTTTAAATTTATTAAAGAAGTAATTAGCAAAGGATATGAGTATGAAGGATGTAGTGACAACCCCTAGTGTAGATAGAACACTTCCTATAATTCCGCCAGTTTTATAGCCTACAAAGGTTGCAGCATTTATAGCTATAGGACCCGGAGTCATTTGAGATATACCTATGATATCCATGAAATCAGTTTGAGATAGCCAAGCATTGTTGTCCACAATTTCCTTTTGAATTAAAGGAAGCATAGCGTATCCACCACCAAAGCCGAAGGTTCCAATTTTAAGAAAGGCTAAATATAGCTTTAGGAATAGCATCTAATTTTCCTCCTTTGTATTTTTATAATTATCAATGTGGTGATTTCTATTAATATATATCCCATATACAGCAGCAATAAGAATTAAATATACTGGATTTACATTCATAAATACACTAAGAATTACAGTAATTATTACAATAATTATATTAACAGCTGTTTTATCTAAAACCTTTGCTAAGCTATTTACACCTACTAAAATTAGAAGAGGAACGGCAGCATTGATGCCTTTAAAGATAAGTTCAATGACATAAAGGTTTCTAAATTTACTAAAGGCCATAGCTATAATTACTATAATGATAAAAGAGGGAAGAGCTACACCTAAAAGTCCTAAGATAGCTCCTAGAACTCCATTAATTTTGTATCCAATGAAGGTACAGCTATTTATTGCTAAGGCTCCAGGGAAGCTTTGAGATATAGCTATTATATCTATAAATTCATCTTTGTCTATCCAATGGTTTTTATCTACAACTTCTCTTTCAATAAGTGGAATCATGGCATAACCACCACCAAAGGTAAAGGCACCTATCTTAAAGAAGGTTATAAACATATTAATTAAAGTTTTCATAATTGCCTCCTAAATTAATTTAATCTGTAAATAGTAAGAAAATATAGCTAAAATCCTTAACCTTATTTATAATATAATTAAAGGACAAGGGGGTGTTCACATGGAGATATCAAAAGTAGGAAGAAATACTCCAATACAAAGAGAAAGTAAAGTTGTAAATAACAAACAAGACTTCTCTAAAAATTTTAGCTTTGCTAGAGAGCAAAAATCAGAAGAAGATCTTAAGAAAATGCTTAAAAATATAAAATCTAAAGGTAGCAGACTTGTAATTTCAAAGTGCTATGCTGATGTTAGAGCTTATAAAAAAGAAATAAAAGAATATCTAGAATCAGTACTTTCATTTATGTATTCCATAAAAAAGGATATAAGCTTTTGGCAAACTCAATACTTTGTTACAGTAGAGACTATTGACAATAAATTAGAAGAACTAACACAGATGCTACTTAATGAAGAACGAGAAAACTTAGATATAGCTAGCACTATAGATGAAATATCAGGTCTCATTGTAGATATTTATAGATAATTATAAATTAATATCTCTAATTATCTTCATTATTAAGTTATACTATAATTTAATATTTTACATATTAAGTTAAGGACCACTGGTAATAAATAGACAATTACCAGTGGTATTTAATTATATTTTTAAAGTTAAAGAAATCCGTTATAGCTAGCATCTGATGGCATTCTTAAATCTCCTCTTGGAGAAAGGCTTATAGATCCAACCTTAGGACCATCAGGTAGAGCTGAACGCTTAAATTGTTGAGTGAAGAATCGAGTCATAAATTTATTAAGCCATTTACTAATTACTTCGTCATCATATATCCCCTTAAAGGCAGCCTTAGCTAAGAATTCTATACGTTCCTTAGAAGCACCATGCTTCATGAAATGGTATAGGAAGAAATCGTGAAGTTCATAAGGTCCTACAATATCTTCAGTCTTTTGAGTAATGTTTCCATCTTTGTCCTTAGGAAGTAGCTCTGGACTTACAGGGGTATCCAAAATATCAATAAGGATTTTACTTATCTCAGGAGTGCTTTCATGGTCAGCCACATAATCTACTAGGTATCTCACAAGGGTTTTTGGAATAGAACAGTTTACAGAATACATGGACATATGATCTCCATTATAAGTACACCAACCAAGAGCTAACTCAGATAAATCCCCTGTCCCAATTAACAGTCCACCTTCTTTATTAGCAAGGTCCATAAGAATTTGTGTTCTTTCTCTTGCTTGAACATTTTCGTAGGTTACATCATGTTGCTCTACAGGATGACCAATATCTTTAAAATGTTGTAGGCAAGCAGGTACAATATTGATTTCTCTTAAGTCTGTACCTAGATACTTGCAAAGATCTAAGGCATTATTATAGGTTCTATCTGTAGTACCAAAACCAGGCATAGTAATGGTCACAATATTTTCTCTAGGCATTTTCAACATATCAAAGGTTTTTACTACCACTAGAAGAGCTAGAGTAGAATCAAGACCGCCAGAAATTCCTATAACTGCCTTCTTTAAGCCAGTATGCTCAAATCTTTTAGCAAGAGCTGAAGTTTGAATATTAAATATCTCTTTAGATCGTTTATCTCTTTCAAGAGGATTACTAGGTACAAAAGGATGTTTATCTATATATTTATCAAAATTATTAATAGCTATATTGTTAAAATCAAAGTATATAGTTTCCATATCAAAAGGAATTAAAACTTTATTATCTCTAAAGCTTATATTTTTTAATCTTTCAGCCTTTAATTTATCTACATCAATAATTGCTGTAATAATTTCATTTTCGCGATTAAATCTTTCATTTTCAGATAAGATTCCACCATTTTCACTGATTAAAAGATGGCCACTAAATAATACATCAGTAGTAGATTCAAAGACTCCACTAGAAGAATAGATATAGGAACTCATACATCTAGCACTTTGATTTTTAATTAAGGCTCTTCTATAGTCAGCCTTGCTAACTAACTCATTAGATGAAGATAAATTACATATTACATTACAACCAGCTAAAGATAAGAAGCTACTTGGTGGAATAGTAACCCAAAGGTCTTCACAAATTTCCACTCCAATACTAATATCACCACTTCTAAATATTAGGTTAGTTCCAAAATATATATTGTCTTGGAAAGGAAGTTTAACTATTCTAGAAGTTATATTAAGACCACTGCTAAACCAACGTTTTTCATAGAATTCAGAAGCATTAGGTAAGTAACTTTTTGGAACAATACCTAAAACTTTACCATTAAAGATAAGATAAGCTGCATTATAAAGCACATCATCATATTCAAAAGGAGCACCTACAGCAAATAAGATATCTCTTCCTTGAGAAAATACACAAAGATTTTCAATAGCTACTTCTGCTTTTTTTAGTAGTTTTTGTTGAAAGAATAAATCAGCACAACTATAGGAGGTTATAGATAATTCAGGAAAAACTAAAATTTTAACTTGTTCTTCTATAGCTTTTTCAACACATTTTTTTATTTCATTTAAGTTAAAGTCAACATCTGCTACCTTAGTAATAGGACAAGCAGAACCAACCTTTATAAAGTTCATTAAACATCGCACCTTTCATATTAAAGATATTTCTTATATACGAGTTCTTTTTTTAGTTTTAGTTTTTTTAGGTTTATTACTCTTAATATTTTTTTTATTATGTAATTGTTCTTTCTCCACTATGGCAGTTTTTGTGGTTTCATTATGTTTTTTTATGCCTTTATTTTTAAGTTTAATAGTAGCTTTTTTAGCCACAGAATATCCGAATTTTCCAATAGGCTTGGGAGCTAACCTAAAGTATTCACCATGAGAGTATGAAAGTAGGTCTCCTTTATCAAAGTGAATTTTTCCTTTTTCATCGATAAGTGTATTCTCCACATGGCAGTTAACTATTTCAGCTAAAAATAAATCATGGGTACCTAGGGGAGTTATAGATTTTACTACACACTCAAAGGCAACTGGACATTGATTAATAATACCGCAGGAAATATCCTTAGCTTCACTGAGAGACAAGTTCATATCCCTAAACTTGTCATTTGTTCTTCCACTTTTAACTCCACAGTAATCCACAGCTTTAACTAGATTACTAGAAGCTAGATTTACTACAAAGGAACCAGTTTGTTTTATATATTCATAGGATAATCTTTCAGGACGAATAGCAACTGTAATCATAGGTGGCTTAGTACAAGCTGTACCTATCCAGCCTACAGTAAATACATTATCCTTTCCTTTAGAATTTCTACTAGTTATCATCACTGCTGGAACAGGATTTAGCATAATACTACCCTTAAAAGTAGTTTTAGCCATAATATCACATCACTTTCTAATTTTAACATAAACCTAATATAAATAAACTTAATTATTTTTGTCTCATATGTATTATATAGCAAGTTGGGTATATTTATCAAAAATAATAACCATCTAAGCTATAGATATTTATTATAGTACAATAATTTAAATTAATTTTTAATTTTGATTACCCGTTTTAGTAGGTGTAAGAAATTTTGGGGAATTTTAAGTGTAAACAGTGTGTTTTTATTCATAACTTTATATTATAATATAAATATAGGGAAATTCTTAACTTATATAAGGAGAATTTAGCTTCAATGAGTTAGGCTAAAATAACAAGACATATTGACCTATAAAAAAAATTGATATATAATTAACTTGAACGTGGTTCAAACAAGGAGTAGATATAATGAATAGGTTCTCAGAAAACCCAAGAGAGATTATACTTAAAGGAGCAAAAGAAATTGCCTTAGAAAATGGAATTGCAGCAATAAATATAAGAGCTGTAGCCAGTAGATGTAAAATTTCAGTAGGTACAGTTTATAATTCATTCTCCACAAAAAGTGAATTAGTGTTAGCGGTTGTTGAAGATTTTTGGAGAGAGGCCTTTACTGATTTTCATACATGCTTAATGGGTGAAAAAAATATTTTTGAAAAGATAGAGCTATTATATAATAATATTTTTGTTTACTTAGATAAATTTCAAGAAAATTGGATAGATCAGTTATCTTTATTAAGTAGTAGTGAAAAATCTCTAGGAAGAAAAAAAGAACACGAATTTTTTAAAAAAGTTAGTGAAAGTATAGTTAATCTCTTAGATTCAGAAGATAATATTAGTGATGAAACTTGGACAGACAATTTAACTAAGGAAAAAGTGGCTAAATTTATTTTTAGCAACATGTTAGTTATGCTTAAGGCTAAGGAAGAGGATATAACTTTTTTTATAGAAGCATTAAAGAGAATTATTTATTTTAAATAAAGTTAAATAAAAATGCTGTATTAACTTACAGCATTCTATATACTTAAAAAATGAACTATGTTCAAATAAAAATGCGAGGTGACATATTATGCAAGGGATTATGGAAACACTTTTTGATATTCTTTATCTTTCAACAGTTATAATAATGGGAATTATTATGATTAAGAAAAGTGGACAAAATAAACAATACAGATTATTTGGAATTATGGCAGTGATTTTAGGATGTGGAGATGCATTTCATCTAGTTCCAAGGGCTTATGGATTACTTACCACTGGTTTAGAAGCTAATGCTGCGGCTTTAGGAGTAGGAAAACTAATTACATCTATTACAATGACTATATTTTATGTAGTGCTATATCATATATGGAGAATTCGTTATGATGTCAAAGACAAAAAAGGCTTAACTAATATTATTTATGGATTAGCTATTGTTAGGATTATATTATGTGCATTCCCAGAAAACCAATGGTTATCATATAATGCTCCAGTTTCCTGGGGAATATATCGTAACATTCCTTTTGCATTAATAGGACTTATAATCATATGGATTTTCCATAATAAAATTAGAGAAAACAATGATAAAGGCTTTAAATATATGCCTATTGCAATAATTTTATCTTTTGGATTCTATATTCCTGTTGTACTATGGTCAAATACTTTACCGATCATAGGAATTCTTATGATACCTAAGACTTTAGCCTATGTATGGATTGTATTTATGGGATATAAAGATATGAAAAAACTCTCAAACCCGCATGGTGTAAACAACTAGTTAACTATTTAAATATTTATATAGTTCTATAGGTAAATATTAAAATAGTATCCTAGGTAAAATTTTAAATAGTTATATAAGATAAATTTTTAAAATTTTAATATTTATTATATTAAATATTTTTAAATTATAAATTCTTAAGCTGTTTGAAATAAATTATCCCTTTGAAAGACCTACTTAAAAATAAAATTTTTAAGTAGGTCTTTGCTATGGAGCTATGTAGTATAATATGTAAAAATAGTATAAAATATAGTTATTGAAATAGGTATAATAAGGAGTGATTAGGTTTATGGAATTAAGTTCAATTGATGTAGATAAAATTATAGAAGATCACTATAAGTTTTTTGAATCAAAGAAAAGTCGTGATATAGATTTTCGTATTAATCAATTAAGAAGTTTAAAGTCTGCTATAAAAAAGTATGAATATAAAATATATGAGGCATTATATAAAGATTTAGGAAAGTGTGAGTTTGAATCTTATACTACAGAGGTAGGCTTTGTATTAAATAGTATTAGTCACACTATAAAGAATTTAAAGAAGTGGGCAAAGAAAGAAAAGGTAAAAACGCCTTTGTACTTATTTCCTGCAAAAAGTTTTATAATTTCAGAGCCCTATGGAACGGTTCTAATTATAGGACCTTATAATTATCCATTTCAACTTTTGGTAGAACCTTTGGTGGGAGCACTTGCTGCTGGAAATTGTGTAGTATTAAAACCATCTGAAAATGTGCCCAATTTATCAAGAGTAATTACAGAAATGATTACTGAAACCTTCCCTAAGGAATATATACGCTCAGTGGAAGGTGGAATAGAAACTAACACTTCATTGATTAATGGTACCTTTGATTACATCTTCTTTACAGGGAGTGCTCAAGTTGGGAAAATAATAATGGAAGCTGCTGCAAGAAACCTAGTTCCTGTTACTTTAGAATTAGGTGGGAAAAGTCCTGTAATTGTAGATGAAAGTGCAGATATTAGAGTGGCAGCTAAGCGTATAATTTGGGGCAAGACTATAAATGTAGGTCAAACCTGTGTAGCACCGGATTATGTAGTAGTAAATAACAAGGTGAAAGATGAATTAATTAAGGAATTAAAATTGCAAATTCAAAGCTTCTATGGTAAGGATGCTATGGAGAGTAAAGACTACGGAAGAATTGTTAATGATAGACACTTCATAAGGCTTAAAAATATATTAGATAAAGAGGCAGATAAAATAATATATGGTGGAAAAGTAAATAGAGAAAAAAGATATATTGAACCTACACTTATAGATGCTTCATGGGAAGGCGCAGCTATGTCAGAAGAGATTTTTGGACCTATTCTTCCAATTATAAGCTTTAGTAATTTAGATGAGATAATAGGGGAAATTAAAAAACTATCAAAGCCATTAGCTCTGTATTTATTTACTGAAAACTATGAAGTAGAGGAAAAGGTTTTGGAAGAGATATCTTCAGGTGGAGCTTGTATAAATGACACAATAACTCATTTAGCTAATCCGGAGTTACCTTTTGGAGGAGTTGGAAATTCAGGTATAGGAGCTTATCATGGTAAAGAAAGCTTTAAGACATTTTCTCATAGAAAAAGTGTTGTAAGAAAAACTACTAAAATAAATATTCCAATAGTTTTTCCACCTTTTAATAAAAAAAATCTAGATAATGTAAAAAAACTTATGAAATAAACGGCTGTATGTTAACTAAATCAGTATTAGAACTTATTATACAAGAGGATTTCACTAGGGGCTTTTAAATATATATAAATAAATTATATGGGATAAAGGGGGATTTTCATGAAGATTTATATTTCTGTGGACATTGAAGGAATCAGTGGAGTAACTAACTGGGGTTTTACTCATGAAGGTGGCTATAATTATGAAAGAGCAAGAAGGTTTATGACAGAAGAAGTAAATGCAGTTATAAGAGGAGCTAAAAAAGCAGGAGCAGAAGAAATATTAGTAAATGACTCTCATGGACCTATGACAAGTATCCTTATTGAAGAATTAGATGAGGATGTAGTATTAATTAGTGGAAATAAAAAAATCCTTGGCATGATGGAGGGCATAGATAATACTTTTGATGCAGTTATGCTGATAGGATATCACGGAAGACATAATACTTCAGGAATCTTAGCTCATAGCTATAATGGTTCAGTGGTATCGGAAATAAAGTTAAATGGAAGAGTAGTGGGAGAATTTGAATTTAACTCCTTATTGGCAGGATATTTTAAAGTTCCAGTGGTAATGACGTCAGGAGATAACATTTTAACAAGTCAAGCTAAAGAATTTAACAAGAATATAGAAGCTGTAGAAGTTAAAAAAGCTCACAGTAGATATGTAGGTGAATGCATACAGCCAAAGAGAGTTCATAAAATGTTAGAATCATCAGCAGAAAAAGCTATTTATAATAAATTAGTAGAACCTAACATATTAGATGATGAGGTAGAGTTAGAAATAGCCTTTATGGATAGTGGTATGGCAGAAGGAACCTTATGTATTCCAGGAGTTCAGCTTATAGAACCTAACAGAATTAAGTACAAGGCAAAGGATATTATGGAAGCTTATAAAATAAGAAGTGGTCTAATTACCTTGGCTGGGGCTTGGATGCGATAATACTTAATTTAAACACATAAAACCTTAAAAAAAGTAGAAACTATTTAAGGAAAGGATGTGTTTATTATGAAGAGAAAATCAGGTTCTAACAATCCAGCTCAGAAGGGAAAAAGAAGACAAAAGCTTCATGAGAATCAAAACAATGTTGGAGATCCTCAAAATAAGCCTGAATTTAAAGATTTCAACGGAAATGAAATAAAATAGTTAAATTGTGTTTTAAGAAGCTGTCTCAGAAGTAGTTTATTTTGAGACAGCTTATTTTATTGCATTTATATATTCTCGGGGTGATTTGTGAAAGAGCTTTTTAAAGCTACGTAGAAAACTAGAGTAATCCTTAAATCCACAGAGGGAACTAACCTTAGTTACAGGCTCACCAGATTTTATAAGTTCTTGAGCCATAAATAATCTCTTCTGAATTATATAGTTATGAAGAGTATACCCAGTTTCATTTTTGAATTTATGCATTAAATAATATTTACTTATAAAGAATTCCTTACATATAAGTTCAATGGATAGATCTTGTGATAGGTTATTGTTTATATATTTTAAAATCTCTTCAATTTGTTTATCGTATTTTAAAGAATCCTTAGTAGTAATATAAGTTTTATCAAGATAAAGTCTGTTAAGATATATAATTAGTTGAATAAAGAGGGAGTTACCTAAAAGTTTACTTCCAAAATCTTGAGAGTTAAATGATACTTCTAAGGAAGATATGATATTTTTAAGGTTATTTTGAAATTTATCTTCAAGTCTTATTAAATTAAAACTCTTCTCTTTTGCTAGTTTAAAGCAAGTTGATAAATCGCAACCTTCATAATTATGATTTTCAATAAAACCTGAATTAGCCCAAATAATTATACGTTCATAGGTCTCATTAGAATCGATAATAGGCTTGTGCACATCATGATTGTTTACAAGTAGAATATCCCAAGGCTTTAAATAATAAGCCTTCCCTTCAATTAAATAAGTAACTTTTCCAGATAAAAAGATTATTATTTTATTAAAGTCATGATAATGAAACTCGAATTCTTGATTTTTTTTGTCCTTTATATGAAAAAGCTGAAAGTCTTTATTAAGATATCCAGATTTGTTACTTGAATATGTGTTATCCATAAAGATACCTCCAAAACTAAATATACTTCATTTATCATATTATTAAAAAAGCAGTTTTTGCAATGTTTTAAACAGTATATTCAATATTTATTGTACATAGTGTTGAATATAATAAGATTATAACATATATGAAAATTAAATTACTAATTATATTATTTTATTTAAGGAGGAGGAAAAATGGAGATTTTAAAAAATTATAAGTCCTCGATATTTTTAATAATTTCAGTTATTATAGGTGGAGTTATAGGGTTGATCATGGGAGAAAGGGCAAGTATTTTTGCACCACTGGGAACAATATTTCTAAATTTAATATTTACAATACTGATACCATTAGTATTCTTTAGTATTTCATCGGCTATTGCTAATATGGATAGCTCAAAAAAATTAGGAAAGATACTTGGAATTACAATAGTAGTATTTGCATGTACGGCTATTATATCAGGAATAATAGGGGTAACTAGTTTCAAAATTTTTAATCCTGCACAGGGACTAAATTCGTCTATGTTTACAGAGTTAATGAATAGTGCTCAAGTTGTACCTAGGGAGCAAGTAGGATTTTTAGAAAAAATAGTTTCTAGTATTACTGTAGGGGATTTTTCACAGTTGTTATCTAGAAGTAATCTATTGGCACTTATAATATTTTCTATGCTTATAGGTTTTGGAACTATGTTAGCAAAAGAAGAAGGAAAGGAGTTTTCTAATTTTTTAAGTAGTGGCGCTATAGTAGTAAATAAGGTGATAAATATAATAATGTATTATGCTCCAATAGGATTAGCAGCATATTTTGCCAACGTAGTTGGTCAATTAGGAAGTCAAATATTAAGTGGATATGCAAAGGTATTTGTACTGTATTTGATAGTATCTATAGTATATTTTATTATATTCTTTACTCTCTATGCCTATATAGCAGGGGGTAAAGAAGGTATAAAAGCTTTCTGGAGAAATTCCACAGGACCATCAGTGACAGCATTAGCTACATGTTCTAGTGCAGCCTGTATTCCAGTAAATATTCAGGCAGCTAAAAATATGGGAGTATCTAGTTCCTTAGCTAATATAGTTATGCCTTTAGGTGTAAATATCCATAAGGATGGTTCAGTGATAGGTGGAATATATAAGATAATGTTTTTATTTGCGATATTCGGAAGAGACATTAATAGCTTGGGAACTTTAACTATTATTTTCATGGTGGGATTACTAGTAGGAGCTGTTGTTGGTGCTATACCAGTAGGTGGTTCCATTGGTGAGATGCTAATATTAAGTATATTTGGATTTCCTCCAGAGGCTTTAGCAATAATGTTAGTTATTGCAACTATAATTGATGCGCCAGCAACCTTATTAAATTCTGCAGGTAACACGGTTTGTACCATGGTAATATCTAAATTTACAGAAAAGAAAAGGGTGTAAAATAAAATTTATAATAAAAGTACAGATATAAATTTTGCATATAGAAATAAGGCTATCTCAACTGACTGAAATAGCCTTATTTTTATTCAATCTTATTGATAATATTTTATTAATTAGATTATTTAATTACATATTTTACTGATTAGTTGATAAAAAATATTTATAAATTCAAAAAAATGGTTAATTTATAGAATAATATAAGATTAAATGTTTTATTACAATAATTTAAATAATATCCATATAATGTTATAATTATTATAAAATATTGTAAGGGGGGCAGTTAATTGGGAAAGAAAAAAAATAAACTTTTAAGCCTAATTAGTGCATTATTATTCTTAGTAACTTATATTGTGATGCCAAGTATAAATGTTTATGCAGTAGAAAGAGCTATTAATAATAATGAAGATACAACAATACTCCTTTCAGAAGGTTTTACAGGAGCTAGAAAGAATGTAAAACCAGAAGGAGAAGGATGGACAATTACAAGAAATGGGGAAAAAGCTACTGTATTAGACGGATATGACACAAATGGGAATTATGGTAAAACAAAACCTTCACTAGGATTTGGACGATTGAGTGGAAGTAGTACTGAAACTTTAGAAACACCAGTATTCAATTTACCTTCAACAGGAACTTTGAGTTTTTGGTATAAGGGACAAGTTGGAAATGGTCCTATAACTTCAACTTTAAAATTAGAAGTTAAAGTTAATGATGTGTGGCAAGAGATAAAAGGACCAGATATTACAGTAACGAGTGAAAGTACCTTTTCAGTTTCTTTAGAAAAGGGAGTTACAGCTATAAGATTTACTTTCAATAAAGGATCAGGTAACTTAGCTATAGATGATATAGAAATTTCTTGTATTGGAGGAGGAACTACAGATCCGGGAGAACCACCAATAGATCCACCAACTTCAGAGGTGATAACTATATCATCAGCTAGAGATTTAACTAATGGGGTTGAAGCTGTAGTTAGGGGAATAGTTTCCTTTAATGATAGAAATAAAACCCTTCATATTCAAGATGCTACAGGTGCAATTGCAATATCAAATAACTCCACTAAGATAGATTTAAGTGCTGCAGTTAATGGAGCCTTAGTTGAAGTTAAAGGTACCAGAGATACCTTTAAAGGATTAGCTCAACTTCAGGCTAGTGATATTAAGGTTATATCTAATAGTGGTATGCCAACTGCAGAAACTTATACTATAAAAGAGTTATTAACAGGAAAACATGACTCAAAATATGTGGAAATAACTAATGCAGTTATAGATGTTACAGCTAAGACCTTAACTCAAGGAGAAGATAAGTTAGACATATACTATGTACCTTCTGATATAAATGTAGTTACTGGTGACTTAGTTAATGTTAAAGGAACTATGGGGAAATACAACACAACTGTACAAATATATGGTTCATCTTGTACATTTACAAAGGTAGAAGCTCCTGATACTGAAGGGCCTATAATAAAACATGAACCAATTCTTAAAGCATCAATAGAGGAAGATCTCAAAATAACAGCTTCTATTGAAGATAATAAAGAAGTTAAAAGTGCAATGTTAAACTATAGAATTAAGGGAGAAGAAGTCTTTAAAGCTATAAATATGATTAAAGATGAACAAGGAAATTACATGGCATTAATATCTAAAGAAGAACTGAATTTGAAGGGTATAGAATATTATCTTATGGCTGAGGATGGAATTAATACTACAAGAATTCCGCAAGAGGGGATATTTAATGTAGAAGTAACTAATGAAGATATAGTTGGACCAGAAATATATGATTTAGTGCCAGACAGTGGTGTAGGTATTGGAGATGTAGCAAGACCTGAAATAAAGGCTTCAATAAAAGATAGGACAGGAGTAGATAAAAATTCTATTAAAATGTTCTTTGATGGTGAAGATGTAACTTCAAAAGCTACAATAACTTCAACATCTATTCTATACAAACCAACTACTGATTTAGACGATGGAAGTCACAGAGTAAAGATTGAAGCTAAAGATACTTTGGGAAATTATTCAAGTAAAGAATGGACTTTCAAAAAAGGTAAGTTAAGTCACTACTTCGGACAACTTCATTCACATACTAATATTTCAGATGGAACAGGTTCTTTAGATGAAGCTTATTCTTGGGCTAAGAATCATGGAGCTGACTATTATGCAGTAACAGATCACTCAAATTGGTTTGATAATGATACAGCAGCTTCCTTAGCAGACGGTTCAGCTAGCAAAGCTTGGACAAATGCTCAGGTTACGGCGGATAAATATGATAAAGAAGATGATTTTACAGCTATATATGGATATGAAATGACTTGGTCAGGTTCTACTGGAGGGTGGGGTCATATAAATACATTTAATACACCAGGATTTGAAACCAGATCAAATAAGGCCATGGATTTACAAAACTATTACAATGCATTGCAAACACAACCACAGTCAATTTCTCAATTAAATCATCCAGGTAAGACTTTTGGGGATTTTGCAGACTTTGGTTATTATAGTGAGGCTACAGACAAGGTTGTAAACTTAGTGGAAGTTGGTAATGGTGAGGGGCCAATAAGAGGTTCAGGTTATTTTCCAAGTTATGAATATTATACAAGAGCTCTTGATAAAGGATGGCATGTTGCACCAACCAATAACCAAGATAATCATAAGGGCAAGTGGTTTACAGCTAATAATGCAAGAACAGTAATTATAGCCACAGATAACTCTAGGGGAGATATATATGATTCTATAAAAAATTTAAATGTATATGCTTCAGAAGATGAGAATATGATTATTGATTACACAGTAAATGGTAGTCTAATGGGAAGTTCCTTAGGTGAAGTAGATAAACTAAATTTTAAAGTTAATATAACGGATGATGATACTATAAAGAAAGTATCAGTTATTTCTAATGGTGGAGTTGAGGTTGTATCTAAAGAATTTAATTCTAAAAATGTAGATTGGCAGTTTGATTTGTCTCCAGAATATACCTACTACTATTTAAAGATAGTGCAGGGTGATCAGGATATAGCTGTTACAGCACCAGTATGGGTTGGGGATAGTAGTAACTTTGGTTTAACTGCAGTAACTGTAGACAATGAAATAACTTTACCTAATGAAAAGGTTCAAGTTTCTGTAGGAGTTTACAATAATGAAGCTAAGGCTTTAAAAGACTCTAAGGTGGAGTTCTTTGTAAATGAAATTAAAACAGAAAATAAAGTAGGTGAAAAAGTTATTCCTTTAGTGGAAGGAACTAAAACCGAAAATGTTCAAATAGATTGGATACCTGCTAAACAAGGTGAATATACAATTTATGCTAAAGCCACAATAAATCATGAAGGCAGTGAAAAAGTATTTACTAATAGTGTAAAAGTCAAAGTTAGAAATCCAGAAAACACTTATAGAGTTGTAATAGATGGTGCTCACGTAAATCAATATGTAAGTGGAAATTATGCAGGAAAATATACTTCTCTTAAAAATTTGTTACAACAGAGAAATACAATACTTTCTTTAAATAAAGAGACAATAACTGCAGATACTCTCAAGGGAGTAGATTTATTTATTCTTACAAACCCACAGAGTATTGATAAGTCAGAATATAACTTAACTAAGAGTAAGTTAGAGACAAGTGAGATAAAGGCTATTGCTGATTATGTAAAGGCTGGAGGAAATATAATAGTAACTACTATTGCTGACTATAAGGATGGTGAAGGTGAATATAGCAATGATAGGCAGCTTAATCCATTACTTGAAGCTATAGGAACAGAACTTAGAATAAATGATGACCAAGTTATTGATAATACTACTAATGGTGGTCAACCTTATAGATTATATTTTAATAAATACAGTTCACCATTATACAATTTAGTATCTGGTATCGAAGATGGAAAAGAGCAATATAGCTTCTATAGTGGAGCTTCAGTTGTCCTTGCAGATGGAGCTAAGGGAGAGAAGGTAGATTTCTTAGTAAAGGGTTATGAAACTACAACTACTAGCGATGCAGATAATGCTAAAGATAACATACCAGTAGCACAAGGAAAGGTATCAGTTATTGGAGCAGAAGAGCTAATTAATGGTGGTAAGGTAGTAGTAGCTGGTAATACATTTTTCTCAGACTTTGAAACAGATGGGCAAAATGCAATATCTTACTCAAATATTAAAATAGTAAAAAATATTATGGGTTGGATGATGCCAGAGAAGGTAGCTGAAAAAGTAAATATCAAAGATGTTAGAATAGATGCAAATAAGGACAATGTACCTGATTTACTAGGAGAAGAGTTTACTATAGAAGGTATAGTAACTTCTCAGTCAGAGGCAGTAACTCCTAAAAATTCCTTCTTTGAAGTAGTGTATATAGAAGATGAAACAGGAGGTATATGTATATTTGGTGTATCTAAAACTCCATTAAGGGTTGGACAAAAAATTAGAGTTACAGGTACAGTAGATGCATATCAGGGTGAATTTGAAATTCAAGTTAAGGATGAAGATGCTCAAATTCAAATTATTGATGAAAACCCAGTTGATATATCTCCAGTAAAGCTTTCTACAGGAAATAGTATGATAGCTGAGAATGGTGGTAAGCTTATTCAGGTGCAAGGTAAGGTAGTTAGAATGGATAAATCTAATTTATATATTAACGATGGCACTGGAGAGTCAAGGATATATGTAGAAGGATATATATGGGATGGAAAAGATGAGGGTAGAAAGGGAATATGGGATAAGAATATTAAAGTTGGAGATACAGTATCAGCTATTGGACTTGGTTCAATGGATCCTGAAGGAGCAAGACTTAGAGTTAGAAATACTGGAGAAATTATATTAATTCCAAGTGAAGAAACCAATGAAAAACCAGTGATTAATGGAGCTGAGAATATAACAATAAAGGTTGGAGATAACTTTGATCCTAAATCAGGTGTAACTGCTACGGATAAAGAGGATGGAGATATAACTTCAAAAATAGTAATTACAGGTTCAGTAGATATAAGTGAGGCTGGAGAGTATGTTTTAACTTACAGCATAACTGATAGCTCTGGAAATAATACTACTATGACAAGAAAGGTAACTGTAATAGATAAAGAAAAACCAGGTGAAAATGATAACGAAAAACCAGAAAATCCAAGTAAACCTAATAAACCTAATAAACCAAACAAACCAAACAAACCAAGTAATTCAGGAAATAGCACTTCAAACTTACCTCAAACGGGAGGCGATAGTTCTTCAATAGTACTAATAGTTATAGCTGTTTTAGTAATTGGAGGAGGAATAACTCTATTATTTAAGAGAAAAAACAAAGGAGAGAATACAGAGCAGAGTAAAAAATAAAATTAGACATTAAATTTAGGGGCTGACTCAAAGTAAGTTTGAAACAGCCCCTTACAATAAAATAGGTGAGAGGAGGGTTATTAATGAATATAAATAAATACAAGAAGGATATTATAACAATAACAGTAACCGTTATATTAGGAATATTAATTGTTTTTTCATCGAAACTAATATTTACTAATGGATTTTTGCTGGACAAGCTAAGTACTGGAGTAGAATATTATGAAGCAGAAATAGTAAATGTTATTAAAGAAAATTTGCAAGATGATAAGTATATAGAAGAAATAGAACTAGGATATCAACAGGTATCAGTTAAAATATTAAATGGTCCTTATGTGGAAAATCAATATGAAATAACTAATAATGTAAGTAGACTATATAATACTGTAGTTAAAAAAGGTGACAGGGTAATAGTTGCCATGTACTTTATGGACGATAAGCTTAATGATGTGGCTATATCTAGCTTTAAGAGAAGCACTTCTTTATCTATTATGGTTATTATATTTTTATTAGTAATATTATTGGTTGGAGGATTTAAAGGCTTAAAATCTATAGTAGCATTACTATTTACAATGATATGCGTAATATTTTTAATGGTACCATTAATGCTAAGAGGTGTAAGTCCTATAATATCAGCTATAATAATAGCTATAATAAGTACATCAATTACATTAGTGCTAGTATCAGGAACAAATAAGAAAACATTGTCGGCTATATTAGGAACTTTAATAGGAGTTTTAATAGCAGGAATACTTGCCTACATATTTGGTGAAACCACAAATCTCTCAGGAATAAACATGTCACAGGTAGAAAGTATAATGTATATAGCAGAAACGACTAATCTAAAAATAAAGGGTATATTTTTTGCAGGGATTCTTGTGTCTGCATTGGGAGCCGTTATGGATGTAGCTATGTCAATATCCTCATCTATATTTGAAATAAGTTCCATAGATAAGACTATGAGTATAAAAGCATTATTTAAAAGTGGTATGAATATTGGTAAAGATATAATAGGAACTATGGCTAATACTTTAATTTTAGCATTTGCAGGAGGAGCTATAAACATACTTATTTTATTATACTCTTCCAGTATGACAGCTAATAGGTTACTGAATTTAGATATCCTTGGTACCGAACTGATTCAAGGGCTATCAGGAACTATAGGAATAATTCTAACTGTACCAGCAACAGCAATTATGGCAGCATATCTATGTAAGGCATCTTCAAAAAATAAGTAAGTCAGAATACTCGTCTATTTTGTGTTATACTGCGTCAACAGAACCCTTAGATAGTGCTACTATCTGCGGAACCTGTTTCCTTGTCTAACTCAAAATATACTTCCCATCTTTGACTTATTATTTATTTTCAGGTGCCTAAGAAAAAAATTAAAATTATAAAGAAATAGAATTTGAAACAAACTGTTTCAGCCTTGTAATTAAAGAGTAATAAAATTAACTCAGATAATTAAGGATGATGCAGTTTTTTATTTTCTCTTTTAAAAAGCATTATGATGAAAAATAAAATAGCTATATAGGCACAGGAGTAATTCTTATATAAAGGTATCATACTAAGTAGTATTAGTATAAAAAATAGTAGATGTTTAAAGGAGAGGACTTTTATGCCTTATATAAACTTTAAAGAAGAAGTGTTTAAGGGAAAGGAAGAGCTATATAAAAGAATAGAAAATAATAAGAAACTATTTAGTGAAATAAAAAATAATAAGAACAAAATTAGTATCAAACCAGATGAAGAGTATAGTTTTAGAAGCATTAAAGATAGAACTATAAATAATTCTTCAACTGAAAATGAGGGGTATTTTTTAGAGATTACTGATAAAAATATTGTATGCACTGAGTTTATAGAGTGTAAATTTTATAATATAAAGTTTAAAAATTGCACATTTGTTGCATGTAGGTTCATAGAGTGTGACTTTGGGGGGGGAGGAGTAATTTTCGAAAATTGCACTATGATTTTGAAAGAAATTAATAATGTACCGTCTTTAAATAAGGAGGATAATTTATCTTGCATCTTTGAAAGGTGTAAGTTATATTGTAAGTTTTTAAGTTCTAATATTACATATTTAATTTTTGATGAATGTGAACTTAAACATACATCTTTTGAACTTACAGATATGTCTAATGCTATAATTATAAATTCTTATATGAAAAGAATTAATTTAGTTGATGTGGATTTATCAGGAGGAAAAATAATATCAACTTACATTGAGGATTTAGAATTTAATGATAAGTTAAAAAGCAAACTGGATCCAAAAACTTTTTTTGATAAAATTCAGCCAAAGAAAAAAACTAAGGATGAATATGAAGGGATATATGAAGTATATGAAACCATTGCTGATAAATATAATGAAAATAATTTGAAGAACAACTTTGGAGAATACTATTATCTTTGTAAGAATATGCAAAGAAAAAGCTTGAAAAAGCTATTACCTAAAACAATATCTTATATTTATTGGTTTACCTGTGGGTATGGAGAACGAATATTATATCCATTAATAACCTCTTTAGTTTTAATACTAATTTTTGCAACTATGTATTTGACTTTGGGATATTCATCACAAAGCCAAATAATTAGTTACTGGTGGGGTATAGGTTTACCAAAAAGCTTCAATGAATTTCTAAGTCAAATGAATCAATGTATAAATATAAGTGTTGAATTATTTACAGGGCTAGGGTCTGATAATGAAACGCCAATACCAGCTTCTTATATAGTTGCAAATACTGAAATGATAGTAGGAGTAATTATGATGGGGGTAGGAATAGGTACCTTAACAAGAAAATTAGTAAGATAAATAAAAATTTAGTTGTGTAACAAAAGTTACAGACCTATTATGGATATCTAGTTATAATTAAGATATAGTAAATATAGTTTATTTTAAACTTGGTGTTGAAAATAAACAAAAAATAAGTGTGCTAAAAAATATAATTTTGAGAAATATGCTAAATGAGATTAAATAATAGGTTTAGGAGGATTTGTTATGAAGAGAAAAATAATTAAGATTCATGAAGAAAAGTGTAATGGCTGCGGATTATGTGTTACGGCTTGTCATGAAAAAGCTATAGAATTAGTTAATGGAAAGGCAAAGCTTGTTAGCGATATATATTGTGATGGATTAGGAGATTGCTTACCCAATTGTCCTACAGCAGCTATAGAGATTATAGAAAGAGAAGCGGATGAATATGATGATGATGCAGTAAAGACAAGAATTTTAGAATTAGATAATAAGTCTAAAGAGATTAAAGATATAAACATTGGTGGGGAAGAAAAGTTGCCATGTGGATGTCCTGGAACAATGGCTAAAACCATTGAAAGAAAACCAATAATCACTATGGAAACTATGCCTAAAAAAAGAGAGAATACTACTGAAAACAACTCTGAGCTTATGCAATGGCCGGTACAATTGAACTTAATAAATACTAGTGCGCCATATCTAAAGGATGCTAACTTATTAGTAGCAGCAGATTGTACAGCTTATGCTTATGGGAATTTCCATAGAGACTTTATGAAGGATAAAGTTACAGTAATAGGATGTCCAAAACTTGATGACAATGAACATTATAAGAATAAATTAACTGAAATACTTAAGAAGAACAATATAAAGAGTATAACTGTAGTTAGAATGGAAGTGCCATGCTGCTCAGGAATAGTAGCTTCAGTTAAAAGTGCCATGCTTACTTCAGAGGTAATTGTACCATATACTGAGATTACTATTACAAGCAATGGTAATATTATAAAGTAAGCAATAGATTCATATTTTATATACCTTATATGTTTTTATATACGCAAGAGAGTTACCTTGAAACTTTTGTGAAAGGGTAACTTTTTATTTTTTTGAAAATGGTATATAATAACAAAAATATGTTGACAATGATAGTTGTAGAAGGTAATATAAGTATATAAATACATTATATGTAAATTAATATATATTATTCTTGAATGGGTTGAATGGGTTCCTTTAAATAATTAGAGTAAGTAGTTAAGCTATTCTAATTAAAGTATTCATATTTAATAGTTTATTAAAATTATTTTATGGTAGAAAGGAAATTAAAAATAATGAGAAAAGAAAAAAGAAAACAACAGGATAAGAATATTTTAAAAAAAATATTTAAGTATGCAAAAAAAACAGTGAGTTATGTATTAATTATATTATTGTTTACTATTATAATTCAAAGTTTAAAAATAAGAGTTGATAAGGAATATGTACCAAGTATACTTGGCTATACTTATTTAAATGTATTATCAGAAAGTATGAATCCGGAGTTTTACTCACAAGATTTAATAATTGGCGCTAAAATAAAAGATGCATCTATACTTAAGGTTAGCGATGTTATTACATTTAAAGTAGGGAATATGTTAGTAACACATAGAATAGTTCAAAAAGATGAAAATGGAACTACCTTTACTACTAAAGGTGATGCTAATAAAGTTAATGATGAGAATCAAATAAGTTCTGGTCAGATAATATCTAGGTATTGTTTCAAAATACCTAAATGTGGATTTATAATAAGTAAAATGCAAAGCATTCAATTTTTAGCGTTGGCTTGGATAATAATTATGTACTATATTTTAAAGGAAATATTTAAAGAAGTTAAATTGCTTAGAATAAAGAAAAAAAGTATTGAATAGTTAACTTTATTAATATTATTTAAAATTTAATTTTACATTTTCAAAAGGGTTATAAAGGGAGCGAAGAAGTATTCACTGTATATGGTCACTTAGTGAATATGGAGTTAATAGTGAATCCACACCATTATATAATAAATATTATATTTTATGGGAGGAATTTAAATTGAAAACTAAAATTAAAATTGTGTCATTATTAATGGCAGCAGCAATTACAACAGGGGTAGGAGGATATGGTACTTATGCTTATTTTACTGATAGTGATTCATTAAAAAATGAAGTAAACATCACAATGGGTAAACTAGATGTAAAAGCATATTGGGCTACAGATGCCAATGCTGATAGTTGGAAGGCCACATCAAAAGTTACAGAAGTAGTTGACAAAGATGGTGGAAAGACATTAAGCTATGAAAATGTTAAGCCAGGAGATACTTTCGAAAGAGACATAATAGTTGCTAATTACGGAACACTAAAAGCAGATACAACAGTGCAATTTAACCCTAAATTAGTTGATGGTTTAAAGCTTGAGATGGTAAACTTTACTTCTCAGCATGGTCATGCAAAATTAGATCCAAATGTTCCTAATAGAGTATATGAAAATGGAATGGAAGTTAGAGATTTTATTAAAATGACAGTTAGAGTTACTGTTCCTACAAATGCAGGTAACGATTGGATGGAAAAACTTATTAATACTGATGCTCAAGAATTTGTAAAGGTTGGAGCTCATCAAGTAATAGAACAGTAAATTATTATAAAAGAAAACATTTATAATGTTATTGCGACTTAAGTATATCATATAATATTATAAATCATAGAGCTATCTATAAATCGGTTAACTTAATAGGTTTAACTATTTTATAGATAGCTTTTATTGTTGCATAAATATTTATAAATTTTAAAGAGGGGTAATAGAAAATTAATGGATTAAAAGGATAATATAATGTATAGTAAATGTAAAGATGAAAAAATCCATAGGGAGGAAATAAGTACCTATGTCAAATTCAATAATAACAAAAAAAGCATTAGCTAAATCTTTGAAGGAATTAATGAATTCTATACCTTTAAATAAGATATCTGTTAAAGAGATAGTTAATAACTGTGGATTAAATAGACAAACATTTTACTATCATTTTCAAGATATATACAATCTACTGGAATGGATTTATGAAACAGAAGCCGTAGAAAGCATATCACAATACAGAAGTTATAACACCTGGACTGATGGATTTCAAAAGATTTTCAACTATATAGAAAGCAATAGAAGATTTTGCATGAATACTTTAAATTCTTTAGGAAAGAATCACCTAGATTCATATCTTTACACAGTTACTTATGATTTAATTATTGGAGTAGTTAATGAAGTTTCTCAGAATATGAGAGCTACAGAAGACAATAAAAAGTTTATTGCAAATTTTTATACTTTAGCATTTACAGGTTTGGTAATTCAGTGGATGAATGGTGGAATGAAGGAAGATTCTCATAAGATTATTGAAAAGTTAAGTGAATTAGTAGAGGGTAACTTTATGAGAGCTTTAGAGAGATATGAAAAGGATGCATAATAAATATATCCATCATGCATCCTTTAAAACTTATATATTCTTTAAAGTATTAGTGTAATTATAAAATATTTCATATAACTATGATTTAAAAATTACTTTAGTTTATTACCATCTTCATCAATGTAAAACCACTGATTATCTAATTTTACAGATATAGGAGCTATATCCCCGAAGGAAGGAGTGATTTCATCATATATGATATCTGTAAACTTATTAGAGGATTTGTTATAAAGCCCCCATTTATTATCTTTACTTACTAAAAAGATATTTTCATTGTAGGGGTCAATAATATCATATTCGCATTTTAAAATTTCCTTTTGGGTTTTATCTATAAGACCCCATTTACCATTTAGGCATACTTGAAATATATTTCTAGATGAATCAATATTATAAACCTCATCATAAATAGGAGGAACTACCTCAATTCCATTAGAAGCTAAGATACCACATTTGCTTGACTTATAAATGGTAGCAAAGCCATCATAGAATGGATAAATTTCAGTATAGTCTGTGTTAAGTATAATTTCACCTTGTTTATTTATAAATACATTCTTACGGTTACCATCTTCATCTACATAGCTAGCAGCAAACATATCATCTCCTGAACCTAATTCAATGTATTCAAACTTAGGTTCAAAGAGCAATTCTCCTTTAGTATTCATAAGAGCAACCTTGTTGTCTAAGGAAGCTAGCAAAACATCACTTTCCCAAAAGGAGTTTATATAATCATATTTAAATGGAATTACAACATCACCATTCTTGTCTATACATCCAGTCTTACCATCAAGATATACTGTAGCTAGTCCATTAATAAATGAATCAGCCCCATCGTAAATAGGTTTAATTATCATTTTATCTTTAGTATTTATATAACCAAACTTTCCATCTATATCTACAGGAGCTAAATCATCATTGAAGCTTAAGTAATAAGAATATTTAGGTTCTACTATAGTTTTACTTTCTAGATTTACAAAACCAAATTTTCCGTTACTTTCAAGATGAACTATAGAATTGTTAGGCATTATGGCAGTATACTTGGGCTCTACCTTTAAATTAGTATTTAAAGCTATAAAGCCTTGGTAATTGTTTTCTGTTATAATGGCTATATTTTCCTCTCCACAATTATATAATGAAATTGGGGTTTCAGATACGAAATCAACTACTATATTGTTTTTAAAGTCTATACAACCATACTTACTGTTTTTTTTAACAGAAATGAGAGTATCAGATACAATAGTAGCTTCTTCATAATCAAAAGGAATTATCACATTATTCTTTTTATCTATAGCACCCCAAAATCCATCTTTTTTTACAGGGGCTATATTGTTATAAAATGAATGTGCTTCTTCATAGGTTGGAGTTATAACTAGATTTTCTTCTGTATCAATAAATCCCCATAGACCTCTAAGTTTAACTGCTGCTAGGCCATCAGTGAAAGAGGAGGCTTCTTCATATTTATTATTGTTATTACAACCACTTAGAACAACACAGAAAATTAATAATACTATTAATAGAATTTTATTTAAAATCTTCATATGTCCTCCTTTTAAAATATTATTTACTATATTTTAACATTATATTTTCTATAGGTATACAATATTTAGTAAAAAAATAAAAAATGCAGTATTATGTAAAATACCGCATTTTGACTATATATTAGATGCAAATCTATTTTCTTTTATTAGATATTTCAATGTTTACTTTTCTTTTACCAAACATTTTTCCTTTAGAATTCTCTAATATTATATTTACAAGATTGCTAGGTACATCAACAAAGGAGAACTTATCAAGGATATCAATTCTTCCAATTTCTTTACCTTTAACACCGGCAGTGTTATCTAAAAATTCAATAACATCTTTAGCTCTGGCCTTGTCGAGCTTACCTATAGATAAGAATAATCTTGTTGTATCATCTACATCTACAGACTCTTCAGCATAGTTACAATTTAATTCTTTATCAAACATTAGTTTTAGTAAAGAAGCAGTAACATCTTCAGCACCATACTCATTTATTAGCTCTTTAGCCATAGGTAAGAATGTATTGTATGAGTCTTCTTGTAATACATTCCCAATGTTTTCTATTAAACTTCCAGATTTAGCAGAGAATATATCAGCTAAAGTAGGAATGTCTTTTTTAACTATTTTACTTTTAGTATGATTTTCTATTTGTCTTATAAAAGAAACTTCTTTTCTTGAAGCAAAGCTATAAGCAATACCTTCTTTATTAGCTCTTCCAGTTCTTCCTATTCTATGCACATAAGATTCTATATCTTGTGGCAAGTCATAGTTAATAACATGAGTAACATCTTCAACATCAATTCCACGAGCTGCAACATCAGTAGCTACAAGGAAATGTAGTTGTCCGCTCTTAAATTTAGCTAATGTGTTCATTCTTTGGCTTTGTTTCATATCTCCGTGCATACCTTCAACACTATAGCCTTTACCATGTAAAGCATCAACTAACTCATCTACACCTTTTTTAGTTTTACAGAACATTATTGTTGTAGTTGGATTATCTACGTCTAAAATTCTACAAAGTGAATCAAATTTATTAGATGAGTTAACTAAAAAGTATGATTGTTGTATTTTGGATACAGTCATGGATTTTTTAGCTATTACAATATGTTGAGCATCAGGTTTCATGTAATTTTTAGATAGGTTTTTTATTGGTCTTGGCATTGTAGCAGAGAATAAAAGCGTTTGTCTTTCCTCATTTAAGTTAGATAGGATACTTTCAATATCCTCAATAAATCCCATGTTTAACATTTCGTCAGCTTCGTCTAAAACTAAGAATTTAACATTTTGAAGTTTTAATGTTCTTCTATTAATGTGATCTAATATTCTTCCAGGAGTTCCAACTACAATATCTACTCCTCTTTTTAGAGCAGCAAGTTGTCTGTCAAAGGATTGACCACCATAGATTGGTAGGATTTTATACTTTTCATACTTGCATAATTTCAAAAGTTCTTCGCTAACCTGAATAGCTAACTCTCTTGTTGGAGCTAATATTAAGGTTTGGATAGCTCCACCCTTAGGGCCCATGTTGCTAAGAATAGGTGCTCCAAAGGCAAGGGTTTTACCAGTTCCTGTTTGCGCTTGACCTATTATATCGTAACCTTGTAAACTTACAGGAATGCTTTTCTCTTGTATATCACTAGGATTTTCAAAGTTTAAGTCATTTATAGACTTTAATATGGAATCCTTAAGTCCAAGTTCTTCAAATTTAGTTTTTATCATTCATATTCCTCTTCTCTTTTTTCTTTAAATACATCTAATAGTAACACAGTAAATCCATAATAGCAATTGTAAACTGAAATTTTATACCTAAGTATTTATAACTAAATATAATGAAATAAATAAAATTATGCAGGTGGAAATATAAAACTCTATTACATTTATAGAAAATCATATATTATATTATGTGTAGATATAATTAGAATTATAGGTATAATTATATATAGATATTTTAAAGTAAGGAGAATATATGAAAAAATTTTTATTTGATACAATGGAAACATATTTGGAAAATGGACTTAGGTTAATAACTATAAAAAAAGAAACCCAAATAGCTTCTTTAAATATAGGAGTTATGGTTGGAGCTGTTTGTGAAGAAAAGCAAGAACGTGGCATATCTCATTTCATAGAGCATATGCTTTTTAAGGGAACTGTAAATAGAGATAATGAAAAATTAAATAGTGATTTAGAAAATTTAGGTGGAGAGTATAATGCTTATACAGATTATATGTCCACTGTTTTTAATACAACTACTTTAAACGAAGAATTAGATGTAAGTTTAGAATTGATTAGTGACTTACTTCAACATCCTACTTTTTTAGAGGAACACATTGAGAAGGAAAGAGGAGTAATATTAGCAGAATTAAGAAGTGGTAAGGATGATGTAGAAGATTTATCTTTTCAAAAAATAAATGATATGGCATTTACTCATAGTCCATTGAAGATTGATGTTATAGGAAAAGAAGAGATTGTAAAGTCAATTAGTAGAGAAGATTTAATAAGATATTATAATAATCACTATGTTTCTAATAATACAGTGATAACGGTGGTATCATCTTATGAACATGAATATGTAATAGAGTTAGTTAAAAAATATTTTAGTCAGTGGAAAAGAAAAGAAGTAAATAAGCCTATTTTAAATTTTGAAAAAAATAAAGAAAAAATTAAGATTACTCATAGAGATAATATGGAGCAGAGTACAATAATATATTTATATACCTTTAAAGACCTAACTAAGAAAGAAGAGTTAGCTTTAAGAATATTAAATCACAAGTTTGGAGAGAGTTCTAATTCTATATTATTTAGAGAACTTAGAGAAGATAGGGGACTTGCTTATGATATTTATACAAGTCTTGACTTAACAAACAACTTGAAAACTTTATATATCTATGCAGCAGTAGCGCCAGAGGATGTTGATGCAACTATAGAAACCATAAATAATTGTATAGAAAAAATTAAAGAGGAAATAATTGTATTTGATGGTAATACTATAAATTTAATGAAAAAGGTGTTTAAGACTGCTATAGCTTCTACTTTAGAGGATTCAACAGATTTGGGAAATTATGTAGTACATCAGGCTATGGAAGAGGATAATTTATATCAATTTAATGAAGATATGGAGAATTTGAATTATATAGTAGCTCAAGATTTATATGAAGTAGCTAAGAAGGTACTAAATAAGCCTACAATTCATGTACTTCTATGTGATAGGGAGTAAGGTATAAAATTTCTATAGATGATGGGAAGGAAGAACAGTGAGTAAAATAATTACTAAGATTGAAGCCCAAAAGAAAAAGGATAACAGAGTAAATATATTTATAAATGGTGAATTTGCATTTGGATGTAGCAGTGAATTAGTATATTATCATAATTTATCTAAGGGAAAAGAAATTAATATTGAAGAACTGAAGAAAGTTATAGTTGAAGATAATTTTCTTACAGCAAAGACAAAGGCATTAAAGTATATTGAGAGAGCTCTAAAGAGTGAGTTTCAAGTGAGAGAATTTCTACAAAGGAAAGAATATGAAGATAGTGTTATAGACAGAGTTTTAGAATTTCTAAAGGCATATAAATTTATTGATGATGAATATTATTCAAAAGCTTTTGTAACACAAAATATTAGAATAGAAGGCAAAGGAAACATTAGATATAAACTTATAAAAAAGGGTATATCTGAGGAAATGATAAATAACATACTAAATGAAATTTCTTCTAAGGATGAAGAAACAGTGGCTTTAAAGCTAGCAGAAAAAAAACTTAAGGTGCTATGTAAAAATGAAGGCAATATAGTAAAAATAAAAAGTAAACTTAATACTTTTTTAATATCTAAGGGATATAATTTTGATACTATTAAATCAGTAGTAAATAAATTAGAAATCACGGAAAAAGAAAATATAGAGGTCTTTAGGTCAGATGGTTATAATCAGGTTAAGGAAAATCAATGGGATGAACTTCTCAGTATTGCAGAGAAAAGATATGAACGCCTTAGCAAATCAGAAGAGGATGCAATTAAAATAAAGAAAAAATTACAGGATTTCCTTTTAAGAAAGGGTTATAATTACAGCGATATCAAAACTGTATTAAACAAGATTATTAAAGGTGAAGATTCCTATTATTAAATCTAGAAGAAAATCTAACAGGAGAGAAAAGGAGGGATAGAATGGAATTTTTAGAGGAGTATAATATAAATATTGTTTCATTAGTATTGGTTATAGCATTTGTATATCCTGTAATAATGGGCATTGTATTTAAATTGAAAAGTAAAAGCATGGTGGTTACAATTAAGGGTGTATTAACTTCTATGGCAATGGTTTGTTCAATAATATTAACTACTGTGGTGGTAAAAAATGTGTTTGCATTAGATAAGTATGGATTAGTTGAATATATATCCTCAAAGATTTCTCCATCCTTTGCTTATCTTATTACTAAATCTAAGCTATTTAATGCAATTATACTATTGTTTACATTCTTAATTATTTATCAGATATTTAAAGCCCTTATAGAATTTATCAGCAGGACTACTTTATATCCAGCTTCAGATGCCATTGATACCAGTATTAGAAATACAGGCAGAGGTACTAGAGCTTTATTAGGAGGAATATTTCAAATTCCTAAGGCTATATGTTATATGATAATATTATCAGCACTACTTAGCTATGCATCAATTTTTTTAAATAATCCAAAGCTAGATAATAAATTAAATTCATCTACCATATATAGTTATATTAATAAAAAGATTATAGAGCCTGTTACGGATTCTGAGATAGCTAAAAGTTTCCCCAATATATTAGAGAATTCATTTAAAGTAGTAGATGAGAAAAATAATATAGTAGATGATGTAAATGGATATCTTCAAGGGGTAGTTTTTTATAATGGAGTAACATTAGATGAGGGAATAAGATCTAATGAGATCATAGATAATACTGCGTTAAGTATAACTAGTAAGTATGATAATGATTATGATAAAGCAAGAGCTTTATATGAATGGATAGGGAATGCTATAATTTATGATGATGATAAGGCTACAGAAGTTATGAATAATCCCATACCTACAGAGATTAATTCTGGAGCCATAAATACTTTTAATACAGGAAAAGGTGTTTGCTTTGACTATGCATGTTTATATGTTGCAATGTGTAAAGCAAATGATATACCAGTAAGACTAATTGTAGGAGAAGGTTATAATGGAATGTCTTGGGTTAGTCACTCATGGAATGAAGTGTATATAAAGGAAATGGATAAATGGGTAAATGTGGATTCAACTTTTTATAATGCAGGGAATTATTTTGATAATGATACCTTTAATTCAGAGCATAGAAATAGAAAAATCGCAGGAGAATGGAAGTAAAAATTTAATTAAAACTTAAGTTTTAATTAGTCTTTTATATTAGATTTATATAACTTTTATATTATAAAGTTTGTATTATGAAATTAAAATAATAGTTAAATATAAAAAAACAAGCTTATATGCTTGTTTTTTTATATTTAGAAAGTATGAAACTTATGGCCTTTTCACATTCAGTATCCGTATTATCTATGGACCATGCAGTATTAAAATAATTTAGGGCCTTTTTATTTTCATCCATCATTACATGACAATAAGCAAGGTTGAAATAATATTTACTTTCTTTTCGTAGATTCAAAGCTCTATGAATAAGAGGTATTGCAGCCTTATAGTTTTTTAGTTTAATAAAACATACAGCAGAATTATAAAATGAAGGTGCTTCATATTCCTTTAACTCTGCAGATTTTTTATACATATCAATAGCATTTTTATAGTCCTTAAGTTTATATAAATCATTACCTTGTGCAAAATAATTCAAGGAAAAGACCTCCTAATTAGTACTTTATCTTAATATTTTCCATTTTGTTCTAAAATATACTATAACATTTATAAATTTATGTAAATTATATTTTAAAATTTATATTGACAAAAGAGTTGTATTGTATATAATATTATAAAAGAGAAATATATATAATACATAATAAATTGACTGTGATGAAGAGGAGTAAGAATATGAAATATTAAGAGAGGAAAATCCATGGGCTGAAAGGTTTTCTATAGGAAGTATTTTGAAGGTAGCTTCGGAGTTGCTTTAGCGAAATTAAGTAGCTAGAGACGGTGGTTCCTCATCGTTAAAATTAAGAGAGTCTTAAAAGTAATTTTGAGAAATAAAGGTGGTAACGCGCGCTGTCGTCCTTTGGGGTGATAGCGCTTTTTTTTATTAATTTTATACTAATCTATTAAATTACCCTAGTATTAAATATATTAATAAATGTAATGCTAATTTCTGTGTAATAGTTTAGTTAAGGTTTTGTACATTATAGCTACTAAGAACTGTAATTGTTAGAACAAGTAATCAAAAGTAAAAAATAAAAACAATAGAAGGGCAGGTAATAACAATGGATGAAAATAACAATATAGCAAAGAATTATGATCCTAAAGAGTTTGAAGAAAGACTATATAAGTGGTGGGAAGAAAGTGGATTTTTTACTCCACAAGTAGATAAAAATAAAAAGCCATATACAGTAATAATGCCACCACCGAATATCACAGGACAACTGCACCTTGGTCATGCTTTAGATAACACTCTTCAAGATATACTTATAAGAACTAAGAGAATGCAAGGGTATAGCACATTATGGCTTCCAGGAGAGGACCATGCAAGTATAGCTACTGAAGTAAGAGTTGAAAAAGCTTTACTTGCAAAAGGAATTAAAAAGAAGGAAATTGGTAGAGAGGCATTTTTAGAAAAGGTTTGGGAATGGACAGAGGAATATAGAGATAGAATTAAAACTCAACTTAAAAAAATGGGTTGTTCTGCTGATTTTACAAGAGAAGCTTTTACTATGGATGAAAATTTAAGTAAGGCTGTTAGAGAAGTTTTTGTTAAATTATACAAAGATGGTCTTATATATCAAGGAAATAGAATTACAAACTGGTGTCCTAAATGTATGACTGCTATCTCAGATGCGGAGATTGAATATGAAGAGCAAGGAGGACATTTCTGGCACATAAATTACCCTGTAATAGGTAGTGATGAAGTAGTTGAAATTGCTACAACAAGACCAGAAACTTTACTTGGAGATACTGCAGTAGCAGTTAATCCTAAGGATGAAAGATATGCTCACTTAGTTGGTAAGAAGCTTAGGTTACCATTAGTAGAGAGAGAAATTGAAGTTGTTGCCGATGACTATGTAGATATGGAATTTGGAACAGGTTGTGTTAAGATAACTCCAGCTCATGATCCAAATGATTATCAAGTAGGTAAGAGACATAATTTAGAAGAAGTTGTGGTTTTAGAAGAAAACGGAACTATATCTGAAGGTTATGGAAAGTATTCAGGCCTTGAGAGATATGAAGCTAGAAAACTTATAGTAAAAGATTTAGAAGAACAAGGATATTTAGTTAAGATTAAAGATCATAGTCATAATGTAGGAACTCATGATAGATGCGGATGTACTATTGAGCCAATGCTTTCTAAGCAATGGTATGTAAAAATGGATACTCTTGCAACACCAGCAATTAAAGCTGTAAAAGAAAAAGATATAAAATTCATTCCAGAAAGATTTGAAAAAATCTACTATAACTGGATGGAAAATATTCAAGATTGGTGTATTTCAAGACAATTATGGTGGGGACATAGAATCCCAGTTTGGTACTGTAAAGATTGTGGAGAGATAATAGTTGAAACAGAAGCACCAGCTCATTGTAGTAAGTGTAGCTCTACAAATCTAGAGCAAGATAAAGACGTTTTAGATACTTGGTTTAGTTCAGCCCTATGGCCATTCTCAACATTAGGTTGGCCTGGTGATACAGAGGATTTAAAATATTTTTATCCAACAAGTACATTGGTTACTGGTGGAGATATTATATTCTTCTGGGTTGCAAGAATGATATTCTCAGGTTTGTACAACATGGATGAAGTACCATTTAAAACAGTGTTTTTCCATGGGATGGTTAGAGATGATCAAGGTAGAAAGATGTCTAAGTCTTTAGATAACGGTGTTGACCCACTAGAAGTTATAGAAAATTATGGAGCAGATGCTCTAAGATTTTCCCTTGTTACTGGTAATGCTCCGGGAAGTGATATAAGATTCTATGAATCAAGAGTTGAGGCAGCAAGAAATTTTGCTAATAAGATTTGGAATGCATCAAGATTTGTTATGATGTACAATGATGAAGCTCTTATAGAGAAATATAAAGATTGTAAAAACTATTCTGTAGCCGACAGATGGATATTATCAAGACTTAACAATATAGTTAAAGAAGTTACAGAGAATATAGAAAAATATGAAATCGGTATTGCACTTCAGAAGGTTCATGACTTTATGTGGACTGAATTCTGTGATTGGTATATAGAAATTGCTAAACCATCTTTATATAGTGATAATGAAGAAGTTAAAGGAATAGCTTTAAATGTTCTTAATAAAGTTTTAGTTTCAGGATTAAAATTACTTCATCCAGTAATGCCATATATCACAGAAGAGATTTATACTCACTTAACTAAAGAAAGTGAATCTATTACAATTGCTAAATGGCCAGAGTTTGAAGCTGATTTAGAAGATTTCAAAGCAGAAGAATATATGAACTATATTATAGATGCCATAAGAAATACAAGAAATGCTAGAACAGAAATGAATGTACCACCTTCAAGAAAGGCTAAAACATATATATATGCAACTGAAGCAGCAGAAGCCTTCAAGGAAGGAAAAGTTTACTTTGAAAAATTAGCATCTGCTAGTGAAGTTATAATCCTAAACTCTAAAGAAGAAGCACCAGAAAATATAGTATCTGTAGTTTCAAAGGGCGCAGAGATTTATATGCCACTTTTAGAGTTAGTAGATGTAGAGAAGGAGCTTGAAAGATTAAACAAAGAAAAAGCTAAACTACAAGGAGAAATTGAAAGAGTAGAGAAAAAACTTGCTAATGAAAGATTTGTATCTAAAGCTCCAGCTGAGGTTGTTGAAGAGGAAAAAGCTAAGGGTGAAAAGTACAGAGAAATGTATAATTCTGTATTAGAGAGTATAGAAAAGTTACAATAAAAACATTTAGGAATGTTAATATAAAAATAAATTTTAATATTAATAAATAGAAGGATATCTAAAAGTGTATACACTATATATTTTATTTATAGTCTTATACTTTTGAGATATCCTTTTTAATATTGATAATTACTAGTGTTATATAGTTGAGTATGGATATGCAATGAGGTAAAATAGGTTATGAAATTAGAATTCAGGAGGGTTATTATGAATTATACTGAAGCTATTAACTATATAAAGGATACTGCTAAGTTTGGAAGTAAACTGGGATTGGAAAGAACAGAAAAGATACTAGAACTCCTTGGAAATCCACATAAGAAGATTAAAACTATTCATGTGGCAGGAACTAATGGTAAAGGTTCAACCACAGCTATGATTACAAAGATATTAATACATAGTGGGTACAAAGTAGGATGCTATATATCTCCTTATATTGAAGAGTTTGAAGAGCGTATTCAGATAAATAATAGGAATATTCCAAAGGAAGATTTAGCTAGGATAGTTACAGAAGTTTCAATGGCCGTTAAAGAAGTAACTACTTTAGGTTATGGTAACCCTACTGAGTTTGAGATAATAACTTGTGTAGGATTTTTATATTTTTATAAAATGAAGGCTGATTTTGTTGTTGTAGAGGTGGGGCTAGGAGGAAGACTGGACTCTACTAATGTTATAGAACCAATTTTATCTATAGTTGGATCTGTAAGTTATGATCATATGAACATTTTAGGAAATACCTTAGAGGAAATTGCTTATGAAAAGGGTGGAATTATTAAAAATAATACTCCAGTAGTTTTATATCCACAGGAAGATAAAGTCACTAAAGTCATAGAGAACATTTGTAAAGAAAAAAATTCACCACTTATAAAAGTGAAAAGAGAAAATGCATCTTTAGTTAAAGTAGGAGAGTATAAGGGAAATACAGTGGTTCAAAATTTAAACATTATAACAGAAAGAGACAGGTATAATGTTAAATTATCTCTTTTAGGAACTTATCAGATTCAAAATTGTAATGTCGTTATAAATGTTTGTGAAGCTTTAATAGATCTTGGAGTTAATATTACAAAGGAAAGTATAACAAATGGTTTAGCTCAAGTTAAATGGCCAGGTAGATTAGAAATTATGAGAAAAAACCCTTTAGTGGTAATTGATGGTGCTCATAATATTGATGGTATAAGGAAGTTAACTGAAAGTATAGAAATTTATTTTAAATATAAAAAACTAGTGTTAATAATAGGAATTTTAGCAGATAAGCAAGTAGATGAAATGATAAATATAATATGTCCTAAAGCAGAAAAAATTATAGCTGTAACTCCTCATAGTGAGAGAGCTGAGCTATGTGAAGATTTAAAGGAGAAGATTAATATTTGCAATAAAGAGTGTGAAGCTATTATGGATTATGAAGAAGCATACATTAAAGCACTTTCATATTGTGATGAGGATACTTTGCTAGTCATATCTGGTTCTCTTTATATGGTGGGAGATATGAGGAAGATAATAAGAAATCATAATTAATTTTAAATATAATATATTTGTGGTGTAACAAATTTTTCGTAGCATAATGGAAGGTTCCTTCATAGTATAATGTGAGGAGGGATTCCAATGAGGTACTTATATATTTGTAATACAACTCAAGATAGCATTAACAAAATTGGTATAGAGAAGTTTGCATTAGAAGATGTTATAAAGTTAGAAGGAGTTAATGAAAATAAAGTAGGTCCTCATGGATTATGTATACAAGGGGATCAATTATTCACTTCAAATTGTTACGATGGTTCAGTGTCTATAGTTAATTTGAAGGATTTAAAATCCTATAGCTATTATTTAGGAAGAAACTGTAGAGATATTTGTGCCTTGGGAAATCATTTATATATTATTTGCGGAGACTCAAATAATGTAGTAACTTTTGATTTGAATAAAAAAGAAATAATAGAGATTATTCCTTGTGGAGACTCTCCACATAGTATTGATTGTTGTAATCACAGCAATGAAATAGTTGTAGCCAATAATGGTGATGATACAATTACTGTATTTGATTCCTTATATGGTAGTGACATTAAAAACATAAAGGTAGGGCAAGCACCAACAAAAGCGTTATTTACTTTAAATGGGGATTATATTCTTGTTTGTGAAAGTAGTGCAGGCAGTTTGGATAAGGGGTGTGTAAGTGTTATATCAAGCAGAAATCATAAAGTAATACATAGATTATCAGTGGGGAATTGTCCTTTTGATATGTATTGCGATGAAAAGTATTGCTATGTATCTAACTATGGTGATGGAACTATATCTATTATTGATATTATAAATTTTATAAATATTAAGAGTATAAGAATTGGTGGTATGCCTAGAGGAATAATTTGCGATGAAAGGTATATTTACGTAGGAGATAGCTATAATGATTTAATAATGAGGATTAATAAAAATGATAATCATGAAAAATTAATCATCCCATTAAAGGGCCAGCCTACAGGGATGATTATAGATTAAAATATTTATGAAAATACTAAGGGTAGATTTATAATGAGCTTAATAAGAATTACTCAGTTAAAACTTTAATAATCTTAGTGTATAAGTCAGAGGGGTTAGCTTTCCATTTGGAACATAACTCTCTGGCTTGTTTATTTGATGCCACTGTTACCTTAATTTCCATGAGAGGGATATTATTTTCAGAAGCACCTAGGCTAACTACATAGCTATTGGAATTTTCAATGGTGTAATCAGCTGATATTGTAGCCTCTTTTTTTATAAGATTCATTTTCCCATCTATATAAGAATTTAATTTACTTAAACTATCCTTAGATAATCTATTTTTAAATAAAGATAGGACTTCTTTACCTTTACTTGATATTACTAATCTATCTTTATCTTTATAGTTAACTTTATTTATTAGTTGAGACGAGATTAAATCATCTATATATTCTTGCAGTGTAAAATAATTTATAAAATTATTTTCAAGGACAATTTCTGTAAGTTGTATGTTTGATATAGGTAAATCAACTTTATCTATTATATGCAACAGTAGAAGCTTGTTTTCTGCTAAGTTCAAAGAATTATCAAACATAAAGTAACCTCCTTTAAACCATGTACTTTTATACATATTTATTATATTAAATTATAACACATATTTATTAAATATGAATTAAGTTTACATGCTATAGTATAGCATATAATAACTGATTATGAATATAATTTTATAGAAAGTATGTTTATAAGTAAAGGAGGAATATGGATAGATCTAATAGAATTAAAATAAAAATAACAACTTATTTAGCATTGTTAATATTAATAGTGTGTATAAGTATTATGGGACGTGTATTTTATAAGGAGACCTTTATTCCAACAGGTAGAAAGATACCTATTTATTCAGTAGATACAAAAGAAAAGAAAATGGCTATAACCTTTGATGTTAATTGGGGTGATGATAAAACTAATGAAATACTAGATGTTCTCGATAAATATAATGTAAAGGCCACATTTTATATTATCGGATTATGGTGTGATGATTATCCAGACAAAGTAATAGAAATTTCAAAGAGAGGACATGAAATAGGAAATCATTCTAATAAACATCCTGATTATACAAATATGACAAAGGAGAGCATAATTAAGGATTTAGAAATAGCTAATGCTAAAATATTAAATTTGACTGGAGAAATGCCTAAAACATTTAGATTCCCATCAGGCTCATATAATGATGTTTCAGTAGAAGCTATACAAAGTACAGGGTTAAAGGCAATACAGTGGGATGTTGATAGTGTTGACTGGAAGGCTAATGGAGCAGATATAGAATATGAAAGAATAGTATCAAAGGCAAGGGAAGGCTCTATACTACTATTTCATAATGATGGAAAGTACACCACAGAAAATTTGCCGAAAATAATTGAAAAATACCAAGCAATGGGTTATGAATTTATTACAGTGTCTAACTTAATATATAGTAATAATTATTATCTAGATCATTCAGGGAAACAAATACTAAATGAAAATTGACAAAATTATTGCATATTTTAATTATAAGACTAAAAAATGTGAATTTTTGAAAATTAAATGTTGTAAAATTTAGACAATTATTCTATAATTAATTCACGGGGGTAATGTAAATAGAACTATAAGAAAAATATTTGATTTTTACTATAAATAGTTATATTTTTATTTTTTATGAATATAAATTATAGTAAATTTTACTAAAAAACCAAGGGAAAGAGGGGTTACCATGGATAATAATATTTTTAATAACAAAATTTACTTAGAGGGAAAAGTTATCTCAGATTTAGAGTTTAGCCACGAAATGTATGGAGAGGGATTTTACAATTTTGAATTTGAGGTTTCAAGACTTAGTGATACTTCTGACATATTAGTAATTACAGTATCAGAAAGATTAATTGCAGGAATTGATGTAAGTATTGGAAGTGAGCTTGTAATAGATGGACAGCTTAGATCCTATAACAAGTTTGTAGATGGTGCCAATAGACTTATATTAACTGTATTTGCAAGAGATATTCGCCAACTTGAAGAAAGAGGAAAAAATCCAAATCAAATTTTCTTAGATGGATATATTTGCAAGGCACCCGTTTACAGAACAACACCATTTGGCAGAGAGATAGCAGATATGTTATTAGCTGTTAATAGATTGTACAATAAATCAGATTACATTCCTACTATCGCTTGGGGAAGGAACTCTAGATTTTGTAAGAGTTTAGAAGTAGGGGATAACATTAGAATTTGGGGAAGATTACAAAGTAGGGAATATCAAAAGAAAGTTTCAGATACAGAAGTAGTTAAAAAAATTGCCTATGAAGTTTCAATCTCTAAAATGGAAAGAGTTACTGATGAAAATAGAGATAATGTAACTATTATAGGAAAAGTGGACAATGATCCATCTACAGATGAGAGTAACAATATACAAGAAACAAATTTAAATGATAATGAAGAGAAAGAAGTTATTTAATGAGATAAATCAACCAAAAAGCTATCATGAAGAAGTCCTTCATGATAGCTTTTTGGTTGTTAATTTATAATTTATTATTTTCTTAAATCAGCTAAGATTTCAGTTTTACTCTTAGTTTTATCATCTACATGTTTAATTATTTTAGCTGGAGAGCCGGCTACAACTACATTTTCAGGTACATCTGTTGTAACGATAGCACCAGCAGCTACTACTGAATGATTTCCTATTTTTACACCTTCTAAGATTACTGCATTAGCTCCTATAAGTACATGGTCACCAATTTCACATGGAGACTTGCTAGGTGGTTCTAAAACTCCAGCAACTACTGCTCCAGCTCCAAGGTGGACCCCTTTACCAAGCTTTCCTCTAGCACCTACAACAGCATTCATATCTACCATGGTTTCATCACCGATTTCAGCACCTATGTTGATAACAGCACCCATCATAATAACAGCATTATTTCCAATAGAAACTCTATCACGGATTATTGCACCTGGCTCAATTCTAGCATTTATACTTCTTGTATCAAGCATAGGTATAGCTGAGTTTCTTCTATCAGATTCAAGCCTGTAGTTATGTATTTTTTCTTTATTTGCATCTAAAAAATTATTTATATCAGCGCTATCGCCAAATAAAACATAGAAGCTGCCTTCGCCAAAACAGTCTACATTTTCAAAGTTACAATCCTTTAGATCACCTTTAACATAAGCTTTCACAGGGGTTGATTTCTTTGACTCCTTTATAAATCTAGCAATTTCATATGGATCAGTAAAATTATATTCCATACCTCTAACTCCTTTCGACAAGTAATATATATTCATTTATATATTATCCTAAAAAACTAAACAATAATTATAAATAAATAAGATATTTTTGAATATAATACTTAGTATATTTAATTTATCAATATAGTATATCTATAGTTATATCATAAAAATCATATATAATGGAATATTTTATTTGTAAATGATATAATAAAATTAAAAAAAGTAGACCTAGGAGGTAAATATATGGGAAACTTAAACAAAGGATATATTCAAATATATACTGGAAACGGAAAAGGAAAAACTACAGCAGCAGTGGGGCTTGCAACTAGAGCTGCTGGAAATAAATATAGAGTATGTATGGTTCAGTTTTTAAAAAGTGATGCAACAGGAGAATTAGAGTCAGCTAAACTTATGGCTCCATATTTTACTATTCATAGATTTGAAAGACCTAGAGGATTTTTCTGGACATTAAATGATCAAGAAAAGTTAGAGCTAAAAGAGGATATTCAAGAAGCGTATAAGTTCTGTATAAAGCAATTGGAAGAAGGAAATTGTGATATATTGATAATGGATGAGATAATGGGAACTTTATCTAATGGGCTAATTACAGAAGAACAATTAATAGAACTGATAGATAAAAAACCAGATGATGTAGAACTTATAATGACAGGTAGAAATGTGCCAGAATCAATAATGCAAAGAGCTAATTTAGTTACTGAAATGAAGGATCTTAAACACTACTTTAATGAAGGGGTTCCAGCAAGAAGAGGAATAGAATTCTAAGGAGTATAAGGTATAAATTATGAGATTGTCAAGTAACATAGACAATATAGAAATATCAGGAATAAGGAAATTTTATAATAAGGTTGCTAAGATAGAAGGTGCTATATCACTAACTCTAGGTGAGCCAGATTTTAAAATACCTGAGGAAATAAAAGAGGCTATGAAAAAGTCCCTTGATGAAGATAGAACTACTTATACACCTAATGCTGGGATAGAAGAGTTAAGAGAAGAAATTTCTAAGTATCTAAAATCTTTAAATATAAGTTTCTCTAGTAAAGAAATATGTGTAACTGTAGGAGGAAGTGAAGGATTATTATCTACTTTTACTGGAATATTAAATCCAGGAGATAAAGTTCTAATACCTTCCATTGCATATCCTGCCTATGAAAATTGTGTTAAGATTCTTGGTGGAGAGGTAATAAATTATAGTATTAAGGAAGATTTATCTATAGATATGGAGCAATTGGAGAGAGTCATAGAGAAAGAATGTCCTAAGGTAATAGTAGTATCTTATCCATCAAATCCTACAGGACAACTTTTGACCAAGGATCAATGTGATAGATTATTTAATATATTAAAAGATAAAGATGTATTAATTGTAAGTGATGAAATTTATAGCTCTATTGTATTTGGAGAATTTAACTCTATATCACAGTATGGAAAGTTAAAAGATAAACTTATACTTATAGGTGGATTTTCAAAAATGTTTTCCATGACAGGAATTAGAATAGGATATGTATGTGCAGCGGAATGGATATTAAATAGCATAATAAAGGTTCATCAATACAATGTGTCATGTGCACCGTCTATTGGTCAATATGGAGCTTTAGAAGGACTTAAGAAGTCTATGTACCATATGGAACATATAAAATCAGAATTAAAGATAAGAAGGGATTATGTCTATGATAGACTAGTTTCTATGGGACTTGAAGTTATAAGACCACAGGGAGCATTTTATATATTTCCGTGTATAAAATCCTTTGGATTTAGTAGTGAAGATTTTTGTGATAAGCTACTTGAGGATACTAAGGTAGCCGTAGTACCAGGAACTGCATTTGGAAAAGGTGGAGAAGGGTATGTTAGAATTTCTTATTGCTACAGCATGGAAGATTTAAAATTATCTTTAGATTTAATGGAACAGTGGTTAAATCAGATAAAGCTTAACTAAGGGTTAAATATAAAAGATAAGTAAATATTAAATAAAAGTGTTATGAAAATATAGATTTCATAACACTTTTTATTTGAACTAAATTTGATTTACTATTTAACTACATCGTCCATAGAATATATGCCTTTGGGTTTGTTATGAACATACTCACAAGCCTTTAAAGCGCCTACAGCGAATACTTCTCTTGAAATAGCTGAGTGTTTAATTTCAATTACTTCACCCATACCAGCAAATATAACTTCATGGTCACCTATAATATTTCCACCACGAATTGCATGAATTCCTATTTCCTTGTGTTCTCTTTTAGAGATTCCTTCTCTACCATAGTTGAAGGTAGTTTCTTCTTCTATAGAGTCCCTTATAGTATTTGCAAGAAGTAGTGCAGTACCACTTGGAGCATCTACCTTTTGATTGTGATGTTTTTCTATTATCTCAATATCAAAATCTGTATATAGTTTATTGCTAATAGATTTTAATAAATTATTTACTATATTAATTCCTATAGACATATTAGCAGAATAGAACACAGGAATTGAATTTTGTAGATTCTTAATATGAACTATTTGTTCTTCCGTATAGCCAGTAGTGCAAAATACTACTGGTAATGAGTGAGCTAAAGCATATTTTGATATAGAGTCTAAACTTGAAGGTCTTGAGAAGTCCAGAATTACATCTACTTCTTCTGTTACTTTATCTATGGAATCATAAATAGAGTAATTAAAATTAGATTCTGTATTCATATCTACTCCAGCCTGAATATTTAATGTTTCAGAAGTAGAAGCTACCTTTGAAATCATATGACCCATTTTTCCGTTACATCCAACTAATAAAATCTTTACCATGTATAGTCTCCTTTATAATAAGTGGTAGTTTTTTAGAGCTTCTTTCAAAGTCACTAAATTATTATCATCCATATCAACTAATGGAAGTCTTAAGTTTCCGACACTTCTACCCATAAGATTTAAGGCAGTTTTTATAGGAATAGGGTTTGTTTCACAGAAACATGCATTAGTTAAAGGGATAGTTTTTAAAAACAACTCTTGAGATGCTTTTATTTCTCCATTAAAGAATAATTCACATATATTATGAACATCTTTAGGTACAATATTTGCAATAACTGATATTATTCCAAGTCCGCCTATAGCAAGAGTTGGTAAAATTTCATTATCGTTTCCAGAATATATATCTAATTTATCTCCACAGAGATATTTTATTTCTGCAATTTGGCTTATATTTCCACTAGCTTCCTTTACAGCAACAATATTATCTAGCTGACAAAGTTCATGGAGAGCCTTTGGTGAAATATTCATGCCAGTTCTAGATGGTACATTATATACTACTATAGGAGTATTAACAGCTTCAGCAATAGTTTTAAAATGAGCAATTAAGCCTTTTGCTGAAGTCTTATTGTAGTAAGGGTTAATTACTAAAAGTCCATCTACACCAACAGACTCAGCGTAGATGCTCATTTTAACAGAAGCCATGGTGTTATTACTACCAGTACCAGCTATAACAGGGATTCTTTTATTAACTGTATCTACAGTGAATTTTATAGTTTCTTTTCTCTCAGTTTCTGTCATAGTAGATGCTTCTCCAGTTGTACCACATACTATGATAGCATCAGTTCCATTTTCAATATGCCATTCTAATAATTCTTTTAATTTAGGAAAGTCTACACCGTCTTTGCTAAATGGAGTTACAATTGCAACACCAGAACCTTTAAAAATACTCATATATACACCTCTTAAATCATTATATTTATTTTATTAAATTTTCTTTTATAAAAACTTCTGCAATTTGTACTGCATTAAGGGCAGCACCTTTTCTAATATTATCAGCTACAACCCATAGGTTAACACCATTATCAACACTAAAATCACGTCTGATTCTTCCAATATAAACGTCATCCTGACCTTCTATATCTACAGGCATAGGATAAATATTATTTTTTATATCATCCATTACAGTAATTCCAGGTAAAGTTTTAAATAAGTTGAAAATATCATCCAGTTCAAAAGTGTTTTCAAATTCTACGTTAATACTTTCGCTATGACCATGGAATACAGGTACCCTTACTGTGGTAGCAGTAACCTTGATTTGATCATTATGAAGAATTTTATGGGTTTCATTTATCATCTTCATTTCTTCCTTTGTATAACCATTATCTAAGAATACATCAATTTGAGGTATTACATTATAGGCTATAGGATATTGAAATTTCTTAGGAGGAACATTAGATACTCCATCCTTTAGATCATTAAACCCTTGAACTCCAGCACCGGATACAGCTTGATAAGTTGAGTATACAACTCTTTTTATTCCATATTTAATATCAAGAGGTTTAAGAGCAACCATTGCTTGAATAGTAGAACAGTTAGGATTAGCAATAATACCATTATGCCATTTAATATCTTCACCATTAACCTCAGGAACTACCAGAGGAACTTTAGGATCCATTCTCCATGCACTACTATTATCTATAACCACGGTATTGTGTTCTGCGAATATAGGAGCAAATTCTAAGCTGACATCTCCACCAGCTGAAAAAAGAGCTAAATCAATTTTTTTGCTAATTATATTTTCTTTCTTAAGTTCTTCTACCAATATATCTTTTCCATTAAAGTGTATAGTAGTTCCAGCAGACCTGGCAGATGAAAAAAGATATAGATTTTCTATGGGGAAATTTCTTTCAACTAAAATATTTATGAATTGTCTTCCCACCATTCCGGTAGCGCCGACTATAGCAACATTGTATTTCAAAAATACCACCTCACTTAACTTATATTTATAATACATTATATAACTTAAGTAGATAAAGTTATATAACTTTATTAAATTTATATATAAAATTTTATTATAGCAGAGATATATACCAAAGATGTCAATGGAAGTAAAAGCATAATACAATGAACGTAGATATTATTAAATCCAGATTGTTAAGGGGAGGATGAAAGTAGGGAAGTGTTAGGTCAATTTAAAGAATAGATAATAAGATTTTAGATATAAAAGAATCATATTAAAAATTCGCAAGATAATATTTTAAATAAAAAGATGCATTTGTTTAAATATGTAAAAATATGAAGGTATATAGAAGATTTAAATATATGAATTTAATATATTATCTAATATTTTGTTGCAATTTGTAATCTTAAGAACAAATTATGTATTAAAATAGTTTGACAACTTACAGAACCCTGTGTTAATATTATAAAAAATGAATTTATTATTATTTTTATTTTCATACTTTTAACAATTATAACTACTAAAATACATAACCACATATTATCTATGAAATATGTATGAATGAGTAAAAAGCTGAGAAATAATTTCTTAGTGTTGTGTTTGAAAAGGCAGTGGCTTTGATATTGTGGCAATTGTCAAAATATTTAAAAGGAACTAACTATTTAAATAAATCATTTTTGCTAATTTCATAATAGCATCTTAAGTGTGTTTTAGTAATGTTAAAGGAATGAAGCCTTACTAGATTTTATTAATAGTGTGGGAGGTGTTAGTAAGGGAAAATAATGCATTACATTTTAAAAGTTGATATGAGACAAAAAAGAATAAAAAGTGCTAAAGTTTTTATAATATCATAATACATAATGTTGCAAATTATAAAACAACGACTTTGTATACGATATCATTAATAAGCTTAGGGGTGTCTTAAATATTTACATTTCATTTATAGGAGTCTATAGGTGAGATGTAATTTCTAATAATGTCTCATTGTGCTTAAGGTAGAAAAAGGTTAATGTTGGGGGAAATGCAGTAGATGGGGATTTTATTGCATATTTTTACTTAAAAATGGAGGGATGACGATGTTTAAATTTACTCTAAAAAGATTTGGATATATGTTATTGACATTATTCATTGCATCATCAATAACATTTATGCTTATCCATGCTATGCCTGGAGATCCACTTGCGGTTGCAGCAAGAAAGCTTCCAGAGCAAATAAAAGCTAACTACTATGCTAAATATGGATTAAATAAGCCACTTTTAACTCAATATGGATTATTCGTTAAGAATGCTGTCAAAGGAGATTTAGGACAATCTCTAGCATCTCCGGGAAGAGATATTACAGAGACTATTATGAAACATGCACCTATTTCAGCACGAATTGGAGGACAAGGTCTTATACTGGGAGTTACAATAGGTATCTTATTAGGTATTGTAGCTGCATTTAAAAGAGGGAAATGGCCAGATTATTTAGTAATGTTCATAGCTATAGTTGGTATATCTGTACCGAGTTTTGTTGTAGCATCACTACTACAATTCTTCTTCACAGTTAAATTAACATGGTTGCCAACAACAGGGTGGGGCGAGTTTAAGCATACTATATTGCCTACCATAGCATTAAGTTTATCTCCTATAGCTACTTATGCAAGATATATGAGAGCTAACTGTTTGGATGTTATTGGACAAGATTATATAATAACAGCTAAGGCTAAAGGGGTTTCTAATGTTAGTTTAGTATTTAAACATGTTATAAGAAATGCTATTTTACCAGCTATTACCCTTCTAGGACCACAAGTTGCTGGTATATTTACAGGTTCTTTCGTAGTTGAAAGCATATTTTCAATACCGGGACTTGGACAATATTTCGTATCAGCAATTACAGATAGAGATTATACTATGATAATGGGACAATCAATATTTGTATCAGCATTATTTATAGTTGCATTATTCTTAGTTGATATAATCTATGGATTAGTTGACCCAAGAATAAGAGTATCAAGCGGAAAGCGTTAGGAGGGATAAGTATGGCAGAATTTTCAAAAGAAAAATTTCAAATTATAGGTTGTGATAACCTAGATTCAGAGGGAATACTTAGACCTAGTATGACCTACTGGCAAGATGCATGGAGAAGACTTAAAAAGAATAAAGTTGCGATGCTTTCGTTGGTGTTATTAGGATTAATTGCATTGATGACAATAATAGGACCTATGATTAGTAAATTTGAATATCAAGCTACAAATAATGATATGCTAAATATGAAACCAAACGCAACATATTGGTTTGGAACAGATAGTTTAGGTAGAGATTTGTTTACAAGAGTTTGGATAGGTGGTAGAATATCTATCGCTATAGGGTTAATTGGAGCTGTTATCGACACTGTTGTAGGAACAATTTATGGTGGTATATCTGGGTATCTTGGTGGAATTGCTGATGATATCATGATGAGAATACTAGAAATTTTAGTTAGTATTCCATACCTAGTATTGGTTATACTTATCAGAGTTATTATGGATGGTGGTAGTATGGTGCCACTTATTATAGCTATGACCATCACAGGATGGTGCTATATGGCTAGACTTGTAAGGGGTCAACTTTTACAAATTAAAGAACAAGAATACGTACTTGCTGCAAAAGCACTGGGAGCAAATGCTTCGAGAGTAATAGCAAAACACTTAGTGCCAAATACTTTAGGTGTTATGATTGTTGCTATAACATTTGATATACCGGCATTTATATTTGCAGAAGCTTTCTTAAGTTTCTTAGGAATAGGTGTTCAATCACCAATGACAAGTTGGGGAGCTCTTGCTGCAGCAGGACAACAGACCATAATGTTCTACGCTTATCAATTAATTTTCCCTGCCTTAGCGATTTCGTTAACAATGTTATCTTTTAATTTATTAGGTGATGGTTTAAGAGACGCACTAGATCCTAAATTACGTCAATAAGGGGGGAATGGCAAATGGAAAGAATTTTAGATATAGAAAATTTACAGGTTTCATTTCATACCTATGCGGGTGAAGTAAAAGCAGTAAGAGGTGTAGATTTTCATCTTGATAAGGGTGAAACTTTAGCTATAGTTGGAGAATCAGGTTGTGGAAAAACAGTTACATCAAAGGCTATAATGAGACTGTTACCAGAACCAATGCCAGCAGAAATTAAAAAAGATTCTAAAATCATTTTTGAGGGTAAAAATATTTTAGATATGAACGAGAAGGAATTAAGAAAATTAAGAGGATCAGATATATCTATGATATTCCAAGATCCTATGACTTCATTAAATCCTACAATGACAGTTGGTAAGCAAATTGCTGAGAGTTTAATAATTCATAGAGGTATGAATAAAGCTGAAGCTATGAAAGAAGCAATAAAAATGCTTGAACTTGTTAATATACCAAATGCTGATAAGAGAGTTCATCAATATCCACATGAATTCTCAGGTGGTATGAGACAAAGAGCTATGATAGCTATAGCTCTTGCATGTAATCCTAAGATACTTATTGCCGACGAGCCAACTACTGCTCTGGATGTTACAATACAAGCTCAAATAATGGATCTTATAGGAGATCTTCAAAAGAAACTAGGAACTGCAGTAATACTTATTACTCACGATCTTGGAGTAGTGGCAGATACTGCTGATAGAATTCAAGTAATGTATGCGGGACAAGTTATCGAAAGAGGTACTGTAGAAGAAATATTTGCAAATCCTCAACACCCTTATACATGGGCATTGCTTCAATCAGTTCCAAGACTTGAGACAAAAAATAAGGATACGCTTTACGCTTTAAATGGTACTCCACCAGACTTAGTTAAACCACCAGTTGGATGTCCTTTTGCTGCAAGATGTGAATATTGTATGCAAATATGTTTAGAGGAGATGCCAGAAGTGACTAATGTAGAGAACGATCACCAAGTGTTGTGTTGGTTAAAACACCCAATGGCACCTAAGGTTGAAGTTCCAGAAGCGTTAAGAAGAGGTGAATAAGATGACTGAATCAAATAAAAAAGAAGTTTTAATTGAAGTAAAGAATCTTAAAAAATATTTCGAAGTTGGTAGGAATGCTACACTTAAGGCGGTAGATGATGTTAGCTTTAACATATTTAAAGGTGAAACCTTAGGTCTTGTTGGAGAATCAGGTTGTGGTAAAACAACTTGTGGAAGAACTGTAATGGGACTTTATGGAGCGACTGGTGGTGAAATATTATTTGATGGAGATGACATTAGTAAATATGATAAAAAGCAGAAAAAAGAATTTACTAGAAGAGCTCAAATAATATTCCAAGACCCTTATGCATCGCTAAACCCAAGAATGACTGTTGGAGATATTATTGGGGAAGGAATAGATATTCATAACCTTCACAAAGGTAATGAAAGACAGGCTAGAATTTATGAATTACTACAATTAGTAGGACTAAATAAAGAGCACGCATCTAGATTCCCTCATGAGTTTTCAGGTGGACAAAGACAGAGAATAGGAATAGCAAGAGCTCTTGCTATAGAACCAGACTTCATAGTTTGTGATGAGCCTATATCTGCTCTAGATGTATCTATTCAAGCGCAAGTTGTTAACTTACTAATAAAATTACAAAATGAATTAGGATTAACATATTTATTCATAGCCCATGACCTATCAATGGTTAAACATATATCTGATAGAGTTGGAGTTATGTATTTAGGAACTATGGTTGAACTTGCTAGTAGTAAAGATTTATATGATAAGCCTTTACATCCATATACTCAAGCGTTATTATCAGCAATTCCAATTCCTGATCCTGATGCAACTAAGAAAAAAGCAAGAATACCTTTAGAAGGAGAAGTGCCAAGTCCAATAAATCCTAAACCTGGTTGTAGATTTGCACCTAGATGTAGATATGCAAAACCTATATGTAGTGAAAAAACTCCTGAGTTTAGAGAAATTGAGCCAAACCACTTTGCTGCATGTCATATATTATAATTTAAATAAAAAAATAAGAGTGCAAAAGCACTCTTATTTTTTTATTTAAAAGCCTAGTCAAATTCTGTTTTTAATCACTGTAATTTCAAACAAAGACTTTATCAGATGACTATCAATTTTATTCAATTATTGAGTTTTATTACCAGGTATATAAATTCCTATATCTTTTAATAATATTATAAAAGGAGTGATATATGGGTGTTTAGTAGTAAAGAACATATTGAATTTAATTGAGTGTTATTTAAAGAAAATACAGAAAAAAGAATTTTACTAAAAAAAGCAATTCATATATCTTCTTTTAATGATTAATTTATGAAAAAAACTACAAATTACGACAAGGGGAAATATGAAACCTTGAAGATAAGGTGTACCAATGGTAATAGAATCAATTGCCATTCGTGAATTTATAATTTTTTGTTGAAATATAGGGAATTTTACGTAAAAAATAAAGAGGATAATTCGTATAATTGAATAAAATTAAAATTACAATGTCTTAAGTAGAAGTGGTGAACATTGACATTGTCGTAAAAAGAGTGTACTATAAATATAAATAAAAGTTATGAGGAAATGTGTAGAAATATGCACAATGAATAACGCAAAGATGAGCCGAGGTTAGAAAGAAAATTTTTAATTTTTGAACTAAACCAAATTATTTTAAGGGGGATTACTTATGAAGAGTAAAAAAATACTAGCATCATTATTAGCATTATCTATGATAACATCAGTGGCATTAGTTGGGTGTGGTAAAGGCGAAGAAAAGGGTGCAGGAACTGCTACTAATGGAGAAGCAGATGCTGAACAATATTTAAATATGCTTTTACAATCTGAACCAAAAACAATTGACCAATCTAAATCAAGTGATTCATATTCTTCTCAAATTCTTGCAAACTGTCAAGAATCTTTAACAAGAATTGTACAAGATGAAAATGGTAAAGATAAAATTGAAAAGGGTATAGCTGAAAGTTGGGAAACTTCAGATGATAAATTAACTTGGACATTCAAATTAAGAGATGCTAAATGGAGTGATGGTAAACCAGTTACTGCAGAACAGTTTGTATATGGAATTACTAGAACTCTAGATCAGAATACTGCATCACCATATGCTTTCCTATTATATCCTATAGCTAACGCTGTAGAATTCAACTCTGGTAAAGCTAAGGCAGAAGACTTAGGTGTTAAAGCTATAGATGAAAAAACTGTTGAGTTTACATTAGCATCACCATGTGCATACTTCCTTGACTTAACATACTTTAAAGTAATGCAACCACAAAGAGAAGATATAGTAAAAGAACACGGTGATAAATATGGTTCAGAAGCTAATAGCATGGTATATTGTGGACCGTTTATGATATCTGAATGGGTACATAATAATAAAGTAGAATTTGTTAAGAATCCTGAATATTGGGATGCTGAAAATGTAAAACTTGATAAAGTTACAATGAAAATAATAAAAGAAGAGTCTGCAAGAATGAATGAGTTACTTAATGGTTCATTAGATATGGCTACAGTAGTTAAACCAGAATGGATAGAAAAATTTGATTCTGCTGGTGAATATGAATCTAAAAAAGGATATGATGGTTCAACTACATATACTTTCTTTAACCTTAAAGATAAATTATTCAGTAATGCTAAGGTAAGAAAAGCGTTTATAGTAGCAGAAGATAGAGAAAATAAAATTAAGACTTTAAGAAAAGGTCTTGGCGAACCTGCTCTAGGATTTGTACCAAAGTCTGTACAAATAGGTGGAGAAGAATATAGAACAAAAGTAAATGAATTGCCAGTTCAAAAATTAATGGATGAAAACACAGATCCAAAAGCATTATTAATAGAAGGTATGAAGGAACTAGGCCTTGGAGAAGATCCATCTAAAATAACTATTAGTTACTTACAATCAGGTACTGATGCGGTAGCTAAAGAATATGCTGAATTCCAACAACAAGTTTATACAAAAAAACTTGGAATTAATGTTAAAGTTGATTTTGTTGAATGGGCACAATTCCAAGAAAGAACTGATAACTTTGATTATCAAGTTGCAGGTATGGCATGGACTGGAGACTATAATGATCCTAACACATATTTAGATTTATGGACATCAACAGCTGGAGTTGTACCAACAGGTTGGTCAAATCCTAAGTATGATGAACTTATAGCTAAAGCAGGAAAAAGTGATGATCCGAATGAAAGAGCTGAACTTTTCAAAGAAGCTGAAAGAATACTATTATATGAAGATGGTGTTGTAAGTCCAGAAGCTTGGAGATTTAAAAATACTTATGTAAGAAAGTATGTTAAAAACTACACTGCTCCATTATTTGGAACGATAGACTTAAAATATACTTATACTACTGGAAGAAAATAATATTATAATGAAATGAGAAAAAGTGAAGCAAATAATGAATGCTTCACTTTTTTTAGATGCTTTGATGTTTTTGTCTATAAAAGTGGGTTTTATAAGGAAATTCTAATTTAATGCAATACAAAGTTAGGGTAAAGAAGTCAATATTATCTAAAATACTATAATATATATATTGTATGTAGTGATTAAATGATAAAATTCGTATTACAAATTTCGAATTTAAATGCAAATAAAACCCGATTAATAGAGAAAAAAGAAGAAAAAAGAAAAATAAACAAATGAAAAAAAGTAAAATAAATTAAGAAATAAATTTTAATTAAAAAAATATTAATATAATTAATCAAAATGAGAAGTTGTATTAATATTTCATAAGATATTTGTACTTATATAAGACAATAAGTCGAATTGAGGTAATCTTATAAATATTCAGATAATAGGTATTGCAATAGTGAAAGTGTTAATATATAATAAATTTAAATCAGATGGATATGACATTATATCTATTATATTGATGATTAATGAAGGGGGATTATTCATGAAAAGCAAAAAAATATTAGCTGCTTTACTAGCTGTATCTATGGTAACTTCTGTTGCTTTAGTAGGTTGCGGTAAAGATGACAAAAAAGATGAGGGCAAAGGTGGAGAGACTGCTGCTTCTGGAGATATGGATAAAGAACAGTATCTTAACTTATTATTGAGGGCTGAACCAAAAACAATTGACCAATCAAAATCAAGTGATATGTATTCATCACAAGTTCTTGCAAACAGCCAAGAGGCATTAACAAGAATTATTCAAGACGAAACTGGAAAAGATAAAATCATAGAAGGTATAGCTGAAAGTTGGACACCTAACGATGATAAATCAGTTTGGACATTTAAATTAAGAGATGCTAAATGGAGTGATGGAAAAGCAATTACTGCAAAAGACTTCGTTTATGGTATCACTAGAACTTTAGATCAAAATACTGCATCACCATATGCATTCCTTTTATATCCAATTAAGAATGCCTCAGAATTTAACGCAGGTAAAGCTAAAGGAGAAGATTTAGGTATTAAGGCTGTAGATGATAAAACAATTGAATTTACATTAAATTCACCATGTCCATACTTCTTAGATTTAACATACTTTAAAGTAATGCAACCACAAAGAGAGGATATAATAAAAGAACATGGCGATAAATATGGCTCTGAAGCAAATACAATGGTATATAGTGGACCATTCATAATCTCTGAATGGGTACACAATAATAAGATTGAATTTACTAAAAATCCAGAATATTGGGATGCTGAAAATGTAAAACTTGAAAAAGCTACAATGAAAATCATTAAAGAAGAATCTGCTCAAATGAATGAATTACTTAATGGTTCATTAGATATGGCAGGAGTTTCTAAACCAGAATGGATAGAAAAGTTTGATGCAACTGGTGAGTATGAGGCTAAAAAAGGATATGATGGTTCTACTACTTATACTTTCTTCAACCATAAAGATAAGTTATTTAGTAATGCTAAGGTAAGAAAAGCATTTATGGTAGCTGAAGATAGAGAAAATAAAATTAAAACTTTAAGAAAAGGTCTTGGAGAGCCAGCTATGTCTTTCGTACCTCCTAAAGTACAAATAGGCGGAGAAGATTATAGAGATAAAGTAGGTGATACTCCAGTTAAGGATCTTCTAGATGAAAATCCAGATCCAAAGGCTTTATTAATTGAAGGAATGAAAGAATTAGGACTTGGAGATGATCCATCTAAAATAACTATTAACTACTTAGAATCAGGTACTTCAGCTGAAAATAAGGTATGGGCTGAATTCCAACAACGTGTTTATGAAGATAAACTTGGTGTAAAAGTAAAAGTTGATTATGTTGAGTGGGCACAATTCCAAGAAAGAACTGATAACTTTGATTATCAAGTAGCAGCTATGGCATGGGGCGGTGACTACAATGACCCTAACACATTCCTTGATTTCTGGGTAACTGGAGCTAACGTTGTAATGACAGGATGGTCAAATCCTAAATACGATAAGCTTATAGCTGATGCAGCAAAAACTGTAGATCCAGCAGAAAGAACCGAATTATTTAAACAAGCAGAAAGAATTTTATTATATGAAGATGCTGTTATAAGTCCAGAATCTTGGAGATTTAAAAACACTTATGTAAGAAAGTATGTTAAGACTTACAGTGCTCCATTATTTGGAACAGTTGATTTAAAATACACCTACACTTCAGGTAGAAAATAATATAAAATATTATTATAATGTTTGATACTCCTTAAAGTATTTAGAAATACTTTAAGGAGTATTTTATTAGTTAGTGTAAATTTAAAACTACTTATGATGGGAGTAAGAAAAACTATAGAATTTATAAAGGATATGAATAAAAAAAAGTCTATGGTAGAAAATATAGTTATTACATTAAAACTATATTTTAATAACGCGGAGGTGGAAGCTTGTGGGTAAGACTCCTATAAAAAAAGTGATAAAATCTAAATTGAAAGCTAATAAAGAATTAACTCCACAGGAGGCTTTAAGAGAGCAAATAAAATATGATATAGTAGAAGAATTAGGTTTGGCTGATAAAGTAAATGAATTTGGATGGAGTAGTTTAACTGCAGAAGAAACGGGAAGAATTGGAGGTATGATGACCAAAAAGAAGAAGGGTCTAAATATTCCTAAGAATGATGAGTTTTTTTAGTTTTATATAATATGTTAATGATAATCAAGCTTAACTAAGACTTTGTTAGAATAATTAAGATAAATTATATTAATTTAATGAAGAGATTTAATAATAGCTTAATATATGAATAATATATATATGTGAATAAACATATGGATATGAGATTTGTTACATAGTCATTGAAGATTTCTTAGACAAAATAAAAAAAGTAATGTAAAATAAATAGGTGATTATATAGAAAAGATGGTGAACCTATGGACTGTTATAATGATTTTGCTGATATATATGATGAACTTATTAATGAAGATATCAATTATAGAGGTTGGGCAGAAAAAATTATTGAGATTTGCAAGGAATATAAAGTTGGAAGAAGAGAATATTTAGATTTAGCTTGTGGTACAGGGAATTTTACCAAGTTAATTGGGAAAAACTTTATATTTACAACGGCTATAGATTTATCAGAGTATATGTTATCTATTGCTGATGAAAAATTAAAGGCAGAGGGAATTAAAGCTAAGGTCATGTGCCAAGATATATGTACCTTTAATCTTAAAAAGCAGTTTGATCTGATAACTTGTGGATTGGATTCTACTAATTATATAATTGAGGATGAAAAACTTCAATTATATTTTATGTCAGTTAATAAACACTTAAAGAATGATGGTATTTTTATTTTTGACATTAATACAGAGTACAAAATAAAAAATATATTAGGAAATAATAGCTTTAACTATGACAGAGAAGATGTGGTATATATTTGGGAAAATCAATTACAAGAGGATATTGTTGATATGTACTTAACCTTTTTTGTTAAAGAAGGACAAGTGTATCATAGATTTGATGAACATCACAGAGAGAGAGCCTATAGTGAGAGTAAAATAGAAAAGTTTATAAAAGAATCAAACCTTGTCATAGAAAAAAAACTTAATTGCTATGAAGAAGTTGCCATAGGCAAGAATACAGAAAGAATAACCTATGTTTTGAGTAAGAAAGGATGTTAGAGTAATGAAAGATAAATTAATTAGAGCCACTGCAAAGGATGGCCAAGTAAGAATAATTGCAGCTATTACTACTGAATTAGTGAATGAAGCAACTAAAACTCATGAATGTATGCCAACAGCTTCAGCAGCATTAGGGAGAATGTTAACTGGTGGGGTTTTAATGGGTGCTATGCTAAAAAATGATACTGATAGTTTAACTATTCAAATAGATGGTGGTGGAGAGGCGAAAGGCGTTACTGTTACTGCCCATCATGATGGAAGTGTTAAAGGATATATAGGAAACCCAAAAGTGGATTTACCTTTAAATGAAAAAGGTAAATTAGAAGTTGGTGGTGCTATAGGTAAAAATGGATATCTAAAAGTAATTAAGGATATGGGGCTTAAAGAACCTTATATAGGGCAGGTGCCTATATATACAGGAGAAGTAGGCGATGATATAGCATATTACTTTACGGTATCTGAGCAAACACCATCTGCTGTTGCTTTAGGAGTATTGGTAGATACAGATTTATCTATAAAAGCTGCTGGGGGGTTTATTATACAAATGATGCCAGGTGCATCAGAATTCTTAGCAGATATTATAACTTATAGATTGGAAGAAGTTCCATCAGTAACGGCTATGATAGAGAAAGGAATGACTATAGAAGAAATATTAGAATTTATATTTGAAGATATGGATTTGAAAATATATGATGCTTTAGTACCAGCGTATAAATGCGACTGTTCAAGAGAAAGAGTTGAAAGAGTGCTGATTAGTATTGGTAAAGATGATTTACAAGAGATATATGATGAGGGCAAGACAGAAGAGATATTGTGCCATTTCTGTAATAAAACCTATGATTTTAAACCAGAAGATATTAAAAAAATATTAGAAGCTATTAACTAATTTCTATAATAAATTCTAAAAACCATATTGACAATAAACTAAAAATTTAATATAATAGTCTTTGTTAAGACTTGGAAAATTTATTGTTTTTTAAGCTTAGCAAAGATTATTTTAATAGTGGTGTCACAAATTTAAATTTTGGTCGCATAGCTCAGCTGGGAGAGCACCTGCCTTACAAGCAGGGGGTCACAGGTTCGATCCCTGTTGCGACCACCATATGGCCCAGTGGCTCAGTTGGTTAGAGTGCCGGCCTGTCACGCCGGAGGTCGAGGGTTCGAGTCCCTTCTGGGTCGCCAATAAATTCTAAAATTTGTGTCTGGCTCGATAGCTCAGTCGGTAGAGCAGAGGACTGAAAATCCTCGTGTCGCTGGTTCGATTCCTGCTCGAGCCACCATTATTACGCGGGAGTGGCTCAGTGGTAGAGCGTCACCTTGCCAAGGTGAACGTCGCGAGTTCGAATCTCGTCTTCCGCTCCAATATGGCGCTATAGCCAAGTGGTAAGGCAGAGGCCTGCAAAGCCTTTATCCCCAGTTCAAATCTGGGTGGCGCCTCCAAAAAAGCAAGTAATTTATTTACTTGCTTTTTTATTTTGTACATAATATAAATGTGCTTCTTATAGAGGTATTTAAATTAAATATTAAAAATTCATACTGTAGTATTCTGTATAGATGAGCTACTAAATATCTAAAAAGTATATACTACCTCTATCAATTAGTTGAGAGTTGACTAAAGAAATAGGGGTTATGCCATGCTTATCTAAAAATCTTTTTATTAAATTCCCATGAGGATATAAATCTAAATCTCCATAAAAAACTATAGTTTTAGAATCTATCATACCGCAAGTTCCTCCAATAAAGCCGTAATTCAAATGAGGTAAAAGAATGTCCCCTGGTGGAATTAATAGTACATCATATCCATAGTTATTTAATTCTTTGTAAATACATATATCAGAAGTTATGAAGGCCTTATTAGATAATACTACAGTAGAGCATTTAGTATAACCTTGATTAACATTTATTAAAGTCTTAGGATGAATGTTTTCTAATAAAGTTTTATCAGTATACCTTATATTATGCATAAAAAAATCAGGAGTGTTTACAGCATTAAGAATAATATCATTAGGATATTTATCAGTTAAAGTGCTAGTACTTCTTAATACTGTTAGATTTAAAGATTTTAGAGTTTCTTCAAAGATAGAAGAAGTATATTTATGAATGATAATATTACTATTGTCTATGAAATGCATAAGAATATCAGGATGACCACATATAGCCGGATATAATGAATTGCAAGGTTCGCAAAGGATAACTTTACAATTTAAATTTTCTAAAGCAAATATTTCCTCAAAAGAAATTCTAAAGTCTACAAAAGCGTATTTCAAAAATGTCACCACCTTAAGGTTGCTTGTTATTAATAATTAACATTTTAATATATACTTAACCATACTATCAAAATCACAGATTCTCCTAAAACCCGCATAGATAGAACAAATAGTTAAATAGTTAAATAGTTAAATAGAGAAATAGTTAAATAGATATATAGATATATAGATGTATAGATATATATTTAAAAAGTTACGGATATAAACATTCATATCCATATTTTTATAGAAAGATTTATTTACGGAGTAGTTGTCTAAAAAAATAGAGCCTTTATTTAATTTAAGCAATATATTAATTTAAAAATAATATATCATATATGCTATAAAATTTGTAGAATAAATTGGATTTAATAAATTGTATATAGTAAAAAATAAAAACACATAATATATTAAAGTAAAGTTCTGTATCTATAAAATTCTTAACATGAAGTGGGGTGATTGAATGCTACTGTTGACCATTGTAAATAATAGTTATAAGGATTATGTATTAAATCAAGTTAAGAGTATGAGTGAGTATTTGAGAGAGAAAAAGAAAAGTATAAATTTAAAAATTGAAAATGATGAATTAGATGAATGTATACATATATATTGGGAAGATGGTGATTACACTGAGGCTGAAGTTAAGAAATTATTTAACTATTATACAGCTAATATTTTATATGGTGTAATTATTAATGAATTTTTAGAAAAAAGGGTTAATAAACATCTGAATGAAACGTATAATTTTCTTAACTATAACGATATAAGTATTGTAAAAAAGGATATATATAAAATTTTAAAAGAAGAAGTACCTATAGATGATACTGTGATATATTATATGAATAAGAAAAATAGTATTTTAGATAGAATTATTAATTGTATAGAAGAAGGTAACGTATTAAATATTAAAGGGTTTATGGACTTTAGATCCAAGGAATTAATGCCACAGATATATACGATAATAGAAAAAGTGGTAGAAAGTTATATGATAGAAAAAGAGTATAATGAATTTATTAGTCTTTTAAAGTATTTTGTTGAGATACAAGAAAGTAAGGCTGAAAAGGTAGATTTGTATATTGGAAAAAGAGGAGATTCATATATACTCAGAGATGAATTTGGAAATAATATTATGGAAACCCTTTTGAATGAAATTTGCGAAAATAAAAATATAGTAGACGTTAGTCAAGATGATTTAGTTATAAGTGGACTAATAACTATGTGCCCGAAAAAAATAGTAATACATTCTGCTAATAGATGTAAAAATAAGGAGCTAATTAATACTCTAGAGAAAGTTTTTGAGAATAGAATTTATCATTGCAGTGGTTGTAATGAATGTTTAATGTTTAAAGAAATTATAGAAATGCCTATTGACAATAATATAAAGGTGTAGTAAGATTAACTATGTTAGTGAAAAAGTAAATAACTAATTAACAAGTAGAAACTGCCGTTTCTCACCTTACAGTACTGCTAGTAAGGTAAAATTTTGGTTTACAATGATTGTAATAACAGGACGGCGTTTGCTGTCCTTTTTATTTTATATAAGATAAAAATATGTGGTTTAAAAGCCGGAGGTGAATGTTATCAGTAAAAATAAAGATTTCATGATGAATGAAGAGATAAGAGACAAAGAAGTTAGAGTTATTAACTCAGACGGGGAAGCACTAGGAGTAATTTCTACAAAAGAAGCATTAGAAATTGCATTACAAAAGGAATTAGATTTAGTTGTAGTATCTCCAAATGCAAAACCTATGGTATGCAAAATCATGGATTTTGGTAAGTTTGTTTATGAGCAACAAAAGAAGGAAAAAGAAGCTAAAAAGAAACAAAAAATCACTACTCTTAAAGAGATTAGACTAAGTGCTAGCATAGAAGAGCACGATATTGAGATAAAAGCTAATAATGCTAGAAAGTTCTTATTAGATGAAGACAAAGTTAAAGTTACTGTGAGATTTAGAGGAAGAGAAATTGAAAACTCACAAGTAGGACACAAGATATTAAACCTTTTTGTAGAAAAATTAGGCGATGTTTATGTTATTGAAAAGCCAGCTAGACAAGAAGGAAGAAATATGATAATGATATTAGCTCCAAAAAGAGCATAACCGAGAGGAGGACTTTACAATGCCAAAAATGAAAACACATAGAGGTGCAGCAAAGAGATTTAAAAAGACAGGAACAGGTAAGTTAAAAAGATCTAAAGCTTTTAGACGCCATATATTAACTAAAAAGAGCAGAAAGACTAAGAGAAATCTTAGAAAAACAGGATATGTTTCAACTACTCAAGAAAAAATAATGAAGAAATTACTACCATACTTATAGTAGGAAGTTATCTAGGAGGTAAATATAATGGCAAGAGTAAAAAGAGCGATGAATAGTCGTAAAAAACATAAAAAAGTATTAAAACTTGCAAAAGGATACTACGGTGGAAAAAGCAAGTTATTTAAAACAGCTAATGAATCAGTAATAAGAGCATTAAGAAATGCTTATGTTGGAAGAAAATTAAAGAAAAGAGATTTCAGAAAACTATGGATAGCTAGAATAAATGCAGCTGCTAGAATGAATGATCTTTCTTATTCAAAATTCATGAATGGAATGAAGCTTGCTGGAGTTGAAATAAACAGAAAAATGCTTTCTGAAATAGCAATCAACGATCCAAAAGCATTTGCTGAATTAGTAGAAGTTGCTAAGAAGCATTTATAAGATTAATTAAATATAAAAAATAAAAGCCAGAGGATGACTATGTCATGTCTCTGGATTTTGTTAGACTAAATTTTAATGTACATAATTATTTATTATTTTTATATAAGAAATAAAGATAATAGATGTAGGGATATATATAGTATAGAAATGTAGCCATGGCTACATTTTTATACTATATATATTTTAATAAGGAAATGGGGAAACTATATATAAATATATAATCGTGATAAATTTTTTTAAAAGTTTGAGGTGTTATCTATGCAGTTAAGATTAAGGGATATTCTAAGGCGTAAAAACTTTACTCCCGTTCAAATAATAGCTATGGGATTTGCAACTATAATATTTACAGGTGCCCTATTATTAAGCTTACCTATTGCTACTATAAAAGGTGTAGGAACTCCATTTATTGATTGTATTTTTACATCAACTTCTGCAGTTTGTGTTACAGGATTAGTTACTGTAGATACTGGTACTTATTGGAGCTATTTTGGAAAAACAGTAATACTTATTTTGATACAAATTGGTGGTCTTGGATTTATGTCTTTTGCTACACTTTTATCATTAATTATTGGTAAAAAAATAACTCTTAAAGAAAGATTAATTATAAGGGAATCATTAAATTCAACATCTCTTCAGGGAATAGTAAAATTAGCTAGATATATATTAGTATTTACTTTTTCAATAGAATTTATAGGAGCTTTACTGCTTTCCTTTGAATTTATACCTGAGTTTGGAATTATTAAAGGTATATATTATAGTATATTTCATGCAGTTTCTGCATTTTGTAATGCTGGATTTGATCTCATGGGGAATTATAGTAGTTTAACTGCCTATAGTGATAATGCTTTGATAATACTTACTATATCTTCTTTAATAGTAATTGGTGGGCTAGGTTTCTATGCATGGAATGATATATTTAATTATAAACGTACAAAAAGATTAACACTACAGACTAAACTAGTAATAGCTGTGAGTGCAGGATTAATTTTATTTGGATTTATAATGTTTCTTGTATTTGAACTTTCTAATCCAGATACTTTAAAGCCTATGGGGATTAAAGAAAAAGTGCTGTCAGCATTCTTTGCATCGGTTTCACCAAGAACAGCAGGATTTAATTCTATAGATTTGACAAAGATGACTATGGCATCTACATTTTTAACCATAATGTTGATGTTTATTGGTGGTTCACCAGGATCAACGGCTGGGGGAATAAAAACTTCTACAGCTGGTGTGCTTTTTATGACAATACTATCAGTTATAAATGGAAGAGAAGATACAGAGTTATTTAAAAGAAAAATAAATAAAGAAACTGTATATAAGGCTTTAGCAGTAGTAGTAATAGCACTGGCGTTAGTGTTCACTACAACCATATTATTATCTATTACAGAAAGAGCATCGGGTGCTCCTTTTGAACATTATTTATATGAAGCTACTTCAGCCTTTGGAACTGTTGGGTTAACATTAGGATTAACTCAAGAACTTACCACTATAGGCAAGGGTATAGTAGCTCTAACTATGTATGCAGGTAGGGTTGGGCCACTTACATTAGTTGTAGCAATTTCTATAAGAAAAAGTAAAAGAGGAAATTCTATTAAGTATCCAGAAGATAAAATCTTAGTTGGATAAAGGGGGATATATTAATGAGTAAAAAACAATTTATAGTTATTGGGTTAGGTAGATTTGGAACTTCAGTAGCAGAGACTTTATATGCACTTGGTAATGATGTATTAGCTGTAGATATAGATGAAGAAGCAGTTCAAAACATTGCAGAGAGAGTAACTCATGCTGTTCAAGTAGATGCTAATGATGAAGTTAGTCTAAGAGCCCTTGGAATTGGTAACTTTGATGTAGCTATAATTAGTATTGGTTCTGATATTCAAGCTAATATTCTATCTACTCTTTTAGTTAAAGAAATGAATGTTAAGCATATTATAACTAAGGCTAATAATGCTATGCATGCAAAGGTTTTATATAAAATAGGTGCTAATAGAGTTATATTCCCAGAGAGAGATATGGGAATTAGAGTTGCTCATAACCTTTGTTCTTCTAACATACTTGATTATATAGAATTATCACCAGACTTTAGCATTGCAGAAATTGTTACCCCAAAGGAATGGGAAGGTCACTCTCTAAAAGACTTAGATTTAAGAGTAAGATACAGTGTAAATGTGGTAGCTATTAAAAGAGATGATAACATAGAGGTATCTCCATCTGCAGATGAGGTTATACAGGAAGGCGATATAATAGTAGCCATAGGAGGAACTGCTGAGCTAAACGGAATTGAAAGTTTAGTTAGATAAGGAGATTTATAAGTGCAGGTTATAAAAAGTAAGGATAATAATACATTAAAAGAAATTAAAAAATTAAAAGAAAAAAAATATAGAGTTGAAAATAAGAAGTTTATTGTAGAAGGATTTAGATTTCTAGAAGAAGGTTTTAAATCAGATTTTATTATAGATAAACTTTTTATAAAGGAAAGCTCAGTTGATAAATTTAAAGAAAAATTTTCTTTTTATATTAATAAATATGAAGAAAAATTATTTATTATAAATGACAGTCTATTTAAAAATATTTCAGGTACAGAAAATTCTCAAGGAGTTTTAGCTGTACTTCAAATGAAAGAGGAAAATTTCAATAAAGAAGAAGGATTGTATATTTTAGCTGATAAGGTACAAGATCCAGGCAACCTAGGAACTATAATAAGAACAGCTCATAGTGCTGGTTGTAGGGGCGTTATTTTAAGTAAAGATACAGTAGACTTATATAATGAAAAAACCTTAAGAGCTACTATGGGTTCCATATTTAATATTCCTATAATCCATGATGAAGATTTAGATTTCACAAAAAGATTAATTAGTGAAGGATATAATTTAGTATGCAGTTCCCTTGATACAGAAAAAAACTTTTATGAAGTTAATCTAGTAGATAATGCAATAATAGCTGTAGGTAATGAAGGTAATGGTATTAGTGATGAAGTTATGAATTTAGCTACCTGTAAGGTTAAAATTCCTATGCTAGGAAATACAGAATCCTTAAATGTTGCTATAGCTGCATCTATTATGATATATGAAGGTGTAAGACAAAAGTTAAATAAAAAGTATTAATACTTGAAATTTTTATATATTATATGTATAATGTTTCTATCAAGTTAAGATTTAAATGTTTTTTAAGTAAAATAGTATCCAAACTAGTTTAATAAAAATAAAATATTTATACAATGACGAAGAGAGTAGATATATATTTTTATATAAGGGAGGAAGAGCCAAAGACTGAAAGCTGTTCTTATAGGATTATATCGAAGTTCACTTCTGAGTACTAATTATGAAGTAATAGTAGTAATTAGCGGCTATGGTCGATAGATTTACTAAGAGGAGTTTTAATAAAACTCAATTAGGGTGGTACCGCGGATTTTCCGTCCCTTTTTAGGGACGGTTTTTTTATGTCTATAAAGCAAAAACTTAATTTCAGAAACTATTATTTATACATGAAATTAAGTAGAAATTTTATTAATTATGAAGTGAAAATTTTTTCCTAAAGAAAGTTTTAATCCATAATTTTAAATGAACTCATGAATTTTAGAAAGGAGCTTAGAATATGAAAGAACAATTAGAACAAATTAAAAAAATTGCCCTAGAACAACTAAGTCAAGTAACAGATAAAGCTGAACTTGAAAATATTAGAGTAAAGTATTTAGGGAAAAAAGGAGAGCTTACTGCAATCTTAAGAGGTATGGGAAAACTATCAGCAGAAGAAAGACCGGTGGTAGGTAAAATTGCTAATGAAGTAAGAGAAGAAATAGAAAGTGCCATTGATACAAAGGTAGTAGCTATTAGAAGTGCAGAAAAGACTGAAAAGTTAAATAGTGAAGTAATTGACATTTCTATGCCAGGAAAGAAACAAACTATGGGGAAAAAACATCCATTAAGTTTAACTCTTGATCAAGTAAATGATATATTTTTATCTATGGGTTTTTCTATAGAAGAAGGACCAGAAGTAGAGTTTGATCATTACAATTTTGAAGCTTTAAATATACCTAAGGATCATCCAGCGAGAGGAGAACAAGATACTTTCTATATAAATGATAATATAGTATTAAGAACTCAGACATCTCCAATCCAGATAAGAACTATGGAAAATCAAAAGCCACCAATAAAGATGATTGCACCAGGAAAGGTATATCGTTCAGATGCTGTAGATGCAACTCACTCACCAATATTCTATCAAATTGAGGGATTAGTAGTGGCAGAAAATATTACCTTTGGAGATTTAAAGGGAACACTAGAAATGTTTATCCAAAAAATGTTTGGAGATGACATGAAGGTTAAATTTAGACCACACCACTTCCCGTTTACAGAACCATCAGCAGAGATGGATGCAACTTGCTTTGTATGTGGAGGTAAGGGATGTAAAGTTTGTAAAGGTAGTGGATGGATAGAAATTGTAGGCTGTGGTATGGTGCATCCACAAGTACTTAGAAATTGCGGAATTGATCCAGAAAAATATAGCGGTTTTGCTTTCGGATTTGGATTAGATAGAATTGTAATGTTAAAATACGGCATTGAAGATATTAGATTATTATATGAAAGTGATATGAGATTTTTAAATCAGTTTTAATATATAAGGAGGAAGATTATGAAGTATCCAGTTAAATGGTTAAAAGACTATGTTGATATAAATGTTTCCCCTGTAGAACTTGCAGATGCATTAAATCTTTCAGGGTCTCATGTTGAAGAGGTTATACTTACAGGAGATGAAATTTCTAATGTAGTTACAGGAAAGATAACAAAAATAGAAAGACATCCAGATGCAGAAAAACTAGTTGTATGTGCAGTGGATATTAACAAAGAGGAAGAAATACAAATAGTAACTGCTGCTACAAATATGAAGGAGCAGGATATTATTCCAGTAGCACTACATGGAGCAACGCTACATGGAGGACTTAAGATTAAGAAAGGTAAATTAAGAGGAGTAGTGTCAAACGGTATGTTCTGCTCAGAAGAAGAGCTTGGAATTGCTGGAGATGAGCCAGTACATGGACTTATGATATTACCTAAAGATACACCTGTTGGAGTAGATATCAAGTCTGTAATACCTCTTGAAAGTGCTATTATTGACTTTGAAATTACTTCTAATAGAGCAGATTGCTTTAGTATAATTGGAATGGCAAGAGAAGCAGCCGCTACTTTAGGATTAACTTATAAAATGCCAAATCTTAAATATAGTGAAGAAGATAAAACAAGTATAGTTGATAATTACAAAGTAGAAATCAAGAGCCCACTATGTAGAAGATATATGGCTAAAGGAATTTCCAATATAAACATTCAGCCATCACCACAGTGGATGCAGGAAAGATTATTAGAAGCTGATGTAAGACCTATCAATAATATTGTAGATATAACAAACTTTGTTATGTTAGAGCTAGGTCAACCATTACATGCCTTTGATGCTAGAGATATAGTATCTAATACTATAGTCGTTGATACTGGAAAAGATGGAGAAAAATTTGTTACTTTAGACGAAGAGGAAAGAACTATAGATAGTTCTATGCTTTGTATAAAGGATGGGGATAAAACTGTAGGACTTGCAGGAGTTATGGGAGGATTAAACTCAGAGGTTAAAGAAGATACTTCTATGATAGTCCTAGAAAGTGCAAATTTTAATGGTCTTAATATAAGAAATACATCTAAAAAGTTAGGACTTAGAACAGAAGCTTCAACTAAATTTGAGAAGGATTTAGATCCAAACCTATGTAAGTTAGCTATAGATAGAGTATGTGCCCTAGTGGAAGAATTAGGTGCAGGTAAGGTTATGACTGGGGTTATAGATATATATAATGAAGTTAAAGAACCTCATACCTTAGAAGTAGATAGTAACTGGGTTAATAGATTTTTAGGTAGCAATATATCAAAAGAAGATATGAAAAGATATTTAGATGGATTAGATTTGACTACTGAAATTAAAGGTGATGTTTTAGTTGTTAATTGTCCAACATTTAGAAGTGATCTAAATATAAAAGAGGATATAGCAGAGGAAATCGCTAGAATTCATGGATATAATAATTTTGAATCTACCCTTCCTCATTGTGAGGCTATAAAGTCTGGAAAATCAGATAAGCATAAGCTAGAAGATAAAATAATAGAAGCTTTAGTAGCTAGTGGAATAAATCAATCTATAAGTTATTCCTTTGTAAGTAATAAAATTTTTGATAAACTTTTAATTCCACAAGATAGTGAACTTAGAAATGTAGTTGAAATTAGAAATCCTCTAGGAGAAGATTTCAAGGTTATGAGAACTACTACTCTTGCATCAATGATGGAATCTTTAGCTAGAAACTATGTAAAGAGTAATGAAAGTGCAATGCTTTTTGAAATAGGTAAAGTATATATAAAAAATACTGATGAAGAGAAGTTGCCAGAAGAAAGAAATACTCTAACCTTAGGAATGTATGGAGCGGGAGATTATTTAGAACTTAAAGGTGTGGTAGAAAATGTACTAGATGCTTTAGGAATAGATAATGGAATTTTTATTAGAGAAAGTGAGAACCCTAGCTTCCATCCAGGGAAAACTGCTGCATTAAAACTTAGAAATAAAATTTCAGGGGTTTTAGGTGAAATTCATCCAGATGTAAGTGAAAATTATGGTATAGATACAAGATGTTTTGTTGCTGAATTAAATTTAGATATGTTAATGGAATGTGCTAAGATAGACAAAAAACATAAAGCACTTCCTAAATTCCCAGCAGTAACAAGAGATATTGCAGTTTTAGTAGATGATAGAGTTCTAGTACAAGAGATAGAAGACACTATTAAAAAGCAAGGTGGCGGCATCTTAGAAAGTGCTAAACTATTTGATGTTTATAAAGGAAGCCAAATTCCAGAAGGTAAGAAGAGCATAGCTTATGCTATAACCTATAGACATGCAGATAAAACTTTAACTGATACTGAAGTAAATAAGGTTCATGATAAGATTTTAAGAAGCTTAGAGCATAAGTTAGGTGCAGAATTAAGATAATTATTAATTACAATAAGTAGGTGTAAATTTACATCTACTTATTTTTTTATGGAGTTTTCTATAAAATGAATAGTTTACAATTTTAAATAGATTATAATTATAGTGAACACGGTGAAAAGCAAAAGCAATGCGTTTCAACATGGTAAAATATTACAATATAATTATAAAATATGTACGATAATATACTATATTTATATTTAATTAAGTTTTATGAAACATATTGTTGACAAGTATTTGGAATATTTATTAAATACCTTATTTAATAAATAGCTAATATATGTTAAAATGATTATAAGTTTATGCAGATGTAAATTTATAATTAAGAGGGTGTTTATGTGAGCATTATAACAGTTAAGATAAATGGAATGGAATATAACCTTAGAGGAGAAGAAAATGATGAATATCTACAAATGGTTGCTCAATATGTAGATAATAAAATAAATAGTCTAATGTTTAAGAATTCTAAAATAAGTCGTCCTGATGCTACTATTCTTGCAGCAATTAATTTAGGAGATGAGGTTTTTAAAAATAAAGAGGCCTGTGAAAGGGCAAATGAAAATTATAAAATGATTGCAAAGGAACAAAAAAATCTTATTTCCGAAGTAGAAGGACTAAAAAGAGATTTACAGGCTGCAAAAAAAGAAAATGAAGACTTAAGAAAAGTTAACACTTCGGATAAAGATGAAGAGATAGGAAAGCTAAAGGATGAGGTTACATATCTTAAAGAACAATTAGAACTTATGGACCAAGTTGTTCAAGAGTTAAAAAAGGATAATAAAAAACAAATGACCTTTAACAAAAAGCTTCTATCTGAAAATAATAATTTAAGATATGACCAAATAGCTAGAGTAAGACAGCTAGAGAAACTTAGTCATGAGATTGAGGATAAAAATCTTCAGCTTATGAAAAATGGACAAGTCAATGTAAGAAAAAAGTAAAAGTTTAGGTGATAATATTATTTTTATATATTATCACTTATTTTTTATTTTAGGATAATTAGCTATATTTATGAATTAAATATAATTTTATTCTTTAATATTGTGATAATTAAAATTTTACAGGCATAGGTATTAGGTAAAACCATAATTCTTAGGGGGATTATACATGAAAGTTTTGCTGTGTGCTAGAAGTAATTATATAAATTTAAGTTCAGGAGATACTACTATAATATTTAAAATATACACTTTTTTAAAAGAGAAAGGGGTTAAGGTAGATATATGTGGAGCCAATGAGGAGGCTAATTATGATGATTATGATATAGTACATCTTTTTGATATTAAAAATATATTTGATGCTTATAAACATTTTAAATTAGCTAGTAATAGTAAATGTAGTATAGTAGTATCACCGATGTATTTTAATATGGAGAAGTTTTTCGAATATAGTAATAATATGGAACGAAAAAATCTATGGAATAATTGCAAAGCTTATAAGGAATTAATTTTGAAGAAGAGTAAAATCATATTTTGCAATAGTATATACGAAAAGTCTTTAATAACCAGGGATTTCACTACAAAGGGAGATATTAAAGTTGTTTATAATGGAGTAGATATAAATTATGATGAAGTTCCTTTATATAATTTTAAGGAGAGATATAATTTAGATAATTATATATTGTGCGTAGGAAGAATTTGTGAAGTGAAAAACCAATTAGAATTGAGCAAGATATGTAATGAAATAGGAGTAGACTTAGTTCTAGTTGGAACGGCATCAGAGGAGCGTTACTTAAAAGAATGTTTAGCTTATCCTACTACCCATTATTTAGGATTTATGAATGACTATGATTTGTATAATGCATACACTTTTTCTAGTGCTCACGTATTAGCTAGTTTTTCAGAAGTTACAAGTTTATCATCCCTTAAGGCAGCAGCTTATGGATGTAACATAGTGGTTACGGAGGAAGGGGCTTCAAAGGAATATTTTAAGGATATGGCAATATATTGTGATCCTTATAATCATAATAGTATAAAATTAGCAGTAGAGAAAAGTAGGGTAAAAAGAAAAAATAATAAACTAAAAGAATATATAAGATATAATTATAACTTGAAGAATATGTTAGAAGGCATATATGAGGGATATTTAAAATTGATGAATTAAGATGTATAGGGGCTAACCAATAAAAAGGTATTAGCTCCTATTATTTTTTACAGTTTGTAACAAAGAGAATTGTGATATAATAATCCATGAGAAGTAAAAAATAAGTACTAATAAAATAAGTATGACTTTTTTAATATAGAATAAAGACATTTCTTATTGATAGGAGTTGAGAACATATGGATAAAATAGAATTATTAGCGCCAGGTGGAAGTAAAGAAAGTATCTATGCTGCTGTTCAAGGTGGTGCAGATGCTATATATATGGGCGGGAGTAAGTTTTCTGCTAGAGCCTATGCAAATAATTTTAATGAAGAAGAATTAATAGAAGTAGTGAATTATTGTCATTTATATAATGTTAAAGTATATATAGCCTTTAATACTGTGATAAAAGAAGAAGAGTTAGGTGAAGCTTTAGAATATGGGAAGTTTTTATATGAAATTGGTGTAGATGCTATTATAACTCAAGATATGGGATTATTTAAAATTATAAAAGAAGCTATACCAGATTTTGAAATTCATGCATCCACACAAATGACTATACATAATGGAGAAGGGGCTATATTTTTAAAGAATGAGGGCTTTCAAAGAATAGTTTTATCAAGGGAACTAAGTCTAGATGAAATAAGATATATTTCAAAGGACTTAGATATAGAAACAGAAATATTTGTCCATGGAGCATTATGTATAAGTTATTCTGGACAATGTCTTATGAGTAGTATCATAGGAGGAAGAAGCGGAAATAGAGGAAGATGTGCACAGCCTTGTAGATTACCTTATACTATAATAAAAAAATCTAGTGGAGAAAATAAGGAAGGATATTTATTAAGTCCAAAGGATACTTGTACTATAGATGAAATTAAAAGTTTAATTGAAAGTGGGACTTCATCATTAAAAATAGAAGGTAGAATGAAAAAGCCTGAATATGTAAGTGGTGTTGTAACTACCTATAGAGAAGCTATAGATAGTGTGTATCATAACAAAAGTTTTGAGATAGCACCTAAAAAGGCCATACTAAATCAATTATTTAATAGAGAAGGGTTTTCCAAGGCATATCTTAGAGGAAACATTGGAAGAGACATGATGGCATATAATTGCCCCAAAAATACAGGAGTATTTTTAGGCACCGTTGAAAAAGATTTAACCATACAGCTTCAAAAGGATATAAAAGCTCAGGATGGAGTTAGAACTGATAATAGTGGATTTACAATCACAAATATTTTAAAGGGGAAAGAAAAGGTAAAAGAGGCCTTTAAAGGCGAAAAAGTGAAGCTTATGCCTACTAAATATAAGGTTGGAGATAAAGTATATGTAACTTCAGACACTGAACTTTTAACTAAACTTCAAAAAAATTATGAAGATATTTATGGTGTGAAGTTACCCTTAACTATAAAGGTTAGATTCGCTCCAGGAGAAAGATTTTATTTATCTACGGTTTATAAGGAAAAAGAATTTGAAGTCTATGGAGAAAATGTAGAGGTTGCAGCTAATAAGCCTATGGATAAGGAAGCTATAATTAAAAATCTCAATAAGTTAGGGGATACTCCTTTTAAATTAGAAAACATTGAATTTGAAACCTTTGAAGAAGGATTTTTAAGGGTATCATCTATAAATAGTGTAAGACGTGAGCTTATTGAAGATATAATGAAGTATGTTAAAATTCGTGATAAACGGCATGTGGAAGAAAAGGCTTATAAAGAATTTAATAGGAATTCTAAAGAAGCTAAAGATACATTTAATGATGAGTATCTAATATGCGTTAAAACTCTAGAACAATTAAAAAGTGTATTAAGTTTTATAGGTGAAAATCCAGATATAGATCCAGCTATAGGAGTAGATTTATTTAAAAAGGGTGAAGGTTTTAATTTAGAAGGAGTAGATTATGAAAATTTATATATGATTGTTCCTAATATAATAAAAAGTGAATTTAATTTAGTTACTGAAGCTATAGAAAAGAATATTTCTAAAATTAAGGGGTTAATTACAGCTAATTTAGGTATAATAAATGTGTTTAAAAACAGGCTTAACATAATTGGAGATTATAAGTTAAATATTTTAAATAGTGAAAGCTATGATTTTTATAACAGATTTACAGATATATCAGCTTTAAGCGTAGAACTTAATAATAAAGAAATGTTCTCTCTAGCTAAAAATATTAAAACTCCAGTGCAAGTAGTAGTTTATGGTAAGTATGAACTTATGGTAAGTGAATACTGTGTAATTGGCAGTACCTTTGGTGATAAGAGCTCTACTTCAAACTGTAATTTCAGATGTGACAAGGATAAGTTTGTATTAAGAGATAGGATGAATGAAGAGTTTCTAGTTACTACAGATAAATATTGTAGAAGCCATATATATAATACATTACCTGTAAACATAGTTCCATTCATTAAGGAATTAAGGAAAAATAATATTAACAATTATAGAGTTGACTTTATAGATGAAGATTATAATCAGGTTTTAAAGGTGATGAAATATATATTTAAATATGAAGATGTAGATTTAGGGAAAACTACAAAAGGACATTATAAGAGGGGAATTGAATAGAAAGTAGGGGATAAGAAATGAATGAAAAGACCTTTAAAGTACTTGAATATTATAAAATCAAGGAAATATTAAAAAAGTATACAGTTACAAAAGCTGGTAAAGATTTAATTGATAATCTGAAACCATATAACAATCTCTATGAAATCAAAGAGCATTTAGAGGAGACTAAGGAAGCATTAATTTTATTAACTACAAAAAGTGCACCACCCTTTGAAGGAATATATGATGTTAGGGAAGCGCTTTTAAGAGCTAAGAAAAATTCTACACTTATGCCAGTAGAATTACTTAGAATTGGTAATATGCTTAAAAGTTCTAGAAATTTTAAGGAATATGTACAGAGTAAGGACGAGGAAACAACTTATAGAGTTTTGGAAGATATAATAGCAGGTATAGTTCCCTTTAAGAATATTGAAGATGAAATCTTTAGAGCTATTATTGGAGAGGATGAAATTGCAGATAGAGCTAGTGAAACTTTATTTATAATTAGAAAGAAACTAAAAGATAAAAGTTCTTCCATTAAAGACAGAGTTAACAGCATGGTTAGGACCTACTCTAAATATCTTCAAGAAAGTCTTTATACTGTAAGAGGAGATAGATATGTACTTCCTGTAAGATCTGAGTACAAAGAACAGGTTAAGGGTTTGATCCATGACCAGAGTGGTACAGGTGCTACATTATTTATAGAGCCTATGGGACTAGTAGATCTTAATAATGAAATAAGAGAACTTAGAAATAAAGAAAAGGCAGAAATAAATAGAATTCTTAAGGAACTTACCTTAAAAATTGCAGGCAATATTGATGTTATAGAGAATAATGGAAGTATTATATGGGAATTAGATTTTATATTTGCAAAAGCTAAATATGCCAATGAATTAAATTGTATATGTCCAGAGGTAAATGATAAAGGAATTATAGATTTAATAGAGGCTAGGCATCCTTTAATAGACCAAAAGGTAGTAGTACCAAGCACTATTTATCTTGGTAGAGAGTTTACTTCTTTAGTTATTACAGGTCCTAATACAGGAGGTAAAACTGTAACACTAAAAACTGTAGGTTTAATAGAGCTTATGGCAATGAGTGGAATGATGATTCCTGCAAGAGTAGGTTCAGCTGTTAGTGTATTCTCAAATATATTTGCTGATATTGGTGATGAACAAAGTATAGAGCAAAGTTTATCTACTTTCTCATCTCATATGACTAATATAGTAAATATTATTAATGAAGCAGATGAAAATACTTTAGCACTTTTTGATGAGCTTGGTTCAGGGACAGATCCAACGGAGGGTGCAGCTCTTGCTATGAGTATTTTGGATAACTTAAGGGATAGAAATACAAAAATAGTAGCAACTACCCATTATAGTGAACTTAAGGGTTATGCTTTAAAAACTGTTGGAGTAGAAAATGGCTCTGTAGAATTCGATGTTGAAACTTTAAGACCAACTTATAATTTGCTTATAGGTGTGCCAGGTAAATCTAATGCCTTTGAAATATCAAGAAGGCTTGGTCTTCCAGAGTATATTATAAATAGTGCTAAAGAAAATATTTCCACAGAGAGCTTAAAGTTTGAAGAGTTAATACAAAATCTTCAGCAAAAGAGCATTAAAGCAGAAAATGATGCTAGGAAGGCAGAAGGTTTAAAAGCAGAAGCAGAAAAATTAAAAAATAAATATGAAGAAAAGTTATATAAGTTCGAAAATGTTAGAGAAAAAGCTATCTATGAAGCACAACGAGAGGCTAAAGAGCTTATAAAAGCTTCTAAGGAAGAAGCTGATTCCATTGTTAAAAACATAAGAGAACTTGAAAAGTTAGGTTATTCTTCAGAAGCAAGAACTAAAATAGAGAATGAAAGAAAGAAGATAAAGGATTCTCTTGATAACATGGAAGAAAAATTAAGTAAAAAAGACGAGCCTAAGGGAGAAGGATTAACTTCTGTAACTCAAGGACAGGAGGTATATCTTCCATCTTTAAATCAAAATGTTATAGTAGTATCCGAGGTGGATAATAAGGGAGAAGTTCAAGTTCAAGCTGGAATAATGAAAATCTCTGTAAAGCTTAAGGATTTAAGGAAGGGAAAAATATCTAGTGAAGATAAGAAAAAAGCTAAGGTTCAAAGAAGAGAAGCTAAGCTTAATCTAAAAGCAGTATCATCTTCAGTAGACTTAAGGGGTATGGATTCTCAAGAGGCTATTTATACCACAGATAAGTATTTAGATGAAGCTTATCTTGGTGGTCTCGGCGAAGTTACAGTAATTCATGGTAAAGGAACAGGAGTACTTAAGAGTTCTATCACTGATTTATTAAAACATCATCCCCATGTTAAAAGCTATAGACTTGGTAATTATGGAGAAGGTGGAACAGGAGTTACTGTGGTTGAGTTAAAGTAATACTAGAGTATAGGGGTTGACGAAATGATTTTAGTAAGTGGATGTCTTTGTGGTATTAACTGCAAATATGACGGTAACAATAATTTAAATGAAAAAGTTCTTGAACTTTTAAGACAAGGAAAGGCTATACCAGTATGTCCAGAGCAACTTGGAGGACAGGCGACTCCTAGAGAGGCTCATGAGGTTGTAAATGGTGATGGTGCTATGGTTTTAGATGGAAAATGTAGGGTTTTGGGAAGAGATGTAAGTGATGATGTAACTGCTGAATTTATTAAAGGTGCAGAGGAAACATTAAATATAGCTAGAGAGTTAAAAATTGATGCAGCTATTTTAAAGGCAAGGAGTCCATCTTGTGGAAAAGGAATTATATATGATGGTACTTTTTCAGGTGGTAAAAAAACGGGTAATGGAGTAACTGCAGAGCTTTTAATTAGAAATAATATAAAGATTTATACTGAAGATGAATTAGATAAATTCTTTGAGGAAAATAATATTTAAGTTTATAGTTAGGTGGGGATTTTATGAATTATAGTGATGTTAGAAAAGAAGCTAGAGTTAATTTAAATAATAGTTGTAAAGTATGTAATGTATGTAATGGAATTGTTTGTGCAGGAGAAGTCCCAGGTATGGGTGGAAAAGGTACTGGAAATGCATTTACAGAAAACATTAAAGCTCTTGAAAGATATAAGCTTAATATGCGCGTAATTCACGATGCTAAGGATCCAGATACAGCTATTGAGATTTTTGGTAAGAAGTTAGATATACCAGTTTTTGCAGCTCCAGTTTCAGGAACTACTCTTAACATGGGTGGAAAGTATTCTGAAGAAGAGTATATTTCTTGGGTTATTGGAGGTACTTTAGATGCAGGTATATACCCAATGGTAGGAGATACAGCAGTAGATACATTTTTAACAACTAATTTAAAAGTGTTAAAGGAGTTTAATGGTGAAGGTATTGTATTTATAAAACCATGGGAAAATAAAAATATAATTGAAAAGATAAAATTAGCTGAGGAGTCAGGAGCATTTGCCCTAGGCGTGGATATAGATGCCTGTGGACTTATAACTTTAGCTCTTCATGGGAAGCCAGTAATGCCTAAAGGAGTAAAGGAGATAAAGGAATTAGTTAATAGTACTAAACTTCCATTTATACTAAAGGGAATTATGACAGTAGATGAAGCATTACTTGCAGTAGAAGCAGGTGTAGATGCTATAGTAGTTTCTAACCATGGAGGTAGAGTTTTAGATGAAACTCCAGGTGTAGCAGATGTTCTAGAAGATATAGCAAAAGCAGTAAAGGGTAAAGTTAAGATTTTAGCTGATGGAGGAGTAAGAACAGGAGTAGATGTACTTAAATTCTTAGCCCTTGGTGCAGATGCTGTATTAATAGGAAGGCCTTTTGTAACTGCATCCTTTGGTGGTAAAAGAGATGGTGTAAAAACTTATGTTAATGGATTAAAGGGAGAGTTAAAATCTGCTATGGTACTTACGGGATGTAAAGATGTAGATAGTATAGATAAGAGAATTATATTCCAAAGAAAATAATCGAATAAGTAAAGTTTTTTAAAGTAATAAAAATTTTTAATAGATATCTTAAATTGTATAATTTAAGATATCTATTTTTGTTAATTTTAAATAAAAAATACACTATTACACTTTAGCAGTTAAAATTGACTCAGAAAGGATTACACATTATACTTAAAAGTAAGAAAATATAAAATATTATAAAAAAAGTGTTGGATATCTACTACTTATTTCAATTTTTTTAGTAAACCTATACATAAGGAGTGAAAATATGGTTAAAAGTTTAGAAGAATTGTTAGAATTAGCAAAGAAAAAAGAAAAGAAAACTATGGCAGTAGCAGTAGCACAAGACAATGTTGTTCTAGAGGCAGTGATAAAGGCAGTGGACATGGGTATCATAAATGCTATATTAGTTGGAAATGAAGATGAAATTAAAACTATAGCAAAAGATTCTAATATAGACTTATCTAGAGTAAGAATAATTAATGAGTGCGACATAACTAAGGCTGCAGCAAAGGCTGTGGAATTGGTTACAAAGGGCGAGGCTAATTATGTAATGAAAGGATTACTTGGAACTTCAGATTTATTAAAAGCCGTACTTAATAAGGAAGCAAATCTAAGAACAAATAATCTGCTATCTCATGTAATGGTATATGATGTAAAGTCTTATGATAAGCTATTACTTCTTACCGATGGAGGAATGGTGCCATATCCAGAATTAAAAGACAAAATAGGAATATTAAAGAATGCAGTAACAGTGGCAAAAGCACTAGAGATAGATATGCCAAAGGTAGCACCAATTTGTGCTGTAGAAGTGATTAATCCATCAATGCAGGCAACTTTAGATGCAGCAGCTCTTTCAGCAATGAATAAGAGAGGACAAATTAGAGGTTGCATAATAGATGGTCCACTGGGACTTGATAACGCTATATCTAAGGAAGCGGCTCACCACAAAGGAATTGTAAGTGATGTAGCAGGAGAAGTGGATATACTTCTTGTACCTAACATTGAAGCTGGAAACTTCCTAGGAAAGTCTATGACTTATTTTGCTGGTGCTGAAAGTGCTGGAGTAATTGTAGGTGCAAAATGCCCTGTAGTATTGGTTTCTAGAGCCGATAGTGCAAAATCCAAGCTTTATTCAATAGCATTAGGTAGTATTTTAGGGTAAACAATTATTGGGGAATAATTGAAGTAGGATAGTTAATTAATTATTAAAAGATAAATTGTAATGGGGGAATGTGAATATGAAAAAGGTTATAATGACTGGTAATGAAGCCATCGCTAGAGGTGCCTATGAAGCTGGATGTCATGTAGCATCAGCTTATCCAGGAACACCTAGTACAGAAATATTAGAGAACTTTGCATTATATGAAGGTGTATATGCAGAATGGGCACCAAATGAAAAGGTTGGTTTTGAAGTAGCATCAGGTGCATCTATTGGAGGAGCAAGAGTGCTTACTACAATGAAGCATGTAGGACTTAATGTGGCTGCTGACCCATTATTTACTATGGCATATGAAGGAGTTAACGGAGGTTTTGTAGTTGTAACTGCTGATGATCCAGGAATGCACTCTTCTCAAAATGAGCAAGATAACAGATTTTATGCTCCTCATGCTAAGGTTGCAATGGTTGAGCCATCAAACTCACAAGAATGCATTGACTATATGAAGGAAGCATATGAAATAAGTGAAAAATTTGATACATTAGTTTTATTTAGAGTTACAACTAGAATTTCACACTCTAAAACAGTAGTAGGGGTTGGAGATAAACAAGCTGTAGAAGTGAAGCCATATGAAAAAAATATTAAAAAATATATAATGACTCCAGGTCATTCAAAAATTAAACACTATGAAGTAGAAGAGAGATTAGAGAAGCTAAGACAATATTCTAATACTACAAAGCTTAATAGAATGGAAATGGGCAATACAAAGATAGGGATAATTACTAGTGGTATTTCTTATGAATATTGTAGAGAAGTTTTTGGAGATAATGCATCATACTTAAAGATAGGTTTCTCTTACCCATTACCAGATGAAATGATTAAAGAGTTTGCATCTAAGGTAGAAAAATTATATGTAGTAGAAGAGAATGATCCATACTTAGAAAATTCAGTTAAAGCTTTAGGAATTAGCTGCATAGGTAAGGAAGTTATTCCTATATGTGAAGAACTAAATCCAGACATTATTAGAAGAGGTATTTTAGGAGAAGAAAATAAAATAACTTATACAGCAGATACTAATCCACCTTCTAGACCACCAGTACTATGTCCAGGATGTCCTCACAGAGGAATATTCTATGCAGTATCAAAATATAAGGATGTAATAGCTTCTGGAGATATTGGATGCTATACCCTTGGTATGAATGCACCACTTAGTGTAACTGACACTGTAATTTGCATGGGTGCTTCTATATCAGCTGGTGTAGGAATGGAAAGAGCTAGTATAGTAGCTAATAGAGAAGATAAAAAGGTATTTGCATTTATTGGAGATTCAACGTTCTTCCATTCAGGAGTAACTGGATTAATTGAAAGTGTTTATAACAATACACCGATAGTAACTGTAATTCTTGATAACAGAATCACAGGAATGACAGGTCACCAAGAAAATCCAGGAACAGGTAGAACCCTTCAAAATAGAGAAGCTCCAATGGTAGATATTGAAGCTTTAGTCCTTGCATGTGGTATTAAAAAGGAAAATATAAAGGTAGTAGATCCATATAAAATAGAAGAAACTTCAAAGGCTGTAAAAGAAGCTCATGATAGCACAGAACCTTTTGTAATTATTACAAAACAACCTTGTGCTTTAATAAAAGACGTATTGAAGAAAAGAGCTAACTTAAAGTGTAAAGTTGATGCAGAAAAATGTAAGAAGTGTAAAATGTGCTTAAAAACAGGATGTCCAGCATTGAAATTCCAAAATGGTGTAGTGGAAATAGATGAAAGCATGTGTAATGGTTGTGAAATATGTAAGCAAGTTTGTCCATTTGATGCTATAGAAAAGGTTGGTGAATAATATGAAGGAAGTAAAAAATATATTATTTATAGGTGTAGGAGGACAAGGAACTATCCTAGCTTCAAAAATATTATCTGAAGGCTTATTAAGAAATGGCTATGATGTTAAAATGTCTGAGGTTCATGGAATGGCTCAAAGAGGAGGAAGTGTTACTACTCAAGTTAGATTTGGAGAAAAAGTATATTCTCCTTTGATAGAAAAAGGAAAAGCTGATGCCATAGTTGCTTTTGAAAAAAGTGAAGCACTAAGAGCACTACCTTATTTAAAAGAAGGTGGACATTTAATAGTAAATGATTATGAAATTCATCCTGTACCAGTACTAATAGGACTAGAAAAATATCCAGAGGGTGTAAATGAGGCACTAAGATCTACAGCAGAAAATACAGTTATAATTAAAGCTGCAGAAATTGCAAAAGATCTAGGTAATATGAAAGCACAAAACGTTGTATTACTAGGAGCGTTACTTAAAGCCCTAGATATAAAGGAAGTAAATTGGGAAGAGGTTGTAGCTTCATTAGTGCCAGCAAAGGCTGTAGAGTTAAATAAGAAAGCTTTAGTTGCAGGAATGGAAGTATAGAGGAAAATCAGAAGAGTTAATTTCATGGTTGAAGCTTGTTCATTATAAGGTTTAGAATAAGTTTCTATAAAATATTAGCTTTACTCTATTATATAGAGGTAAAGCTAATATTTTTTATATAAGCAATAAATTTATATGATTTTCATTATTTTCTGATATAATATATTATAATAAAAGTCTGAAAAGTAGATCTAATGATAATAAGAATATATTAAGTTTAGTGGTTACTATTCATAATTATATAAGTAAAATTACTATGGGAGGATAATTAATGGGAATATACAAAGCACCAAATTCAGAAGAAAAAAAAGCTATAAAAAAATATAGTAAGTTATTTGAAGATATTAAGGTATCTGAGCCAGCGCTATTTTTGGGAAATACATACAAAGAGGTAATATTTGAAAAGAAAGGTATTGCCAGCTTAATTGGTAAGAAAAAGGGATATATATATATTGATGCAAATAATAAAGTAGTAGAAGATGAGAAAACAATAATGAGACTAGGAAGAATATTCTTTTTCATGGAAGCATTCTTAAATGATGATAATGGTAGTATAATTAAGGCTCTTCAAAATGAAGAAGAAGTAGAAAAAAATAAAACTGATTTGGAATTAATGATGAAAGGCTTTGAAATCATTGAGAAAATGAATAAAAAATATGATATTGAACATAAGGAAGTTGAAAAGGTTAAAGATATATTATCAAAACTAATAGAACTTAGAGCTAAAACTAACTTGAAATTACAAGATTTTCTCAAGGTAGTACAGGAAGAAACATCAAAACAGAAATACTTTGATGAAAATATTATTGAAGCATGTATGCCAGCATATAAAGAAGTGATGGCATGTAATTATGAAAAGGTGATACTCATAGCTAAAGGAGCTTCAAGTTATAATTGCTTAAAAAAGGCTGCAGAGAAAGTAAGGAAAAAATATACTATAAGATTTAATATATCTTATACAGATCCATTAATGAAGGTAAACTATATGATGGGTTATTTTGAAAGTTTAATTAGAGCTTATGAAAGCATTATTAACATGTCTTATAATCAGTATTTAAAAAGTATAGTAAATTCAGGAAAAACCAATGCTGAATTTAAATTATTAGAGTTAAGAAATAAGAAAAAAAATTAACAAAGCAATACAATTAAAGATTAATAAAAATAATTAAAGGTATGTATCTGAGAGATATCATACCTTTAATTATTATAATTTATATAGTATAAAATTCACATTTATTATTCAACGTTAATAAATACTGCATCCTCATCTTTAACTACATTTATATACTCAACTTCAGGATCTTCAGTACCTTGAACATAAAGACCAGTATCTTTTAGTTGTTGTACATAATCTACAATTTCTTGTGTGATTTTTTCTCCTGGGCATAGTACAGGTATTCCTGGTGGATAAGCCATTAGGAATTCACCACTAATCATGCCTACGCTATTTTTAATTCTAACAGAAGTTTTAACGCTGTTGAAGGCTTCGTTAGGAATTTGAATTTGCTCAGGAATGGAAGGGATGTCTATGAAGTCTGCTTTAGCAGTACCCTTGCCATAATAGTCATCACTGATTTCTCTCAAAGCTCTTAAAAGTCTTTCCATGCCCTCTTCAGTATCGCCAAAGGAACCTACAATAAGGACATTATATAAATCTGAAAGTTCCATTTGAATATGATACTTGTTTGCTAAAATCATATCCAAATCATAACCAGTTATACCTAAATCTCTGCAAGTTATTGTAATTTTAGTTGGATCAAATGCATATGCTCCAGGAACTCCTAAGATTTCTTCACCAAAGCAATAGAAACCAGGAATTTTATTAACTTCATCTCTAACATAATTAGAAAGTTCTATTGTTTTATCTAGTAATTCTTCTCCATCCAATGCAATTTGTCTTCTAGCAGTATCTAATGAAGCCATTAGAATATAAGAAGGCGAAGTTGTATGCATTAAGTTTAAAACCTGTTTTACCCTTGGAATACTTACTCTTTTAGAGTTAACTTGAAGTAGAGATCCTTGAGTTAAAGCACCAATAATTTTATGAGTACTTTGAGCACAAATATCAGCACCAGCTTCCATGGCAGACATAGGTAAATTTTTATTAAAGTTTAAATGTGGTCCATGAGCCTCATCAACTATTAAAGGAATATCATATTCATGAACGATATCAGCAATTTGCTGAATGTCTGTAGATACACCATAATAGGTTGGATTGATTATAAGAACAGCTTTAGCATCCTTATTAGCTTCCAATGTAGTTCTTACTGTTTCAGGTGTAACTCCATTTGCAATTCCTATCTTTTTATCTAACTCAGGTTGCATATATACAGGGATAGCACCAGCTAAGATAATTCCTCCAGTAATGGATTTATGAACATTCCTAGGAATTATTATTTTGTCCCCAGCACCCACTACAGAAAGAATCATTGCTTGAATAGCGCCGGATGTTCCATGAACAGAGAAAAAGCATGCATCTGAACCGTAGGCATCAGCAGCTAATTCTTGAGCTTTTTTTATAGGACCTGTTGGATGATGATAACTATCTACTAGTTTAAAAACTGTAACGTCAATCTTAAACGGATTTTCGCCCATGAAGTTTTTAAAATCTATGTCTACTCCAACACCTTTTTTATGCCCAGGAACATGGAATGGAAGAGTGTCTCTATTCACATATTCCATTAAGGCATCAAATAATGGGGTTTCATTTTGGTTTAACTTATACAATTCCATACCCTCTTTCTAATTTATAAAGTATAGAGATATCAATAATATAATTTAATGACCTCCCTATAATAATTTTACTCCAAATATAATATTTATAAAGTTATAAAACAAATTTATTATAGAATAATATTAGTATCAATGCAATAAGATTTTAGTTTATAATTAAATATTTATAATGTTTTACTTATTATATGAGTTATAAGATTATAAATGTATAATAAAGCATATAAATTTTATGTGCTTATTAAATTGTGTTATATAAAACATGAAAAAATTACGAAAATATTACTTTATACAAAAAACAGATGATTAAAAATAAAATAAATGGTAATATAGTTTAGTGGAATAAATTAAAAAATATAGAATAGTAAGAAGGTGCATTATGAGTAATGAAAATTATTTTTTAGAAAAACTTGAGAAAATGCTATTTCTTGAAATAAAAAAAGGTAGCAAAATAAATGAATATGTATTTAAAGATAATATATATCTACCAGTAAATTCAGATAAAATAGTTTCCAAAACTAAAGAAGGAGATGATTTATCTAATATTCCTGTTAATTTTTTTATAGAGGGAATTTTTTATGCACTAGGAGCAGATAAAAACTTTAAATTTAATCATGTATATAAGGAAATAATAAAATCCATTCCTAATAGCGTTAATTATATAAAAGGAAAAATATTTGAGAATATTAAAAATGAAAAGTATGAAGATGGATATATATTATTAAAAGGATTATTGGAAGTTGAAATTACGACAGATAATTTAAATAAAGCTTTTATTTTAATTGATGGAATGAGAAAAAATAATCTTGTATTTAAAGAAGAGATTATTAAACTTATTGAAATTGGAAAAGGGATTAAGGATTATCCACAACCCTATTATTATTCGGCCTTAGTAAGTTATGAAGATAAAGATTTTGAAAAAGCTTATTTTAATATTAAACAATATATATCATTGGGGGGAAATGTCAGTGAAGAGGTTGAGGTATTAAAAGAGAATCTAGATATAATCAATTCTTTTGATAAGGGTAAAGAACTTGTATATGAAGAGCCAAAGAAGGCGTTAGAAGTATTATTACCACTAATAGATGTATTAGGGGATAGTGCTGAGATATTTTATTATATTGCAGTTTCTTATAGAATTTTACAAAACTATGAAAAAGCTATATACTATTTAAATGAAGCATTATCTATAGATAGTAACTATGTTCAGGTGTTTAATGAACTGGGAATAAACTATGCTTGCTTGAATGATTTTGAAAGTGCAATTAAGTATTTAAGGAAAGTATTTGAAGTTACCAAATCTATAGAGGTATGCACTAATTTAATAATGTGTTATATAAATATTAAGGATTTTAATCAAGCAAAAATACATTTAGATATAGCTAAAAAATTAGATCCAGAGGATGAAATTGTAAAGGAACTTGAAGAGACATTAGGATAATCAAATGAATAAGAACGTATCAATATAATAATATAAATAATTAAATAACATTTTATGAATAACTTTGAATGGAATTGTGTTTATATGTAAAAAACAGTATAATAACTGTGATAAACTTTTGAAATCTGCTGTTAAAACACATTGACCTATTTGATTACCATAATTGATTTAGGAAGTGAAATTATGAAAAAAGAAAATAAAATTATAGTTTTAGATGTAATTCTTGTCGTAATAAGTTTGTATTTGGCTTTGCTTCTAAAATTTGACTTTAGGATTCAACCTGATTATATAGAGTTTTTTTTACTATCAATAATTCCAGTTGTAGTATTAACTATTATATTTAACGTTATATTCAAGTTGTATAGTAATATTTGGAAATATGCATCTGTTGAGGAGTTATTATCTATAGTCTATTCTATGACAGCTTCTAATATAGCATTTATAATATATGGATATTTTATAAGTCATACCATGTTAAAAAGTAGATTTTTCAGATTCCCTATTACAGTTCATATTATATTTTGGTTATTAAGCGTCATAAGCTTAGGTGGAGTTAGATTTTTATATAGAATCATGGAGAATAATGGGACAGATAAAGGGCAATTTAATAAAATAAAGAACTTATTAATTATAGGTGCGGGAGATGCTGGAGCTATACTCATAAAAGAAATAAAAAATAATAGTACCTTGCACTATAAAATTGTAGGTTTGATTGATGACAATGTTAATAAGATAGGTAAGAGAATTCATGGAGTAAAGGTTATAGGAGATAGAAATAAGATTATATCCTTTTGCAAGCAAAATAAAGTTGATGAAATAATGCTTGCAATGCCATCGGTAGATAAGAATACTAAGAAAGAAATTTTAGACATATGTAAGCAGGTAACAAAAAATATTAAAACCATGCCAGGTATTTATAAAATTATTGATGATAACATAAATGTAAATCATATGAGAGATGTGAACATTGATGATTTATTAGGAAGAGAATCAATAAAACTAAAATCAGAGCACATAGATAGATATATAAAAAATAAAACAATACTAGTTACTGGTGGTGGTGGGAGTATTGGGTCTGAAATTATTCGACAAATAGCAAAATTCTCACCTAAGAAAATAATAATTCTGGATATATATGAGAATAATGCCTATGATTTAGAAATGGAATTTAACAGAAACTATCCAGAAATAAATAAACAAGTAATTATTGCATCTGTAAGAGATAGGATAAGAATAGATCAAATATTTCACGATCACAAACCAGATGTGGTATTCCATGCAGCAGCCCATAAACATGTACCTCTAATGGAGGGAAATGCGGGGGATGCTATTAAAAATAATATTTTAGGTACATATAATGTAGCTAAATGCTGTGATAAATATAATGTTAAAAAGTTTGTTTTAATTAGTACAGATAAGGCAGTAAATCCAACTAATGTAATGGGAGCCACTAAAAGATTTTGTGAACTTATAATTCAAGCTTTTAATGAAGTTAGTAAAACAGATTATGTGGCAGTTAGATTTGGAAATGTTCTTGGAAGTAATGGTTCAGTAATACCACTATTTAAAAAGCAAATTGAAAAGGGTGGACCAGTGACAGTAACCCATCCAGAAATAACAAGGTTCTTTATGACTATTCCTGAGGCAGCTCAATTAGTTATTCAAGCTGGTGGTCTTGCAGATGGTGGAGAGATATTTGTATTAGATATGGGTAAACCGGTTAAAATGGTTGATTTAGCAAGAGATTTAATAACACTATCTGGATACAAGCCAGATGTAGATATTAAAATAGAATATGTGGGATTAAGACCAGGTGAAAAGTTGTATGAAGAGCTTTTAATGGATGAAGTAGCACTTACATCTACAGAGCACAATAAAATTTTTGTAGAAAAACCTAAAGATGCTACTATAGAATTTATTGAAGAAGCTATAAAACAGTTTAGAAATGTAGATAATATGACTAAAGAGGAAATAATAAAATTGCTTGAAGAGAAAGTTCCTACATATAAAAGAAAGAAAGACTAAGATATGTAACGAATTGTGTAATGTAGTAAATTACTAATGGGAGGAACAATTATGAGTCAATTAAAGGAAGATTTATTATTAAAATTAAAGAATAAAACAGCTAAACTAGGTGTAGTAGGTCTTGGATATGTAGGACTTCCTCTAGCAGTAGAAAAAGCTAAGGCGGGATATGAAGTTATAGGATTTGATGTTCAAGATAAAAAAGTTGCTATGGTTAACAATGGAGAAAATTATATAGGTGATATAGTAGATAATGACTTATCAGACCTTGTTAAAGCAGGTAAGCTAAAAGCAACTACGAATTTTAGTTTCATAGAAGAAGTAGATACAGTATGTATAGCTGTACCAACACCTCTTGATCTTTATAAACAGCCGGACTTATCCTATGTAATTAACTCAACAAAAGATGTAGCAAAATACTTAAAGCGAGGAATGCTTATAGTTCTTGAGAGCACAACCTATCCTGGAACAACGGATGAAGTTATAAAACCAATTCTTGAAGAAAGTGGATTAAAATGCGGAGAGGATTTCTTTTTAGCATTTTCACCAGAAAGAGTAGATCCCGGTAATAAGGAATATAACACTAAAAATACACCTAAGGTTGTAGGTGGATGTACACCAGAGTGTACTGAGGTTGCAGGAACTTTATACAGATGTGTATTAGATGGAGAAATTATGGAGGTATCTTCACCAGCAGTAGCTGAGATGGAAAAAATTCTTGAAAATACCTTTAGAAATATAAATATAGCCTTAGCTAATGAAATGGCAATATTGTGTAAGAGGATGGGAATTGATGTTTGGGAAGTTATTGAAGCTGCAAAAACTAAGCCTTATGGATTTATGCCATTCTATCCAGGTCCAGGTCTTGGTGGACACTGTATACCATTAGATCCATTCTACTTAGAGTGGAAGGCTAAAGAGTATGATTATCATACAAAACTTATAGAGACTTCAGGTATAATTAATGATTCTATGCCAGAATTTGTAGTTGAGAATGTAATGAAGCTTTTAAACGGACATAAAAAGGCATTAAATGGTGCAAAAGTACTTGTTATGGGTGCGGCATATAAAAAAGATATAGATGATATGAGAGAGTCACCAACATTGAAAGTCCTTGAGATATTAGATAAAAATGGTGCGAACATAATGATTAATGATCCATATATTCCGTCTTTTAAACATAAAGGTATTGAATATATATCAGTAGATTGGGAAAAAGAAATTGATAATGCTGATATAGTAATCATCACTACAGATCACAGTTGTTACGACTATGAATTGATGGTTGAAAAGGCTAAGCTCCTTTATGATACAAGAAATGCAACAAAGAATGTTAAAAAAAATAGAGATAAAATAAATAAACTTTAATATATTTAGGTATTAGATTTAGATACAGTACAAAAAAGTACTGTATCTAAAAATTATGAGGAGAATTACTTATGAATGTATTGATAATATCACATATGTATCCTAATAGTTTTAATGAAAATAATGGTATATTTATACATAAGCAAGTTGAAGCAATGCTAGAAGAATTTCCAGATATAAATGTGAAGGTTGTATCACCGGTGCCATATACCCCATTTTTATTATCATTAGTTTCAGATAAATATAAGGGATATTATAATATCCCAAAGAAAGCTGTTTGGGATGGAATAGAAGTATATTATCCAAGAGCTATATTTTTACCTAGAAATATAGATTTTAAATCAGATGGAAATAGAATTTATAAAGGAATAAAAAAGACAGTAGAAAAGATATATGAGAATTTTAAGTTTGATATAATTCATGCCCATGTAGCTCTGCCAGATGGGTATGGAGCTATGTTGTTAAATAAGTCTTATAATAAACCTTTGTTTGTAACTATTCATGGTCAAGATATGAACTATACGGTTAACTTTAGCAAGGCATGTAGAGATAATGTAATGAAAGTTTTAGAAGCTTCATATAAGTGTATTTTTGTAAGCAATAAGCTAAAGAATGATGCACTTAAATATTCTGAGTCGGGAAAAAACTATGTGGTAATTCCTAATGGAGTAAATGAAAAAGATATTTTAGTTGATAAAAATAAGCAAATACAAGAAGAATTTAAGAATAAAAAATATATTTTGACAGCAGGAAATCTTATTCAGACTAAAGGAATTAATTATATTATAGAGGCTTTTGCTAAAATTCATGGAAAATATGAAGAGTTAGTTTTAGTCATTGTTGGACAAGGACAAGAAATAGAGAATTTAAAAGAGCTTGTTAGGAATAGAGGCGTTGAGGATAAGGTGATTTTTAAAGGTAAAATACCTCATAAAGAATTAATGCAATATATGAATCAATGTTACTTTTTTGTTCTTCCAAGTTACAAAGAGGGATTTGGTGTAGTATATATTGAAGCAATGGCTCAAGAGAAAGTTGTCATTGGTTGTAAAGGGCAAGGCATAGAGGATGTAATTGAAGATAACATAGATGGATTATTAGTGAATCCAAGAGATGTAGAAGATTTAGTAGTAAAGATGGAATATATAATAAATAATGAGGACAAAAGAGAGCATATGGCATTATTAGCTAAGAAAAAGGTTATGACTAAATTTACTTGGAAGAGAAGTGCTATAAGTCTAAAAGAAAAATATTTAGAGGCGTGTAAGTAAAAGAGAAGAGGTGGAATATATAGCATGAAAATATGTATACTAACCACGGGGCATAGTCCTTTTGATTCAAGAATATTCTATAAGCAAGCAAATTCTCTTAAAAAGATATGTGATGATATTACTATAATAGGTCCTTATGATAAGGAATTTGAGATAGTTTCAGGAATAAAAATAAAAGGTATACCTAAACCAAAAGATTTAAAAGGAAGATTTTTTATTTTAGATTTAATAATTGAAAAGGCTATAGAAGAAAGAGCCGATATATATCATTTTCATGATTTTGAAATTATATATAAAGCATTAAAGATAAAAAGAAAATTACCAAATTCAAAAATAATTTATGATGTTCATGAACATTATCCAGATATGGTTAGGATGTCAAAGAAGGTACCCAAACCTATACGAGCATTAACCACACTTATGGTAGATAAAAGTGAACTTTTTATATCAAAAAAATTTGATTTTATAATTACAGCTGATGAAGCTGTTAAAGATAGGTTTAATAGCATTAGTAACAGTGTTGAAGTAATACATAATTACACTCAATTTAATGCTATAAAAAATGATTTAATAAAAAAAGAATATGATATTATATATCAAGGTGGAATAACAATAGAGCGAGGTGCTCTACAAATATTAAAGTCAATTAAAATTTTAAAAAGCAATCCTAAGTATGAAAATATAAAGATGGTATTTGTAGGACCTTTTGGGTATGCTAAATGTAAGGATATATTAATGAAATATATCAGTGAAAATGACTTAGAAAGTAATATTATTTTTACTGGTAGAGTAGATCATGATATAGTGAGAGAATATATGTATAAATCTAAAATAGGACTTGTTCCACTATTACCTGAACCTAAATATTTTAAAAATATTCCTACAAAGCAATTTGAATACATGAGTTGTGGTATTCCTGTAATAGGAAGTTATATGCCACCTATAAAGAGATATATAACAGCATATAATTCAGGTATTGTAATAAATCCTCTAGATGAGGTTGATATCGCTGAAAATATAGCAAAATTACTCATGGATGAAGATTTAATTAAGTGTATGGGTGATAACGGGATAAAGGCTATTTCAGAGGAATTTAATTGGAAACAAGAAGAAGAAAAGCTTATAAATATATATAAAGTTTTAGGAGGAATTAGTAATGAATAATTTTAATGTAGCTGTTATTGGATGTGGGAGGATATCCTATAAGGGGATAGAGGCAATAGTAAATAATAAAGAAACATTAAAACTAGTAGCAACTTGTGACCCTGTTGAAGAAAAGGCAATTGCGAAAAAAGACGAATATATTGAAAAATTAGGTAAGTATGAAATAGTAAATACATATAAAGATTATAAAGAAATGTTGGAAAAAGAAGATATAGATATAGTGTATATAGCAACTGAAAGTGGATATCATCCAGAAATCGCTATAAATTGTATGAAAAAACATATTCATGTTATAGTTGAAAAACCAATGGCGTTATCAATTAAAGATGCTGATGAAATGATAGCTTGTGCTAAAGAAAATAATGTTAAATTATGTGTATCACATCAAAATAGATTTAATACTGCTATTCAAAAACTAAGAAGTGAAGTTGAAGCTAATAATTTTGGTAAGATGGTTAATGGTACAGCTAGAATACTTTGGAATAGAAACATGGGATATTATGAGCAAGCTCCTTGGAGAGGGACTTATGAACTTGATGGTGGAACATTAATGAATCAATGTATTCATAATATAGATTTACTACAATGGATGATGTGTTCAGATGTTGATACAGTATATGCTCAATGTGATACTTTCTTAAGAGATATTGATGCTGAAGATTTTGGAGCTATACTAATAAGGTTTAAAAATGGTTCTATAGGAATAATAGAAGGAAGTGCTTGTGTGTATCCTACGAATTTAGAGGAAACATTAAGTATTTTTGGGGAAAAGGCAGCTGTTTGCATAGGTGGTCTTGCAGTAAATAAAATTGAAACTTGGAGAATTGAAGGTTCAGAGGAAAGTGAAGAGGAAGTTTTGGCAGCACAAGAAGCAGATCCAGATAGTGTTTATGGATTTGGACATACTTTATTATTTAAAGATGTAGTAGACTCTATCATAGAAGATAGACAGCCACTAGTGAGTGGAGAAGAGGCTAAAAAACCTCTAGAAATAATATTAGCTGCTTACAAGTCTACAGCAACAGGAATGCCTGTTAAGTTTCCATTAGGAGATTTTTCTACTATGGATATGAAAGAAATGAAAAATAAAAATAATTAGTTATAAAATACTTGGAGGTATTATGGAATCGGTAAAAAAGGTACAAAAGATTTTAACTTTTGGATACTTATTATTATTAGTTATTTCTACATTGGTATGTTTTATACAAGAGCCTAGATATGCAGTAGCATATGCATTTGCTTTTACTTATATTATTTTAGCTTATAAGTGTTATAGATTTGATTTTGAAAAAATACAAATTAGTTCACTACTAATATTTGCTATAATAAATTCTAATGCATCTATGAATTTAGGGAATTCAACTATATACGTATATTATATAGTTATATTTATATTTATATTATCCCTTTTGTGGAATATTTTTCAAGATGTTATTAAAAATAAAAAAGTTACAATTTTATCGATGACACAACTTATAGTGATAGTCATAGTGGGATTATATATAATATTTTCAACTTTAACCTCAGATTATTTAAGTATATCAATTGGAAAAGTTAAAAATCATATAATTTCTTTTGCAACTTTTATAATAGCTTTCATAGAACTTAAAAAATATGATAACTTTAAAGCTATGATAAAATTTTTAAAATATTTATTTCTAGGTGTAGCACTTTTAGGTTTACTAGAAATTTTAGGTGTAAATTATGGCATGAGAAATCATTTCTATGAAAGTGGAATTACTCCTGAAAAATATCCTCATGTGGCACATGTACCAGTTACATTCTTCTATAATCCTAATAATTATTCTGTATTTTTAGTAATGATGATGGTAATAATTATAGGTGATATTATATATAAAAATATAAATTATAAAAATATATGTTTTTATGTGCTTGGAATGGTTAATATAATATTTGCTATGTCTAGAACAGCATGGATAAGTCTTTTATTTACATTTGCATTTATGATAATATTTTTTATTATATCTAGAGAAAAAATATATATGAAAAGAGCGATTATACTAACTGTAATAAGTTTGCTAGTTTATAATGGGTTATCAATGATACCTGCTATGGGACCATTTTATGGTAAAATGAGCCAACTAAAAGAAATAACGTCGGATACTTTATTAGGAAATGAGACAGGGGCACACATAGGTCAAGCTGGTTCTGTTAATGTAAGATTAACTTTAATTACAGATGTTTTAGAAGGCGTAGTTAAAGAAAAAAAATATTTAGGATTTGGACCTGGAATAACTTCAGAGTATATAAAGCATAGAGATAACACATACGGAATATATAGTCTCCACAGCCTTATATTGGAGATATTGGGGGACTATGGGGTTGTAATGTTAATTATATTTACTGTAGTTTTTATTTCACAAGGTATAAGGATCTTAAAAAAATATTTAAGTTTGAATGTGCAAAAAGAAAATGTTGAAAGGAAAAACTTGTTTATAGGTGGTGTATGGCTATTTACTTTAATTTTATTAAGTTTTGCTCCAAGTACAGTAGGAAACTTCCCTATATTTTGGATTGGTTTGGGTGGAGCTTTTAGTTTAGGATCATCAGATTTAAAATGAACTTAATGAAAGGTGTAACTATATTCAAAATATATAAATAGGTTTATTAATAATTAGCTATATGTTATTAAAGAGGTAAGGTGTAAATGAAAAATTGTATCGTATATTATCCTTTTAAAATTGATCCCAATCACCCAAGTGCTTCCAATATAAGACCTGTTAAGTTTATTAAAGGGCTCAAGGAAGCTGGGTATAATGTTGAAGTTATACAAGGATATGCAAAAGAAAGAAAAAAATCTATAAAACTAATTAAAAAAAATATAAGCAAAGGTAAGAATTATGATTTTCTTTACATGGAAAATTCAACAGAACCAACTCTGTTAACAGAAAAACATCATTTACCTATACATCCTATATTTGATTTCAAATTTCTTAGTTATTGTAAGAAGAAGGATATTAAAGTTGGGTTGTTCTATAGAGATATTCATTGGCGATTTGATCAATATAAAAACAGCGTTTCTTTACCTAAAAGATTAGTAGCATATAGCTTTTACTATTATGATTTAATTAAATTTAAGAAATATATAGATATACTGTACTTACCATCTCATGAAATGAAAAAACATATACCTATAAATTTAAGTAAGAAAGTTATAGAACTTCCTTCTGGATGCGATAGTGAATTTATGGGAAATCAAAATGTAAGTTCATTACCACTTAAATTGCTTTATGTAGGGGGATTAAGCAAGTCTCTGTATAATATTGAAACTTTAGTTGAAGCAGTATATAAAAATGAAAGTTTTGAGTTATATATATGTTGTAGACCAAATGAATGGGTAAAAAATAAACCTTATTATGAAAAATATCTTACAAGTAATAGAATTCATGTTATACATAAGAATGGAAAGGAATTAGATTTATTTGCTGAAAGTTCAGATTTATTATCTTTAGCCATAGAACCATCACCTTACTGGGAATTTGCAATGCCAATGAAGCTTTTTTCATATATATCTTATGGTAAACCAATTTTAGGTGTCAATAATACTGTGTGTGGTAGATTTATTGAAGATGCTAATATTGGATATGTATCAGAATATAATTTAAAAGATATAGGTGAAATGTTAAGTTATATAGAAAAAAATTATGATATAGAATACAATAATAAACTAAAAGCTTTAAAAAAGACCCATGAGTTAAATACTTGGAAAATGAGAGCTAATACAGTTATATGTAGTTTGGAATAAGTTTTTATATTTATAAAAATAATACTTAATAATATAAATGTATAATATTTAAATTAGTATTAAGTAAGTTAATTATTCTATAAAATAGGGTATAAAAGGAGTTTTATATGAATGTATTAATATTACCAGCATGGTATCCTAATAAAAAGGATTATGTTGCAGGTATCTTTGTAAAACAGCAAGTTAAAGCACTTCAAAGTGTTGGAATCAAACCAGTAGTATATTTTCCATATGATAGTGAAGTTTTACCAAATAAATTAAATGTTGAAGTAGAAGATAAGGTGAAAATATATAGAGCAAATACAGATTATGATAGTAATCATAAATTATCTAAAATTTTTAGTTATATTAATGCAATTAGAAATTTAAGAAGAATTATTAAAGAAAATAATATAGATATAATTCATACTCATGTGGCTTATCCAGCTGGAATTGTTTCTTATATGTCATACTTATTGAATAAAAAAGTTCCATATGTATTAACAGAACATAGATCTAATGTAAAAGAATTTGCAGACAGATTTTATAATAATATACTTAAAAAGGTATATTTTAATGCTAAAAAAGTTATAACAGTTAGTGAATTTTTGCAGAAAGAACTTATAAGTTTAGGTTATAATTTCAGTGGAATTGTAATAGGAAATGTTATAGATATTTCAAATGAAGAGGTGTATGATAAAGAAATAAAAGATTGCATAAATATATTATTTATAGGAAGTATGGGATTAAATGAAGTTAAAGGGATAAAGTACTTAATTCCAGCTCTTGAAAAATTCATAAAAAATACTTCCATTAAAGTTAAGGTAACATTTATAGGTGATGGTACATATAAGAATGATTATGTAAGTCTTTCAAAAAAACTAGGAATAGGAGAAAATTGCAAGTTTGTTGGACGCATTCCTAATTCAGAAATTGGTTCATATATAAAAGATAGTCATTTTCTAGTTTCATCCAGTATAAAGGAAACTTTTGGTGCTGTTATTATTGAAAGCATGAGTTATGGGAGGCCAGTATTAGCAACAAAATGTGGAGGACCAAACGAAATAATAAATGAAACTAACGGTATGTTGGTTGAAAGTAGAAGTGTTGATAGTCTATATGATGGGTTAAATAAAATGGTAATAAATTATTCTAACTTTTCTAGTAAAGATATTAAAGATTATGTTAAAGCGAACTATTCTTTATATATTATAGGTAATGAATTAAAGAAAGTATATGAAGAAATTTTAAAATAAATTAACACGAGGTATAAATATGAGAATTTGTTATTTATCAGATGCAAATAGTGTACATACTAAGAAATGGTGTTCTTTTTTTAAAGATCTAGGATATGATATTCATGTAATATCCTTAAATAATGGAGATATACCTGGAGTAACAGTTCATAGCCTTAATATTGACTCAGAAAAAGTAGAAAAAGAAAGTTTATTATATAAAGTTGAGTATTTTAAGTTTATTGCCAAGGTTAGAAAATTAGTTAAAAACATTAAACCAGATATTCTACATGCTCATTATGCTACTAGCTATGGTTTTCTAGGTGGATTAACTGGATTTCATCCCTATATTATATCAGTATGGGGAAGTGATGTTTATGAATTTCCAAAGAAAAATATAATATGTCAAAAGTTTTTAGAGAAAAACTTATCAAGGGCAGATATAATTTTGTCTACTAGTAAAGCTATGGCAGAAGAGACTAAAAAATATACATATAAAGATATACAAATTACTCCATTTGGAGTTGATATTAATATATTTAAACCATTAGATAGTAGATACAAAGATAAAGAAAAAGAAAAAGTTATTATAGGTACAATAAAAACTTTTGATATTAAATATGGTATAGAGTATTTGATTAGAGCTTTTGGCGAACTATGCCATAAATATGATAATATAGAGCTTCAATTGGCTGGAAGAGGACCATTAGAAGAAAGCTTGAAAAAACTGTGTAAAGAATTAAATATAGAAGATAGAGTAAAGTTTTTAGGCTATATTGATCAAAAAAAGGTTGTAGAAAATTTTAATAATTTCGATATCGCAGTAATACCTTCTCTATTTGAAAGTTTTGGAGTTTCAGCAGTAGAAGCTCAAGCTTGTGGAACGCCTACTATCGTAACTAATACGGGAGGATTGCCAGAAGCTACGAGTCCTAACAATAGTAGTATAGTTGTTGAAACAAAAAATGTGAATCAATTAAAAAATGCTATTGAAAAATTAATACTAGATAAAGAGTTAAGAAGAACAATGGGAGAGTATGGAAGAAAATTTGTTGTTGAAAATTATAATGTATTAGATAATTTTAATAATGTAAATAATATATATACTAGTGCTTTAGAACTTAGATAGTATAGACTAATATTTTATTTGAAGTATAGATTAGAATAGTAATATATTAAAAGATATATTAATTACATAGAAAAAAAGAAAGGTTTTACCTCATCAGATATAAAGAGAAAATTAAACAGAATTATATAATAAATTAATTATTTAGGACGTGAAAGTATGGAATTTACTAAAACAGTTTCTATAGTAATACCCTGCAGAAATGAAAAAAAGTATATTGGAAAGTGTATTGATTCATTTTTAAAACAAACTTATCCAAAAAATTTATATGAAATATTGATATGTGATGGTATGTCTATAGATGGAAGTAGAGAAATAATAAAAAAATATGAAAGTAATTATGAAAATGTAAAATTAATAGATAATAAAGAATTGACTGCACCTAAAGGTATGAATTGTGGGATAGAATATAGTAATTCTAACATAATAATAATTTTTGGATCCCATGCTTATGCTGATGAAAAGTTTGTAGAGAACAATGTAAAGTTGTTGTATAAAGATATGGAAATAGGTTGTGTAGGTGGCCCAATAGAAACAGTAAGTGAGAATGAAGTTGGGCAAGCAATATCTCTTGCTATGAGCTCGCCATTTGGAGTTGGAAATGCACTTTTTAGATATGCTCAACATGAAGTATTTGTTGATACTGTAGCTTTTGGAGGTTACAGGAAAGAAGTATTGAATGAAATAGGATATTTTGATGAGGAATTAGTTAGAAATCAAGATGATGAATTGAATTTTAGAGTGATAAAAAATGGATATAAAATATTATTATCACCTTGTATTAAATCAGTTTACTATAGCAGAGGCTCTTTAAAAAAATTATGGAAACAATATTATCAATATGGATTTTGGAAAGTTAGAGTTATGCAAAAACATGGTAAAACTGCATCTATAAGACACTTAATTCCTATGATGTTTGTATTAGGAAATGTTTTAGGGATTTTATTAAGTATATTATTTAAGCCAATATTCTATATATGGATGAGTGTATTAGGAATATACATAATAAGTGATTTATTTCAATCCTTTAAAATTACAAAACAAAAAAGAAAATTATTCAAATATACATCCATAATATTTCCTATATTACATATTAGTTATGGAATTGGATTTTTAGAAGGACTGATTCATTTTTATTTATTTAAATCGAATAAAAAAATAAGTAAAAATACAGAGATGTCAAGATAAGGAGAATTTATATGTATAAAAAAAGAGAAACTTTTTTACCTTATGCAGTGCCGCTAATTGATGATGAGGATATAAATGAGGTTGTAGAAACATTAAAATCAGGATGGGTAGCTAAAGGACCAAGAACTATAGAATTTGAAAAGAGATTTGCAGAATATACAGGTGCTAAATATGCTGTTGCTATGAATTCTGCTACAGCTGCATTACATATTGCCTTGATAGCTGGGGGAGTTAAACCTGGAGATGAGGTTATAACAACTCCAATTACTTTTGCAGCTACAGCTAATACAATAATTCATGTAGGAGCAACTCCTGTATTTGTAGATGTAGATCCAGAAACATTTTGTATAGATGCAAATAAGATAGAAGAGAAGATAACAGATAAAACTACTGCTATAGTTCCAGTACATTATACAGGTCATGCTTGTGATATGGATAAAATTAGAGCTATAGCAGAAAAATATGATCTTTTCGTATCAGAAGATGCAGCTCATGCAATTGATACTTTTTATAAGGGTGATTTAATAGGTAAAAAAGGTGATTGTGCATCCTTTAGTTTCTATGCAACTAAAAATATATGTACAGGCGAAGGTGGAATGCTTACAACTAACAGTGAAGACATAGCTGAAAAAGCAAGAGTAATGTCAACTCATGGTATGAGCAAAGCAGCATGGAATAGATATGGAAAAGGTGGAGCTTGGAGATATGATATAGAATATCCGGGTCATAAGTATAATATGTTTGACATTCAAGCAGCTCTTGCGAAGACACAAATGAATAAATTATCTGCAATGCAAGATAGAAGGAAAGAAATTGTAAAGAAATATGAAGAAGGATTTTCTACGCTTGATGGAATTAAACTTCCACCAGAAGCAGATTATACTACTCATTCTTGGCACCTTTATGTAGTAAGACTAGAGCTCGATAAACTTACAATTGATAGAGATAAGTTTATCGAACTTATGGGAGAAGCTAACATAGGTACCAGTGTTCATTTTATACCAGTACATTTAATGAGCTATTATAGAGAGAATTTTGGTTATAAGGAAGGGGATTTCCCAGTAGCTGAAAGTTACTTTGATACTATACTTTCATTACCATTGTATCCAAAGATGACAGATGAAGATGTTCAAGATGTAATTAATGCAGTTACACATATTATAAGTAATTACCGTAAATAATTATAAGAGTTAAAGGATCTAGTTTTTATATGGAATTAGATCTTTTAATTTATAATTTAACAAAAGAGATGAAAAATAGTTAAATTTGTATGAAATATAGGCATAAATATATATATTTATATTGCAAATTCACATAATATAGATATGTAATAATAAATTCATAATAATTTAAAAATATTTTTTTTATGAAATAAATGATATAATAATTTTGTGTTCGTACAAGGAGGAATTATTTTGGAGAACAATATAGTAATAGATATAAAGGAAAAAATAGAGAATAAAAAAATTCAATTTGGAATAAAAAGAATTTTTGATATTATATTATCTTTTATAGGTATAGTGATATTACTTCCAATATATTTAGTTATTGCTATAGCAATAAAACTAGATAGTAAGGGGCCAGTATTATTTAAGCAAATTAGAGTAGGAAAAGATAGAAGAAATTTCACCATATATAAATTCAGAACTATGGTGGTATCAGCTGAAAGTAAGAGAGAATTACAAATAGACCCAACTAATATGGATAACTTTGTATTTCAGAGTAAGAGTGATAATAGAATCACAAAAGTAGGGAGTTTTTTGAGGAACACAAGCCTTGATGAAATACCACAATTATTTAATGTTTTATTTGGCCATATGAGCTTAGTTGGACCAAGACCTGAAATACCTGAAGTTGTAAAATATTATCCAGAAAACTATTATCAAAGATTATTAGTATTACCTGGAATCACAGGACTTGCACAAGTTAGTGGAAGAGGAGAAATAGAATTAGGAAAAACTATTTACTATGATTTAACTTATATATGTAACTTTTCTATTTGGTACGATATAAAAATATTATTTACTACTTTTTTTAAAGTATTTAAGAGAGAGGGAGCTTTTTAAAGATAGAATAGAAATAATTATTTTAGGTTTAAACAAGGTTATATACTAAAAGAATACAGATGTAGTTATAAAGAACAATAGCACGAACACAGCTATAATAATGATAGCTATAAATAAATATAGAATTAATTTGTGATGTACCTTTCATATATATTAAAATTTTAATATACATGTCGATTTAGTAGGGGAGGGGTAAAATCATGGACAAGAGTAGCAATAAAATTAAGGGAATTTTTTATATTGCAATAGCATCTATAGCCTTTGGAATAATGCCCATTTTAGCAAAGCTTGCATATAAAGGTGGTGCAAATCCAATAAATACCTTAGCTCTAAGGTTTACTTTTGCATCAATAATACTGTTTATATATATAAAAACTAAAAAACTTTCACTTAGGGTAAGTAAAGAACAAATAAAACTTATATTATTTATGGGAGTGATAGGATATTCTATGACATCTATACTATTATTCATAGCCTATAATTATATAGATGTAGGTATAGCAGGAATGATATTACATACATATCCTTTAATGGTTATGATTTTATCCATAATAATATACAAAGAAAAATTTAAATTAAAAAAGTTTTTATATTTGATGGTAACTACTATAGGTGTATTTATAATGTTAGATATTAAGGTTGGAAGCATTAATACTATTGGAGTAGTATTGGTATTGTTATCTGCATTATGTTATGCTATATACGTCCTAGGTGCTTCTAATGATAAAGTTAAAAATATAGATAGTTATGTTATGACATTCTACATATCTATTATTTCAGCAATAGTTGGAAGTACTACAGGAATTGTTACTAATAGTTTTAATAATCCAATCAATTTTTATGGAATTATATCTATATTGTTGATTGCATTTATATCTACCGTTGTTGCATTAATGGCATTCCTAAAAGGAGTAAAGTTAATAGGGCCGACTAATTCAGCTATTTTTAGTGCTTTAGAGCCTATAGTATCTTTAGTTTTAGGAGTTATTATTTTAGGAGAATCCATATCTTTTAAAATAATAATTGGAAGTACTATTATTATCTTAGCCATGATTGAATTGGCTAAGGATACCATTAGGAATTAGGAAGACTGTATCAGTGTAATTTGCAAAACTATTCTGATACAGTCTTTTAAGATTATAAAATTATATATAAAACATGAATATAGTATAAATTTTTTTGTTTATACAATATAGAAGAATAATACTGTTTTAACACTTTATTTAGCTAAATAACTAATTCTTTAGTAAGTTAAAATGATAATACATTAAAAATATTCATAATATTCCGACGAGGTAATTAAAAGGTTATTTTGATTTTATAAAGAATAGTAATTATATAGGGAAGTATATTGTAAAGGGGAGATATTAATGAATAAAGTAATAATCAATGGAAATGACCTAAGACTTGAAGATATAGTAAATGTGGCTAGAAATAATTATCAAGTTGAGCTTAGTGAAGAAGCTATAAAAAGAGTAGAAAAATCTAGAGGAATTGTAGATAAAATTGTTGAAGAAGATAGAGTAGTCTATGGAATAACTACAGGTTTTGGAAAATTTTCTGATGTATCTATATCAGGTGAAGATTGCAAAACTCTTCAAAGAAATTTAATTATATCTCATGCTTGTGGCTTTGGAAACAGCCTTGATACAGATATAGTGAGAACAATAATTTTGCTTAGAGCTAATGCTTTATCCAAAGGATACTCAGGAATAAGATTATCAACACTACAAACCTTGGTGGCTATGCTAAATAAGGGAGTTCATCCAGTAATACCGGAGAAAGGGTCTTTAGGAGCATCTGGTGATTTAGCACCATTATCTCATATGGTATTACCAATGTTAGGAGAAGGAGAAGCTGAGTATCAGGGTAAAATAATAAGTGGTAGAGAAGCTATGAATAAAGCTGGTATAGAAGTAGTTCAATTAATAGCTAAAGAAGGTCTTGCATTAATTAACGGTACTCAAGTTATGACTGCTGTTGGAGCTTTGGCTTTATGGGATGGAATAAACTTAATTAAGAGTGGCGATATAGCTGCTGCATTAACAGTAGAAGCACTAAGAGGAATAAGAGATGCTTTTGATTTAAGAACTCATAACATACGTCCTCATGAAGGGCAAATTGAAACAGCAAAGAACATATTAGCTTTAGTAGATGGAAGTTCTCTTGTGACATCTCAAGGGGAAATTAGAGTACAGGATGCATATACTTTAAGATGTATACCACAAATTCATGGAGCTTCTAAGGATGCATTAAATTATGCAAAACATAAAGTAGAAATAGAGATTAATTCAGTAACGGATAACCCAATAGTAACAGAGGAAGGAGACGTTATTTCAGGAGGAAACTTCCATGGTCAACCTATGGCATTAACTTTTGACTTCTTAGGTATAGCTATGAGTGAAATTGCCAATGTATCTGAAAGAAGACTTGAAAGATTAATTAACTATCAATTAAATGATCTTCCAGCTTTTCTTGTTAAACATGGTGGCTTAAATTCTGGATTTATGATAACTCAATATGCAGCAGCAGCTTTAGTTTCTGAAAATAAAATCCTTGCTCATCCTGCTAGTGTTGATTCAATACCTTCTTCTGCAAACCAAGAAGATCATGTTAGCATGGGTACAATAGCAGCTAGAAAGGCAAGGGATATAATAAGAAATGCAGAGAGAGTAGTAGCTACTGAAATTTTAGCAGCATGTCAAGCTATCGATTTTAGAGAGGATTATACTTTAGGTAAAGGAACTAAGGTTGCCTATGAATCAGTTAGAAACGTAGTTAACTTTATAGAAAATGATGTAGTTATGTATAAAGAGATAGATAAGGTTACAGATCTTCTTCGTAGTGGAGAACTAGCTAATAAAGTTGAAGAAGTAGTTAAGGTTAATTATTAATGCAACCCTAAAGACTTTAAAGAATTAGTATATTATAATTTAAAAATAAAAAGTGATACCAATATCTATAAATACAGGTATTGGTATCAACTACAAATAAATAGGAGGAGTTAATTATGGCAAGAATAGTAGAATGTATACCTAACTTTAGTGAAGGTAGAGACAAGGAAAAAATTGAAGCTATAGTAAATGTATTTAGAGGAGTAGAGGGAGTAAAGTTACTAGACTATTCTAGTGATGCAGACCATAATAGATCTGTTGTTACTGTGGTAGGAGAACCAGAAGCTCTAGAGAAAGCGATAATAAATATGGCAGAAAAGGTTTATGAAAATATAGATATGAGTGCTCATACAGGAGCTCATCCAAGAATGGGTGCTCTAGATGTAGTTCCATTTGTACCTATCGATGGAATTACCATGGAAGAGTGCGTAGAAATAGCTAATAGAGTTGGTAAAGTAATTGCAGAAAGATTTAATATTCCAGTATATTTATATGAAAAAGCTGCTTCAGCTTCACATAGAGAAAATTTAGCAACGGTAAGAAAAGGTCAATATGAAGGCTTCTTTGAAAAAATAAAAGAAGATAAATGGGCACCAGACTATGGTCCAAAAGAAGTTAATGTTAAGGGTGGATGCGTTGCTATTGCTGCAAGACAACCTTTAGTAGCCTTCAATGTAAATTTAGGCACAGACAATTTACAAATAGCAGATACCATTGCTAAGACAGTTAGACATTTAGGTGGTGGATTAAGATTTGCAAAGGCTATGGGAGTAATGCTTGAAGATAGAAATATAGCACAAGTATCTATGAACTTAGTAAACTATGAAAAAACAGCAGTATACAGAGCTTTTGAAATGGTTAAGATGGAAGCAAAACGCTATGGAGTACCAGTAGTTGGTAGTGAAGTTATAGGACTTGTACCAATGGCTGCTTTAATCAATAGTGCTGAGTACTATCTTCAAATAGAAAATTTCTCAATGGATCAAATACTAGAAAGAAGAATAAGCGAATAAAATAGCTTAGGAGTTGAAAGACATGTCTATATTAATTAAGAATATTGATTGCCTGGTTACCTGTGAAGGTAGCCATAGAAAAAAAGGCAAGGAAATGAATGATGCCAATATCATAGATAATGGTTTTGTATTTATAGAAGACGATATAATATCTGCTGTAGGAAAAGATGAGGAATATAAATCCTATATAGATGAAGATACCATAATTATTAGTGGTAAAGGCAAAACAGTTACACCGGGACTTGTAGATCCCCATACTCATTTAGTTTATAGCGGAAGTCGTGAAAATGAATTACCTCTAAAATTAAATAAGGTAGGATATATTGAAATTCTAAATATGGGTGGAGGAATATTAAGTACTGTAGAAAACACTAGGAAAGCATCTCTAGATGAATTAGTAGCAGAAGCTAAAAGTAGACTTAATATAATGTTAAATCACGGTACAACTACTGTAGAGAGTAAATCAGGCTATGGTTTAGACTTAGAGACTGAGAAAAAAATATTAGAAGTAAATAAAAGATTAGATAAGACTCATCCAATAGATGTGGTATCTACTTTTATGGGAGCCCACGCTATTCCTAAGGAATATAAAGGTGATAGAGAAGGTTTTATAAAACTTATAATGGAAGAAATGATACCAGGTATAGCAAAAGAAAATTTAGCAGAATTTATAGATTGCTTCTGTGAAGAAGGAGTATTCACTACTGAGGAATGTAGAAAAATCCTTGAAAAGGGTAGAGAATATGGAATGAAACTCAAGCTTCATGGTGATGAAGTTGAATCTGTTAAGGGAGCAGAGCTTGCAGGAGAGTTAAAATGTATTTCAGCAGAGCATTTAATAGCAGCTTCTGATGAAGGAATAAAGGCTTTAAGTGAAAATGATGTGGTAGCGGTATTATTACCATCTACAGCTTTCTATTTAATGCTTGGTAAGTTTGCAAGAGCAAGAGATATGATTGATAATAACGTGGCCGTTGCACTTGCTACAGATTGTAACCCAGGAACATCTCCTACTGAATCCATGCAAAATGTTATGACCTTTGCATGTTTCGGAATGAGAATGCTTCCTAATGAGATAATCAATGCTATGACTATAAATGCAGCTTGTGCTATTAATAGAGAAAAATCTGTAGGTTCTATAGAAAAAGGTAAAAAGGCTGATATAGCTATATTTAATAGCAAAAACTTAAATTATCTAGTTTATCACTTTGGAATAAATTCTATAGACAAGGTAATAAAAAATGGTAAGATAGTTGTAGATAGAGAAAAAAATAAGTAATTACAGGAGGAATATTTATGTTAGATACAAAAACTGTGAGAGAGTTTATTGGAGAATTAGGTTCAAATTCACCAGCTCCAGGTGGTGGAAGTGTAGCAGCTCTTTGTGCATCATTATCTAGTGCATTATCATCAATGGTTTTTAACTTAACTGTAGGCAAAAAAGCTTATGAAGCATTAAATGAGGAAGAGAAAGCATTAGTAAATAAATATTTAGAAGTATCAGGAAGAGAAAAGGATGAATTCTTAGACCTTATGAATGAAGATACAGAAGCTTTCAATGAACTTATGGCTGCATTTAAAATGCCTAAGGACACTGATGAAGAAAAAGCTGCTAGAAGTACTAAAATACAATTAGGGTATAAGGCGGCAACACAAGTACCATTAAAAGTAGCAAGAAGATCCTATGAAATTTATGAAGGAATTCTAGTATGTGTTAAATATGGTAATAAAAATGCTATTTCTGATGGTGGTGTAGCAGCATTATTGGCTCAAAGTGCTATAGAGGGAGCAATTTTAAATGTAAAAATAAATCTTTCTTCTATAAAGGATGAAGCTTATACAGAGGAAATTAGAAGTGAATTAAAAAAATTAAGTGAAGATGGTATGAAAAAGCAAAAAGAGATATTAGCTATTGTAAATCAACATATGTAGCTTAAGATAATTACAAACACTATATTAAAGAGAATGTCTCAGGGAAGAATATCCATTGAGTGCATTCTCTTTTTTAATAAGATTATTTTTATAAATATAGTTATAAATATGAAGAACTCACTGAATAATTTTTAAATTAGTAAGATACAGAGATGCAATACCTCTAATTTTTATTACGCTAAGTTGCTAAGTTGTTAAGTTTTAAATCAATAATATTTGTGCAAATATGAGAATTATGCTTAAATGTAAAATAATGAAGGCGATGAATGTAAAAATATGTTGACAAGTAAATATTTTTGTATTAAATTTCTCAAATAAATTTTGGAAAAAACTGTAACGAATTAACAATATAGTGTATAATTAGTGTATGTTCTAAATGTAAAAATTTATGAATATAATATAGGTTGGAGGGAAGCATATGTTACTTAGGTTTGAACCATTAGATGACAAAATCGTAGTTACACTTCAAGGAGAACTTGATCATCACAGTGCAGAAGAAGTTAGAACTAGGATTGATGATATTTTAGATAAAGATGGATATAAGGCTTTAATTTTCAATTTTTCTGGTGTGAATTTTATGGATAGTTCAGGAATTGGAGCAGTAATAGGGAGATATAAGAAGATGTCCTTAAGGGGTGGAAAGGTGTGCTTAACAAATGTTACACCTACAGTTAAGAGAATATTTGAACTTTCAGGTATGTTTAAAATAATTTCAATGTATGAAAATGTTGAAGAAGCACTAAGGAACATTTAGTGGGAGGAATTAATGATATGGAAAATAAAATCAAAGTTGAATTTAGTAGTTTATCTAAAAATGAAAGCTTTGCAAGAGTTGTAATAGCAGCTTTTGCTGCGCAGTTAGATCCTACATTAGACGAGCTTAGTGATATAAAAACTGCAGTATCAGAAGCAGTTACTAATGCAATTATTCATGGCTATGGCAATGAAAGTGAAGGTAACTTTGTAAAATTAGAGGCTACAATTATTGAAAATGAGTTTACAGTAAAAGTAATAGATAATGGTGCAGGAATAGATAATGTAGATATGGCAATGCAACCTCTATATACATCTAGACCTGACCTAGAGAGATCAGGAATGGGCTTTACAGTTATGGAAACTTTTATGGATAGCCTAATAGTAGAATCTGTAAAGGGTGAGGGAACAACTGTAACAATGAAAAAAGCTTTCAACACTGTAAGATAGGTGAAAAATATGAGTGAGAAAATTCATAGAAATAATAACTATAATTATGACGATAATAAAGAACTAATAAAACGGGCTAAAGAAGGAGATAATGAAGCTTTAGAATATTTAACAGAAATGAATTTACCTTTAGTTTCTTCTATAAGCAAAAAGTTTTTAAATAGAGGCTATGAGTACGATGATATATTTCAAATAGGATGCATAGGCCTAGTGAAAGCTATAAATAACTTTGACGAGAACTTTAATGTAAAATTTTCTACATATGCTGTTCCAATGATTATAGGAGAAATAAAAAGATTTTTAAGAGATGATGGAATGATAAAGGTAAGTAGAAGCATTAAAAATACGGCTAGAAAGTTACACTATGATAAGGATGCATTAACCAAAGAACTCGGAAGAGAACCTACCATTGAAGAATTATCAGACTATTCAAAGGTAGATAAAGAAGACATAATCACTGCACTAGAATCTGCTAGTAGTATGCAATACTTATATGACACTATTCATCAAGATGATGGAGCTCCAGTATTACTTATAGATAAGCTTAGTGAGGATTATGAAGAAGATAATGAGGTAATTGATAAGCTAGCATTGAAGGAAGCCTTAAATAAATTGGATGTTAAATCAAGGCAAATTATAATACTTAGATATTTTAAAGATAAAACTCAAATTCAAGTAGCTAAGATGATGGGCATAAGTCAAGTACAAGTTTCTAGAATTGAAAAAAAAGTTCTAAAAATTATGAGAGATAGGCTATCGGGGTAAACAGAGTTCTTAGCTTCTTCGAAGGTTAGAAATCGTTATCCAGGGACGTAGCAGCTCTTTACTCCCACTTTGAAGAAGTGGGAGTATTAGAGCTGATAGTCATCGGGTAAACAGAGTTCTTAGCTTTTATGATGGAAAGTTAAAAAAATCATAAATTTTTAATTTGTAAATTTGAAAAAGATGCGTAAGCATCTTTTTTTGTTTAAATTTTAGTAAAATGCAGATACTATCATTAATACTTTTACAATTTTGATGTTAGGAGGATAATAATGAAAGTAAAAGAAACTAAAATAAAAGCTAAGTTTCAAAATGTATATGAAAGTTCCAAACCTAAACCTACTATATTTAAGAATTCTTTCAGAGCCTTTTGGACTGGTGGATTAATATGTGTAATTGGAGAGATTATATTTAAAACATTGATTTATTTAGGTCAAGATAAATTACAAGCTACTGCATGGGAAACAGTTATTATGATATTTCTAGGAGCCCTATTAACAGGGATAGGTATATATGACAGAATTGGAGATTATGCAGGGGCTGGATCTGTAGTCCCAATAACAGGTTTTGCAAACTCTATTGTATCACCAGCCATAGAATTTAAAAAAGAAGGATATGTGTTTGGAGTTGCATCAAAGATGTTTACTATAGCAGGACCAGTGCTTGTTTATAGCATTAGTGCCTCTGTTATACTTGGAATTTTATATTATATTTTTAGGTGGTAATAAGATGGGAAGAAAAGTAGGATTACAAACAGTAGAATTATTGACAAAACCAAGACTTATAGCTACATATACCGTTGTTGGTCCCAAAGAAGGGGAAGGTCCATTAAAGGATAATTTTGACGAGATTCTAGAGGATGATTTATGTGGTTGTAAGACCTTTGAATCGGCAGAAAGTAAAATGCAATTACATGTAGTTCAAGAAGTACTTAAAAAAGCACACCTTAAAGAACAAGATATCTCTTATGTTTTTGCTGGAGATTTAATAAATCAATTAATGCCATCTTGTTTTATGGCAAGAGAAGTAGATATTCCGTTTTTGGGTTTATATGGGGCATGTTCTACATTTATAGAAGCACTTTCACTAGCATCAATATGTTTAGAAGCAGATATAGGTAATCATATGATGGCAGTATCTTCATCTCATTTCTCATCATCAGAGCGTCAGTTTAGAGTACCTCTAGAAATGGGAAGTCAACGAGCTCCATCATCTCAATGGACGGTTACAGGTGCAGCAGCAGTGGTATTAGCTAAAAAGGGAAATAATGTACCTCGTGTAACTCATATTACCCTTGGTAAGGTAAAGGATTATGGAATAACTGACCCTAATGAAATGGGAGCAGCCATGGCTCCAGCAGCAGTTGATACTATAAAACAACATTTTCAAGACACAGGCAGAAAGCCTAGTGATTACGACATCATTGTCAGTGGAGATTTAGGTTCTGTAGGTAAGCAAATAACTACTGAGTTATTAAAGGAATATGGCTATAATATAGGATCAAATTATATTGATTGTGGTGATGAAATATTTGATTGTAAATCGCAGAGTACCAACTGTGGAGGTAGTGGAGCCGGATGTTCTGCTACAGTTATGAGTAGTATGATTTATAAAGGAATGATACAGAAAAAGTATAAAAAGGTGTTACTAATTGCTACAGGAGCTCTTCTAAGTACAATATCTAACTATCAAGGTGAAACTATACCAGGTATAGCCCATGCCATTGCTCTAGAGTTTGGGGGTGAATAAATATGTGGGGAGATTTTCTAAGGGTTTTTGTAGTTGGTGGAATCATTTGTGTGATAGGTCAAGTTTTAATGGATACAACAAAATTAACTCCATCTAGAATATTAGTTATCTTTGTGGTAGCGGGAGTAGTTCTTCAAGGATTTGGCATATATGAAAAGATAGCTGAATTTGGTTTATCTGGAGCTAGGATTCCTCTACCTGGATTTGGATATTCCTTAGCTAAAGGTGTTATGGAGGAAGTTGATAAAAATGGTTTATTAGGAATTGTCACAGGAGGTGTAAGTGCTACTTCTGCAGGTATAGCTGCAGCTGTAGTATTTGGATATATGATGTCAGTTCTATTTGACTCTAAAACTAAGTAGACAAATAAAAAGTCTTCTCAAATTAATAAATAAAATGTACCCTAAGTCAAGGACATTTTATAAAAAGACCCTAAGATAAAAGATGATTTCTGTATTGAACAGGAGTCATCTTTTTTAAGTTCCATTGGCATCTATACTT
>NZ_JBQHQR010000007.1:0-181253 GCF_052067195.1 Clostridium sulfidigenes | reverse complement strand
AGAAAAAGAATTCATGGTTCTATTGGTTATATAACGCCTCAAGCTAAAGAAGATTTAGTTAAGGCGTCAAATTTATAGAAATATCGTGTCCAAAATATTGACGTAAGTCCAATAGGGATATATTTAAAGTTTTACCTAGGAAACTAGTTAAATATAAACCTAGTTAACTATATAACTAGTTAACTAGTTGTTGGCGCTGTACGGGTTTGTGGGTTTTTTGAATATTTTTCATATGCATTTTAATAATTTAATAGGAACAAAATTTATTCATTTTGTTCCTAATTTGGGTAATGGGTAACATTTTAGTGATGACGTGTCTTGTTGGAGTCACTTGCTAATGGTTTTATTTATAATTGTACTACCATTACATTTTCATCCCACATTATTTCGTCAGTTTCTTCAAATCCAACACTTTCATATAACTTCTTTGCAGATATATTTTGGGGCGAAACTGTTGTATAGAATTTTATATTGCCATATTCAACTTTTATTAAGTCAAGCAATTTTAGCATTGCTTTTTTCCCTAATCCTTTACCTTGAAACTTTTTATCAATCATAAATCTAAGTAACATTGGTTTACTTGTATCTTCTTCAATTCCATATAAAAGAAGTCCAATTAGTATATCATCCTCATAAATGCATTTTGCATTCCAATTTTCATATAATAAACTTAAAATGATTGAATTATAATTTGGTGCAACAATTCCTTCTTGTTCTTTATAAACCTCTAAATTATTACATTCGCACCAATTTTCTTTTGTTACTTGTTTTAACATAATTCCCATAGAGTTTCCTCCCTATTTTTAAATTTGAGATAATAAAATCAAATAAATCTCTAGATGTTATTTTGATTTGTTATGGTTTACATATACGACCTATTTATTAGTGTATCATTATAGTAAACATAATACAAATTACTATAAAATATTGAAATATATACCTTATCAGTAAGAGGAAAACAATCCTCTGAAGACTAGAATTTATCGACCTTTACTTAACTCAAAGAGACAAACATAATGAATTAACTTTATTTTGAATTTATGGTATTATGATAGGGTGACTTCTATATTAGAAGGAGTTGCATTAACCGTTTTTGCATTCTTTTTTACAGGCTATTTTTCCAGTAGTTCGTAAAATGAATTAACCACATTATTTATATTTATTAAGGAGGATCTAGATATGAAGAAAAAGAGTATTGGGTTACTGGTTATATTGGTGATAATTATTATAGGACTGATTTCACGACTATTTCTTATCCCAAAGGATTTTAAAAGTATACTAGATATTGATTTTACAAAAGTAGATAAGATACTTATGAGCTCTGGAAACTATGGAAAAACTGTAGAAATAACGGATAAACATGAAATAGAAGAATTTTTAAACCAGCTTGACAATACTAAAGTTAAAAAAAGCTATAGCCAATCAAGAAAGACAGGATATTGTTTGGAAGCTAGATTGTTTATTAATGATAAAAATGTAGTTTCATTTAATTATGGTTATGATAGGATTACTATTTACAAAAATGATAAAGAAACAACATATATTTCTAACACAAATATAGATATAGATAAAATTAATGAAATAGAAATAAAATATAATTTGAAAAATTAAATAAGTAAGATACTCTAGCAAACATAAAATAAATCCTTGAAATTTTACTCTATGTTTAAATAACCCTTTTATATTATAGAATATCAGTATAAGATGGTGATAGATTTTGATGAAGAAATTTAATATAACGGGAACTTGTATACCTAATAAACACTATAATGAATAGTTATAAGCATTTATGCGACAAGTTATTGACAACTTACGTATAATATATATATGATAATACAAAACAGTAAAAAATTATATTATTTAATTTTTATTCGATAATTACCAGCTCTAATACTCCTATCTTCTTCAAAGTGGGAGTAAAGAGATGCTACGTCCCTGGATAAGGATTTCTTTATATAATATATGATTGGAGAAGTTAATATGAGTAATAGGATGTTAGATAAAAATAATATACCTACGGAAAAAGAGATTTTTGAATTCATTGGAAATGATACGAAAAAATTATTTAAACAATTTGAAGAAACCTTTGATAAACAATATGATATGCAAAAGGAATTAAAGTTCCCATTTGGAAATAATTACGGTTGGGGATATAAGTATTCACATAAAACCAAGCACTTATGTTATATCTTTTTTGAAAGTGGCGATATAGATGTAATGATGCAAATAAGTTCAAAAGATAAGGAAAAACTCAATGAAGTAATTAATGGAGGGTTATCTTTAACTAAAGAACTATGGAAGAATAAATATCCTTGTAGTGATGGTGGATGGATTAATTACAGACCTAAAACAAAGGAAGATATAGAAGAGATAATAAGATTATTAGCTTTTAAAAAGAAGCCTGTTGTAAAGTAATACTAAATTTAATCTTCTGTTCTTTACCTATTATTTGAAGTCCTTCACTGGCAAATTTATTATAATAGCTTATTAATTGATAAAAAGTGTTATTCTTTGTAGGATGGGGCACTTTTTTTCTTTGCTTTTAACTTCTATATCAAGACTAAGGAATCTAAGCTTAATTTTTAATTGATGCAACCACTGGTTTACAGCTAAAGTAACTAATATATGCTTGTATAATAGCAAATAGATAGAGATAATTAGACATGAGGTGGTTACTTTGAATTTTAAAGAAAATCTAAAAAAATTAAGAAAAGAAAAAAATATATCACAAGAACAACTTGCAGAAAAGTTAAACATATCACGTCAAGCAATTTCAAAGTGGGAATCAGGTAAAGCATATCCAGATATAGATAATCTTATATTATTAAGGGATATATTTAATGTTAGTTTAGATGAGTTGATGGTTAATGAAAAAACAGATAAAGGAAAAAGCATAAATCAAGAAGAGTATGTATCTAGTGATAACAAAGATAGTTATGATGAAGAAGATGAGGATGAAGATTCAGTAAATTTAATGCTTGGAGGTTTTATAATCGGGACAGGTGTTGGTGTGATTACAGGGAATTTTATGTGGGGAACTGCAGGGACTTTTATAGGTATGGGAATAGGATATGTGTTAGAAGTTATTAGAAGAAAGAATAAAGAAAAGAGATAATTTTATTTTTTAGGGGGGTATAGTATATGGAAATATTAAAAGTTAATGGGTTAACTAAAGTATATGCTTCATTTAAGGGAGCAAAAGAAGTTAGTGCTTTAAATGGATTAAATTTCACTATTAATAGTGGTGAATTTGTAGGCATAATGGGGCCAAGTGGAAGTGGAAAGAGTACTTTACTTAACATTCTCTCAGGTGTAGATAAGGGTACTTCAGGTAATGTGATTATTAATAATAATGATATTAGTGAAATGAAAAAGGACAAACTTGCTTTATTTAGAAGAAAAAATATTGGATATATTTTTCAAGAGTTTAATTTATTAGATAGTTTAACTGTTGAAGAAAATATATCATTACCTCTTATATTAGATAAGAAAGATCAAAGTGAAATAGAAAATAGTTTAAATGATCTTATGAAGTATTTTAATATATTAGATTTGAAGAAAAAATATCCTTATAATATTTCAGGTGGTCAAAGGCAAAGAGTTGCTGCTGCAAGAGCATTAATTAATAATCCAACTATAATCTTTGCAGATGAGCCAACAGGAAATTTAGATTCAAAATCAGCAAATGATGTTATGACAACTATAGCCAAAATGAATGATGAAAAAAGTAGTACAGTGTTAATGGTAACCCATGATCCCTTTGCAGCTTCTTTCTGTAAAAGAATTATATTTATAAAAGATGGAAAAATAAAAATGGAAATTACCTCTGATGGGAACCGAAAGAAATTATTTGATAAAATTCTAGAAGTTCAAAGTCTTATAGGAGGAGATAATTAATGACCTTTCATGCTATCATAAAAAAGAATTTTTTCTATAATTTTTATAAGTATATATCCTTCTATTTTGTTAATTCCTTAATATGCGCAATGCTATTTATGTATGGAAGTTTAATGTACAATTCTGCCATAATCAAAGGTATTGGGAAAACATCAACATATGGCATAGTAAAGCTGGCATTAGTGGGAATTATCATATTTTCTATAGTCTTTATTACATATACCAATATATACTTTTTGAAAAATAGAGGTAAAGAATTTGGTGTGTATTTAACATTAGGAATGACATACAAAGATTTAACTAAAATGGTTATTATGGAAAACATCGGGGTTATGATAGCTTCTCTAGTTACGGGAATTGTTAGTGGCACAGTTTTGGGAAGAATGTTCTATATGGCTCTAAATAAAATGGTTAGTGGAGCTAATATCCAGTACACATTGAATTATGAGAGCTTTTTATTAAGTGCTGGTGTATTTGCAATAATATTTTTAGGAAATGTAATATTCAACATATTTTACCTTAGAAGTATATCTATTGTTGAAGGAATTAAAGCTGATGTAAAAAAGGAAGTTGGACATACTAATGTATTTATTGGCGTAGTAACTATATTGATTTTTATGGCAGCTTTATATTATTTACCTATTATTATCCTAAAGGGAAATATTGAGAATGTTGCACCTATAATACTAGGATTATTTTTAGTAATTATAATTTGTCCATATATAATAATTGGTGCAATCATTACCTTGATCAAAGCTATTTTAAAGAAGTTTCCTAATATATATAATAATAACTTGTTGGTTTTAAGCAATTTATCTCATAGATTTTTAGCATATAAAAACATATTGTTTATTACTTCTCTACTATTAGCTGGAGCTATGCTATTTGTAGGATATAGTTATTCAATTTATGTTTCAACTAGGGAATATATTTCAAATGAAAATCCATATGATATTATGTTTGTTGAAAGTAACAAGTATAACAGTGTAAATAGAGAAGATGTTGTAAATGTTGTTAAAGATAATGGTGGAAGTATAGATGAATACAAAGAATTAGAATATATTGAAGTACCTGTATTTAAGGAAGAATCGGGTAATCTTAGTGTTTTAAATACTAGACATTCAGTAATTAGCCAGTCAAACTATAATAAACATATAGGAATAGATATTAATATTAAACCTAATGAGGCATTATATGTTACAGTTGAAAATGAAAGTAAAGACTATAAGATTCCAAATTTGATTTTTTTAACTCTTAAGGATAATAATCTAGAAATAGTGAATAAGTTAGCACTAGAACATGGGACTTTGATAGAGAAAGAACAATTTGATGAACTTGTTAAAGAATCTCACTCTTTGAAAATAAACGCTGATAAAATTAGAAAAGAAAAAGGTGTGCAATTCACTAATTTTAGATATGGTGGAGAATATGATTCAGGATTCGCATTTATTCTTAACGATAATGACTATAATATGATAAAGAAAAATGTAAAAGAAGAAGCCATTAAAAACTTACATTTAATGAATGTAAGGAATAAAGATGTTGCCTTTAAAGGATTACTAAACTATTTAAAAGGTGTTAACGATTTAGATAGCACTTATTGGAATGAAGGTCAGCTATGGGGTGGTAAGATATCTGAGGATGAAAGAGGAACCTTGGAAGCATATAGGCCACTTTATAGAGAAGAGTTAATCAGAATGCAATTAGATGATAACGGTATGTTATTATTCACTACGATTTTTATAGGAATACTATTTATTATAACTAATGGAGTAGTATTATATTATAAAGTAATTTCTGATGTTAATGAAGAGAGAAAAAGAAACAGTATCTTATTTAAAGTTGGAATTTTGGAGAATGAAGTACAATCTATTATCAAGAAGGAGTTAAGAATAATTTTCTTTGTTCCCATATTTATAGGAGGAATGTTAGGAGTATATTTCTTATATATTATGGTATTTAATAGTGGAATCACTGAACTGTTAATGAAGAAGTCAATTCTTACTCTTCTTTTAGAAATTTTAATTCAGTTTATATTCTATAAAATAAGTAAAAATAAATATATAAAGGAAGTCAATAGTGTTTAATCAATAGAAAATATTTTTACTGAAGTTAAGGCATGGGATTACAAGATAATCACCATGCCTTTAAAATCATTGTTATTAAAAGAGATTACTAATATTCTCTTAGATAGGAGATACCTACTACAGCATTAGTATCAACAGTTTCATTACCACTTTCATAACTTATTATAGGATGAACCAAATTTACAATGAAATTACCTTTGCTAGAAGAAAAAAATAAATTTGTGTTTTTTATTTCATTATTTTTATTAAATTTCTCTCTTTCTTTTTTTATATCATCTGGTAATACTTTGTAAATTAAATCTAATGCCTCATCATAGGTTATGTCAGTTGGATTAACTTCACATGCATAGGTGTAATCTTCTAATATATATCCATATTTTTTATCATCAATATTAGGGATTTCATTTAAAAGTGAACTAGATACTAAATCATCTTCACTCTCGTAGAAATAAAAGGACTCTGGTACTACTTCGTATGTTAAATCCTCTTTTTTTACATTCTTATATCTTTCTGCAATTACAGTATTATCTATTTCATCTTTGTCAGTATTATCAATAATAGGACTACTAGCAGAAATATCTTTATTTGGTTTATCTTCTTTTACATTAGGTTTATCAACACAACCTACCATTAATAAGGACATTGTTGCTATACCAATATAAATAAGTTTAAATTTTTTCATAAAAACCTCCGAAATTTTTTATAGTGATAATGGAATGATTACTTTTTTATTATACTTAAGAAATCAAGTCTTTCATCATTGTCTTTAAAGGCTTCATAGGGTATTATCAATAAAGATTTATATTTCTTATTTAAAACATATATCTTATCATTGTTTTCAAATATCTTAAAAATAGATTCAAAGTGTATTTCTGTTTCAGAGTTATCTACTGCAACTACAAACTTATCAGGTTTTAAAGTCACTTCTTTTTCTTTTATAAGATTTGGTTTTTTTTCAATACCTAGTTTATAGGCTTTTTTTATTCGATTTAAATAAAATTTAGGTTCTAATTTAATTATGATATTCAATAATATAATTAGGATAATAACTACTAATGTGCCTATAACTACATCACCAATTACCTTAACATCAAAAGAAGATTTGTATATAAGTGAGAGTAAGTATAGTATAGTACATAGGCAATATAGATAACATGCATATAAGGCTATTTTTCTAAATTTAAAATAAAAAATTCTGCTCTTTTTAATTGTATCTAAGAAATAATGAAATTCTATCCAATCCTCTAAACTACTAGTATATTTAAGAGTCATTAAATCACCTCAGCTTTCAATTAATTTTTGATACCATTTAAGCCATCTTCTTAATTTATTAATTATCTATAATATCTAATACCACTGATGCTAATTTATATTATACCAAAAGTATCTTCTTATTAAAATATAATGGTATGAAATACAACTTATGGAATAACACCTAAGTACATATTAAATTACTTCCTGTGATATCTTGAACCTATTGAAAAACTGTAGAAATAACGGATTGAAATGAATAAGAACGAATGTTTGTGTTTATAATTAATATATAGCTATAAAATATATTTAATTTGAGCTCTTTTTACTATATAATTTAATTATAAAGGACGGTGCAAACTTGGAATCAACAAAGGAAAAAGTTAAACTGGATCAGGTATTAAAGTTTTTGTTTTCCACCTCTAATAAGGTTTTAATTAACCTATTAAATGGAGTCTTTGAAGAAAACTTTAATGTAGATGAGGTTAGTTTAACTGTAAGTAATAATGAGTTTATTGAGGACACCTTAGATGTATTAAGAGGAGATATGTTCTTTAAGATTTCAAAAAATGAAAATCAAAAAGTAAGTTATCACCTAGAATTTCAAACTAAAAATGATAGCACCATGATAGTTAGAATGTTTGAATATGGCTTTAAAAAAGCAAAGGAAGAAGCAGATGAAAGCAGCCATATTAAGAAGATTATTTTTCCTAAACAAAAGGTCATATTTTTTGAAGAAAATAAAAATATAGAGGATAAATTAAGGTTAAATATAGTATTTCCGGATAGTCAAGAAATTGATTATACAGTACCCGTGCTTAAGTATTGGGAATACTCAGATGATGAACTTATACATAAAAAGATGTATCCGCTTATTCCACTACAATTATTTCAATTAAAGAAGGAATTAATAAAGGCAAACAAGAATAATAACATTGAAAAGATGAAAGAATTATCCTATAAGGCAAAGAAACTAGCAACAAAATTGGCTAATGAATCTAAGGAACTCTTCGATTCTAATGAAATCCTAGGAGAAGACTTTCATAAAATGCTGTTAGCAATACAAAATTTAATAGAATACCTAAATAGAAATTTTATTAAAGATGAAATTTTAGAAAATGAGGTGAGTAGAATGACAAAAACATTATATGATCCAGAGGTTGAAAAGAGGGGCATAGAAAAGGGAATAGAAAAAGGAATTAATAAAGGCAAAGCAGAACTGTTAATTAAGCAATTATTAAAGAAGTTTAAAAATATACCAGCAGAGTATGAGGATAAGATAATGAATTTACCTATTAATATCATTGATAAGATTGGTATGGATATTTTTGATATAGATTCTGTGGAGGAATTGGAAGAGTATTTTAAGCTTACTAAAGTATAACAAATCATACAAATAAGTAATAGTATTTATATCATTTGTATTGTATTTAATAAGCTTAAATAAAGAAAATGAAGTTAAGGCATGGGATTATATGATAATCACCATGCCTTTAAAATCATTGTTATTAAAAGATAAATACTAATATTCTCTTAGATAGGAGATACCTACTACAGCATTAGTATCAACAGTTTCATTGCCACTTTCATAACTTATTATAGGATGAACCAAATTTACAATGAAATTACCTTTGATAGAAGAAAAAGTTACTATAAAATTCTCAGAGTTTATGAAGCATGAGTACTCTGATAAAAACGAAGCTTTTTTAGAGGCAGATGGAAGACTACAAAGAGAACGTGGTTAGCTCTAAAAATTTTTAACTATAGTTTTTCTATATAAGAATATAGATTAAGATGTATTTAGAATATATACAAAGATATATAAAAATGGTGATAATATTGGAAAATTAGTGATAATACTGGAAAGTTAGGTTTAAAAATAACCCTTTCATGTAGTTATTAAAGAAAAGTATGCCTATTTATGTAATAATATAGTAGAGATTAATAATTATACGAGGAGGATAAAAAGATGAAAAAAAATAATTTAAAAAGGGTTGTAATAAGTTTATGTTTACTTTTAACAGTCCTTGGTTGTAATTTGGGTTTTAGTTCTAAGGCTTTTGCACAAGAAAATCTTATGACATACTATGCAAAAGGTGTTCGCGATAGTTTTGTTTTAGACTGGTATACTAATACTTATGGAACCTTTGAATTAAAACGAGACGGAAAAGTAGATATCCATAATAAAATTGAGAAATGGAGTACTAGTGACAGAAGTCGCCAACATATGGTATTTGAAATCTGGAGAAGAGTTGGAGTAGGACAATATGAACTTTATCGTACTAGTCAAACAATAGGTGGAGATGGCTGGTATCCTGAAACTTTTAATCTTAGAGCTGGAGTATATAAGATTAAAATTAGATCCCTAGATACAAGCGCTTATGTTGACGTATTTGGGACTGTATGGCTTAATAACTAATAATTAATTTAAATTTAAGAGGTAGAAAGTAATTATGATATTACTTTCTACCTTATTTTTTCTTATGCGCCTAGCATGGCTTAGTCTAACGGGTGTAAGTTCTTAGCATGGGTAATCGCTCTTTACTCCTACTTAAAAAAACATGGGAATTTAGAGCAGGTAGTCATGGTATAGATTAATATGTCTAAATATTTATTTTATGATTGCTAGAGTAAATTTTATAGTATATTAGTGCTTGACAAGAAAAATCATCAATGATAATATAGATACCAACGGTAGGTATGGAGGTGGATGCTGTATGGCACGAAATAAATATCCAGAAGAAACAGTTAACCTAATCTTAGAGGAAGCATTGAAGCTCTTTATTGAAAAAGGTTATGAACACACTTCAATTCAAGATATCATCAATAATTTAGGGGGGCTTTCCAAGGGGGCAATCTATCATCATTTTAAATCCAAGGAGGAAATTTTTCAATCAGTATGTGAGAAGATTGGCAATGAAAACACGGCTTATTTCAATAAACTCCGTGATGATAAGACAATGACTGGCTATGAAAAGCTAAAAATGATGATTAAAGCCGGCTACGCTAATCCGGGTAGTAATGCGATTATAGCAATGTCAAACAAAATTATGAGTGATCCTAAATTTGTGATGAAACAAGTTATAGAAATCTATGAATTGATTGTACCATGCTATATTGAGCCTATTATCAAGGAAGGAATAAGTGATGGTTCAATTGAAACCGCTTATCCAAAGGAACTTGCTGAGGTTATCATTACGCTAATGAATATTTGGGTAAACCCTGTGTTTGCAAAATCTACACCTGAAGAAATGCGTAGGAAAATGGAATTTTTCAGTGTGCTTTTGAATGGAATAGGAATTGATATTTTAGATACAGAGACTATCTTACAATATGTTGAGTACAGTAGTCGCTACAATGGTTAAAAAATAACTGCTCCTCAGGGGGCAGAATATTTTTAGTAAAATACATACCGAACGTCGGTATATGAATGAGGAGAAGTTTATGGAACATCAATTTGCAGTGCATACAAACAGACTATGCAAGGAATTTTATGGCAAGACCGTATTAAATCGTCTAGAAATGAAAGTTAAACAGGGTGAGATTTATGGCATATTAGGCGTAAATGGAGCGGGGAAAACAACCCTCTTAAAGCTTATGGCTGGGCTGCTTGAGCCAACTGAGGGTGGTGCGTATGTTCTGGCTAAAAATGCTTGGGCCCAAAGAGACCAGGTACTCGGTAACATCGGCAGTCTTATTGAGGTACCGTATTTTTATGAGCATATGAATGCTGCTCACAATTTGTCCATTCATCTTAGATATATGGGGATGGATGCAGATATATCAAAAGCCCTTGAACGTGTCGGTCTTGGTGATGTGGGCGATAAACCAGTATCAAAGTTTTCTCTTGGTATGCGTCAGCGTTTAGGCATTGCTAGAAGTATGATACATAGTCCCAAGGTATTGCTCCTTGACGAGCCCATTAATGGACTTGATCCTGTTGCAATTAAGGAAATGAGAGATTTATTTATTTCCCTTAAAAATCAAGGGGTGACAATTTTACTTTCAAGTCATATTTTAAGCGAAGTTATACAAACCGTTGAAAGAGTTGCGGTCATTGCAAATGGCACGTTAACCCTTGAAGCTAATGTGAAGGACTTAATTGTAGAGCATGAAAACAATCTTGAAGATTTCTTAATTGAAAAAATGAGAGGAGGAAAATTATAATGATAAAACTTATAAATTTAGAACTTGAAAGAAACAAAATTAGATCTTATATTGTGGCATCCTTTCTTATTTTGATTTTTGGATTTGGATTTTGCTTTTTAACAGCATATATACCACAAATTGAACAATCACAGCAGATGATCCAAATTAGAGGAGGCGTTTCCCTGCCTACAGATTTGAGTATGTTTAGCCAATGGAATAATTTTATATCTTTGATTTCCATACTGTTTGTTGCTGCATTCGGTGTCTTATCTGCTATTATGCACGCTAAATTTACAGTTGAAGAATATACTGGGAAAAGAGCAATTCTATTGTTCTCATACCCAATAAAGCGAAGCAAAATTCTCTTTGCAAAATGTAGCTTTGTGTTTTTCTTCACTGCCATTGCGGTATCTATATGTAATATTGTTGCAATCAGTATGTTTGCTTTTTTATCAAATACTTTTCATATTTTACCCAATTTGTTTACAGGTGGAATGTGGCCAAACCTACTTGTTACAACAGGAGTTTCAGCACTGCTGGCAGCTTCAATAGGTCTTATAGCAATGCGTATAGGATTTTGGAGGAAGTCATTGGTAGCTACTGTAGTAACATCCTTTCTGTTAATTATTCCATTTGGCAATATGATGTCGTTTATACCTGAAAATTCTTTGCAAATCAGGCTAATAGGAATGGTTGTTTTACTAGTGTTAGGTCTTGTAGTATTTATGGAGCTGTTGTCAAAGGTAAATAAGATGGAGGCATTGTAATATGGAACAAACTAACCTATTTAATAGGAATTTTACACTTGTAGTAATCGGACAAATCATTTCAATGTTTGGTAATGCAGTCTTGCGATTTGCGCTTCCTCTCTATCTTTTGCGAGAAACAGGCTCAGCATCTCTTTTCGGAATTGTAACAGCGTCCTCCTTTCTTCCCATGATTTTTCTCTCATTTTTAGGAGGTATTTTGGCCGATAGAGTGAACAAGCGAAATATCATGGTAGCACTTGATTTTTTAACGGCAAGCATTGTTTTTCTCTTCTTTATGGCTCTTGGAAAACTACCTATAGTTCCGCTGTTTATTGCTGTTTTAATGTTACTTTATGGCATTAGTGGCACCTATCAGCCAACAGTGCAAGCAAGTATTCCATTGCTGGTTTCAGGAGATAAAATTTTATCAGCAGGTGCGGTAGTCAACCAGGTTGGTGCACTGGCAGGGCTTTTGGGACCTATTATTGGTGGTATGTTATTTGGTACTTTTGGCATTGTACCCATCCTTCTCATTAGTATTGCTTGCTTTTCTGCCTCTGCTATAATGGAGATTTTTATACACATACCCTTTGAAAAAAGAAATAATGCAATGAAAATATCTACAATTATAAAAAGTGACTTTCTTGACAGCACAAATTATATGAAAAAAGAAAAACCAGTCCTCATTAATATCATTGGTCTGGCTACCATTTTCAATCTGGTGCTATCATCAATGTTGATTGTTGGCATGCCTATTCTAATTATTGGCACACTTAAAATGAGTGATGAGCTGCTTGGGTTTTCACAGGGAGCCATGGCACTTGGCGGACTTTGCGGCGGAATCTTAACCGCCGTATTCAGCAAAAAACTAAAGCTTACAAGTTCACACATTTTGATGTTTCTTTGCAGCCTATCCGTGGGGGTCATGGCAATTCCACTGCTACTAGGCATGGCAAACATGGTCAGCTATGCGGTAATTACAGCCACAAGCTTTGTCATCATGGCACTTGCCACAATGTTCAGTGTACAGATGATTGCAGCAGTTCAAAGTGAAACACCGCCAGAGCTTGTGGGAAAAGTAATCGCAGTGATGATTTCTCTCTCCATGTGTGCACAACCGATTGGGCAAGCCATATATGGGGTAGCTTTTGATCAATTTTCAAATCATACAGGGATTATTCTGCTAGTGGTTGCAATTCTATCTGCAGCCATCTCCATTACATCAAAGGATATATTCAAAAATATGGATGCATCATGATAGTTCTTATTATGAGCAATCCCTCTAAAACTAACCTAAAGTCCCTACTAAAGTAAAGCTTATTTTAGTAGGGACGTGATAATGCTATTTTTTACGTTTTTCTATGGGCAATACAATTTGCTATCTTTTATCATTTTGAGTTACAATAAGTTTAAAATATCATAAAATATATTTATTATGGACAAAATAAGTAAAACTGAAGGTGGCAAGGTTTATGATTTTAGATAAAGAAACTTTTTTAAGTAAATATCATCTTAAGAATGAAGAGATTATAAAGAGTGGAATAGTTTGGGACACTTTAGAAGAAATATATATGGATTTCAATATGTATAAGGAGACTTATGAGACACAAGCAGAATTTATAGCAAATACACTTAGGGCGCATAAGAAAATACATACGGTAAAATCTAGAGTAAAGGATTCTGAAAGGCTTATTGAAAAGATTATTAGAAAGACAGAGGATAGAAAATCAAAGTATGGAGAGGATTTTCAATTTTCTGTTTCTAACTATAAAGAAGAGATAAATGATTTGATAGGTATTAGAGCCATACATATATTCAAGGATGATTGGGAAGATATACATAATTATATTTTGGGAACTTGGAAGGTTGTTGAGATAACTGCTAATGTTCGAGAAGGCGATGATACAAAAATATTTGAAGAATTAAATATACAAATTAATTCTAGAAAATCAGGTTACCGTTCTGTCCATTATCTTATAGAATTTTTTCCAACTAATCAAAAGGTTATAGCCGAAATTCAAGTAAGAACCATATTTGAAGAAGGCTATGGGGAGATTGACCATCAACTTAGATATTCTCACAAAGAGATCCCAGAGGTCTTAAAATTAAATCTTTTGCTATTTAACCGTATAGCAGGAAGTTCCGATGAGATGGCATCCTTTATAAATATGCTAAGCAAAAACTTGATGGAAATGGAACAAAAGTATGAAAAGATAATAGATCTTAAGGATAAAGAGATAGAGGATTTAAAAAGACAGGTAACTATAAATAAATAAATAAATGTTACCAAAGTTAATAACTAATTAAAATAAAAAAATATAGATAAGATCCATGTGTATCTTATCTATATTTTTTATTCTTAAATGTTTTATCAATGAAGTTTAAAAAATCCTGTTCATTGCCTATAACAAAAGAATTTTTAGAGAAGGAATTAACCCCACCAGAATAGTCTCTTATGATATATAGATTTTTAGAAATATATACCTTATGAACATAGCAATATCTTATAGTAACTACAGATTCCTCATAGTTTTCGTGAGAATAAGCCTCTGATGAAAGTTTAGTGAAATATGTATCGTAAAAGCTATAGGTTATAGTACTATCTTTAGATATTTTATCTTTATTAAATATATGAATATTAATCAGAGTTGAGATTTCAGGTAGTTTCCAATAAAGTAAAAAAACAAAGATATTAACCATTTGATGTGGAATAAATTTAAAGTACATTATTAATCCTTCAACAAAACTAATATCATATATATCCATTCTACCATTAATAAATCTGTATGCAGTAAGAGCTAGTAAAATAAAAACAGATAAACAGCCAATAAAATAAAGTTTTTTATTAACAACTTTATTTACTTCAATTAAATTGTTTGTTGTACAATTAGTTGTAAACTTAAAATGCAATTCCTCATTTTCCAAAAGTTAAACCTCCTTTATTATAGACTTATATGGCAATGAATTTTCTAAAAAAGACATAAAATCCTTAATATTACCTAAAGTAAGTGAGTTTTTAGGTAGAACTATATAGCCCTTTAATGTATTAGCTTTTATAAGAAATAAATTCTTAGTAATATATATATGAGAAATCATTTCATAATTAAATGTGTATGGTGTATCTATAATATCTGCATAAGCACCTATAGAAAAATATGTTTCATAAAAACATGTGGAAAATATAGGATTTTTTAATTCTTTAGGTCTTATAACCTCTGTGGTGTTTATTCTAATCCATGCATTTACTTCAGGCATTTTTATAAGATATAAAATAATAACAAGGTCTATAATTAACAATGGAATGTGTGAAAAATACATTTCTAAAGCCTCCACAAAGGATACCTTATATAAATCAATTACATATAATATAAAAGTTAATGCAATTATAGAAATGATAAGAATTATAACTAAACGACTTAAAAAAAGCTTTTTTCTGCCTATGATTATTTTTGCCTCTGCCAAATTCTTTACGGAGTCTTTAGTCGAAAATTTAAATTTTAATTCTTGGTTTTCCAAGTCTATTTCCTCCTAACTTAACTAACTTAATATGTATAAATAATGAAATGATTATTTTAAGCCATGTTCTTAATTTATTCATTATATATAATACTAGTACCACTACTACTAATTTATATTATACCAAAAGTATCTTCCTATTTAAATATAATGGTATAAAATGCAACTTATGGGATAACTCTTGAGTACGTAATAAACTACTTCATTTGTGCTTTGGAATATATGGAAAAACAGTAGAAATAATGGATTGGAATGAATAGGAACAAATGTTTGTGCGTATAATTAATATATAGCTATAAAATATATTTAATTTGAGCTCTTTTTAATATATAATTTAATTATAAAGGACGGTGCAAACTTGGAATCAACAAAGGAAAAAGTTAAACTGATAGTCAAGAAATTGATTATACAGTACCCGTGCTTAAGTATTGGGAATACTCAGATGAGGAACTTATACATAAACAGAGTTCTTAGCTTCTTCGAAGCTTAGAAATCGTTATCCAGGGACGTAGCAGCTCTTTACTCCCACTTTGAAGAAAGTGGGAGTATTAGAGCTGGTAGTCATCGGATAAAAAGATGTATCCGCTTATTCCACTACAATTATTTCAATTAAAAAAGGAATTAATAAAGGCAAACAAGAATAATAACATTGAAAAGATGAAAGAATTATCCTATAAGGCAAAGAAACTAGCAACAAAATTAGCCAATGAATCTAAGGAACTCTTCGATTCTAATGAAATACTAGGAGAAGACTTTCATTAACAGAGTTCTTAGCTTCTGTGAAGCTTTAGAAATCGTTATCCAGGGACGTAGCAGCTCTTTACTCCCGCTTTGAAAAAGATGGGAGTATTAGAGCTGCTAGTCATCGGATAAAATGCTGTTAGCAATACAGAATCTAATAGAATACTTAAATAGAAATTTTATTAAGGATGAAATTTTAGAAAATGAGTTGAGTAGAATGACAAAAACATTATATGATCCAGAAGTTGAAAAGAAGGGCATAGAAAAGGGAATAGCAGAAGGAATAGAAAAAGGCAAAGCAGAATTACTAATTAAGCTACTAATAAAAAAATTTAAAAGTTTACCAGACGGATATGAGAATAAGATAATGAATTTACCCATTAATGCCATTGATAGAATTGGTATGGATATTTTTGATATAGATTCAGTGGAGGAATTGGAAGAGTATTTTAAGTTTAGCGAATAATAACAAATGATATAAATAAGTAGCAGTATTTATTTAATTTGTAATGTATCTAATAGACATAAATAAAGAAATTGAATTTAAGGCATGGGATTATATGATAATCACCATGCCTTTAAAATCATTCTTGATAAAGAATACTTTGCAGAAAGGCTTTATTTCTACACTTCTGGTTGCCCCTTCCTGGTGAGTAAATTATGCAAAATCATAGATGAAAACATAATGAGTGAAGATAAATTATTATGGGAAGTGTCTATGGAATTTTAAAAGAAGATGAAGGAAATTGCAAGATAAGTAATAAAATTTATGAACAATTGCTCTATAACCATATGATGATGAAGGTTATAAGAAAGATAAGAAATCTATTAGCTTAAAAGATGGAGTGGAGAATCTTATCATCAAAGAGGATTATACCAGCTAGGTCAGTACTTAGAGCAATATAGCCTTAATGAGGGATACCTTTTAATATTTAATTTTAGAAGAGTAAATGGAGAAGTAGGAACAGTGAAAGAAACAACCTTAAACCTAGGTAAGAAAGGAAAAAGAATAGTTGAAGTTTATTGCTAAGTAAGGTTTCTACAGTTTGAGAATGCTAAAGTTTAAAAAAGTTTTAGCTTTATTTTATTTACAATAATAGTATAATATGGTAACATATTGATATCCAAAGACTTATACTATATCAAATTCGCAATACAATCTACCTAGAACCATAGTACTTACTTCAACAAAAAAGGTGGGTGATTTTGTTGGATTAGGAATGGAAGATGGATGGACAAGCTCTGGAAGAGGAGTTGTTTCTGGAAAAGTAAATTTAAAGTAAAACTTGATAAGGTGGTATTTACTTACCACCTTATTTTAAAGGAAGTGAGTTTATGAGTTTATTAGCTACAATTAAAAGAGGTCTTAATAGAACTAAAACTATTGCAGTCTTTCTGTTTATTTTTTTCATTTCAATATTTGCTTTTTACACAGAAGCCAGTTTTGATTTTGGACATCCTGTTGCTTCTTTGCGTTCTGCTTATGATAATACTATATTTACAGCCCTTGATATTAGATTTATAGTGCTTATCATTGCTATTGTAGGACCATTAATTATTTCTTTTGCCTTTGGAGATATATATATTGATGATTTAGAAAGCAACTGCGTATCTCTTATATTAACAAGAGAAAATAAGAAAAAATATCACAGAAACAACCTTTTAGCGGTTTTTATATTATCATTTTTTATCATGTTAATTCCTTTACTTATTAATCTTGCATTATGTTTGATTACTTATCCTTTACACGGTTTAGATAATAGCACTGGTACACCTGCATTTGTAATCAATTTACCAAGAGGAAATTATATTGAATATTTAAGGGTTCTTCATCCCTTTGCTTATAATATATTTTATATGCTTACACCTTCAATAACTTTTGCTCTCTTTGCATGCTTAACTTATTGCTTATCAATGATAATAAAAACTAACAAGTATCTTTGCTGTCTTTTAGCCTATGGGGTTTATATTGGTTCAAGTATTATTTTAGACAAGCTCCATTTAGAAAAATACAAATTTTTTAGTTATATCAACATCCTATCTCCTAATGCAGGGATTGGTGGTTTTATTAAAATTACTATAATTTTAATAGTAATTATATTTGTAATGTATCTAATAGGAGTAAATAAAGAAATTGAGGTTAATTAAATGAGATTAAAAAAAGAACTCTTTATGATTTTTGTACTTTTTATAATACTATATTTAACAAAAACTTTTATGATAGCTACCGGTTATTTGTGTTTTTTATTCCAGTTTATTTGTGGCTTCTCTATACTGACTTAAGAAATTATTATTCGTATTATTCAATTATAAGATTTACAGCTTTCTTTAGCTGGCAAAAAAAGTTAATGTTGATTCTTGGAGAATATTCAATCATAGGTGCTTTAATATTATCAATAGATAATGTATTTATTTCAAATATGCCTGCTAACACAGCTTTAATTGGAGCTTTATTTCTACAATACTTTTTATTTTTATCTCTACTAGGTATTATATTAATTATTCCAAAGCTTAGTTATAGACGTAGTATTATTATCGGAGTTACACTTTTCATACTTTCCATGACGGATTTTACAATATTTAGATTTATAACAACACTTTATGATTTGAGACCAATAAAGGGTAATAATATCTTTTTATCTATTATTTATTTCATTATGTTAAATATAATTTTATATAGTGTTTATCTAATTAAAAATAAATTTGAGGGAGGAAGCTATGAATATAGCTAAGGTAAAAAAACTAATTTTTCCTATGTTACTAGCAATTATGCTTATTGTAATAAAATACGATGTACTCTATACTGCTAGTGATATAAGTACTTCTCTGTTATTTATTTATAATAGCTTTGATTATGAATATCTTATAGATGTTTATAGTATTGTTATATATGCTATTCCTATGGCTCTTTGGACTTTAATTATAACTCTAAGCTGCAATAGCTTTTATGAAAATTATATATTTCTAGTAACTAGATTAGGGGGACAAAAGATTTTTAAAAGCAAGCTCTTTGTTAAAGCTGTTTTTGAAATATTTTGTTTAATGCTATTTACTTACATATTTACTATGGCATTTCTTTGTTTCCTCGGTAAATATTCTATTGGAAGTATAGGCATAATACTCATCTCATTTACAATAAATTATTCAATTGTACTATTTTTAGTTTTAATCACTCTTATTTTTAGAATTTATCACTCTTTTTCTATTTCCATAGCTTTTACCTATTTAATAGAAATAAGTTTACTTGTAATAGGATTGTTTTTCGAGTACTTTCAGCTGAATTATTTTTTTATTAATAATCCCTTAATGAATAGCATATTACGTTTCCACAATAAACCTAGAGAAAATAACATGGTTATTTCACCTAAAGGTATTGTAATTAATATAGCCTTAATATTTATAGTGTCTGTTCTTTATAATATTCTTTTAAGAAAAAAGGAGGAAATTTAATGCTTAAAATAAATAATCTATGCAAAAGCTTTAAAAACAATGATGTACTTAAAAACATAAATTATACTTTTAAAACAGGTACAATATATTGTATTCAAGGTAAAAATGGTTCTGGAAAAACCGTGTTTCTTAAATCTATTTGTGGTCTTACTAAAGCTACAAGTGGAACAATTGAATATGATGGTAAAGTTTTAAATAAAGATTTTTCTATATTGCCTTCTCTTGGAGTAATAATTGAAACACCTTTATTTTGGAAGGACAAAACAGGTTTAGAGACCCTTGAATTTCTCACATCTATAAAAGGAAATGTAAAAAAAGAACAATGCATTGAGGCTTTAAATAAAGTTGGGCTAGGAGATGTGAAAAATGTTAGAATAAGAAAATACTCCTTAGGCATGAAGCAACGCTTAGCAATAGCTCAAGCTATAGTTGAAAAACCCAAAATTCTACTCTTGGATGAACCTACAAATAGTTTAGATCTTGATGGGGTAGAAATTTTTCAAAAAATAATGATTGAAGAGAAAGCACGTGGAACCATTATTTTAATAGTAAGCCATGTTATGGATGACATTGAGGAAATTTGTGATAAAAAACTAAGTTTATTTAATGGTACATTTAAAGAAATCAATTGACAATAAGGAGATATTAATATGAATAAAAAGTTTTTATGGATTATCTGTATAACTATTGTAATTGGAATTTCATTTTTTACAGCCTTTAAAGTTAAAGATTCTTTTTTGCCAATTCCTACCCTTGAAGAGGAGAAGAAAATAAATCCCTCTGTTGCATACTCGTGGTACGACGATGAAACCTTTCAACTTGCATATCCCTATTTTACACTTGATATTAATAATCTTACAGACCTTGAAACTGCCTCTAATTTAATATTAGAAGTTCAACCAATAGACGAAGGAAAACCTGACACTTACTCCCTTTTAAGAAAGTGTAAAGTAGTAAATACTTTTAAGGGGCAACTAACTGAAAATATAATTTATTTATATGAAAACAGTTATTTTTATCATAGTTGGAATTATTTTTGTTATGAAGGGTACATTAATATGAAAAAAGATGAAAACTATATTGTTTTTCTTAATGGAATCGAAAACTCTAATAAAGTAGAAAAAAAAGAGTTGCGTAATGGATATATATTTACAACTCCTAGATTTGGAAAATATAAAATAAATCATAAAGCCAAATTAATAGAACATGATCCTGAAAAAAATGAAATTTATTTTAATGATGTAGCTGATTTACCAGTTTTTTTTAACAAAGAATCCTATGTGGATACCTACAATAACATATTATATGATATTGAAAAAAAATACTTTCACTAACATAATATTATTATAGGATGGTGATGGATTTTAATGAAGGAATTTAACATAATAGTCCTTGGATATAACCACTGATTTTAATGTAGATATGAGCTTTTCAAAGGATGAAATAATCACTATGTTAGATGATTACACTGAAAGCAAAAATGTAAAACTTGATAAAGAATACTTTGCAGGAAGGCTTTATTTTTATACTTGTGGTTATCCCTTCTTGGTGAGTAAACTATGTAAAATCATAGAAATACATCCTTTCTCTAGGATGTGTTAATATTGAATTTAAGGCATGGGATTATATGATAATCATCATGTCTTTAAAACTATTGTTATTTATTTTCAAACCTCCATGTATAATACATTTTATGTTATAATATGTAAATAGTATATAAAATAGCTTTAATATATAGTTATTGAAAAGGTGGTATAGAAGTATGGATGAAGTTAAATTTCAACAATGGAGTCAAATTAGAGAACATGGTCTTTTATTTTATTTTATCAGAAGAGTATTGCTTTACTGCGTTATAGGTGCTTTAGTGTTTATAGTTTTAAATTTAATAACTAAATTATATTCATTTAAACAAATATTAAATCAAATAGAAATTATGAGTATAGCTATAACTTTCGCTCAATTGCTACGATGGTTTATAAATGAAAAATCTTACAAGGCATATCAAAGCTTTTTTCATAAAAACTAACACCATTTATATTTTTTACATTAAGAGGTTCAGTAGTAGCAAAAGATTTAAAAATCAGAAAGCGTTCTACACTGCAGTTAGAAATTTGAATATTAGAAAATCTTCTTAAATTGTAAAATAAGATATATTAAAGTATGTGGAGAGGGGATAAAATATGCTGTATTATATTACTATCATTTTTGCATTAATTACAATACCATATTGGTTTATATCACTAACTTTAATATTTAAAAATAAGTTTAATAATAAATGGATACATTTTCTGCTAAAAGATCATGCTTTCAATTTAATTACATCAAATAAATATACATTTAAAACTTATATAAAGATAAAAATCATACTATTAATACAGCTTACATCATATATTGTTATTCTTATTTTTTTCATAACTATTCTGAAGTCATCTGATAAGTATGCTGTGTCAATGAAATGTAGTGCTATTGCAGTGTCTTTATTCCTTATAAGTATTATTGGTAATAATCTAATAATAAAGTATTTAGAAAATAAAGATGAAATTTTATGAAACACCATAATGGATAAAAACAATAAATTTTCAAAATAATTCAAATAATTCCTTGACCGTTCCCTAAAAATGTCATATAATGTAACTATGCTTTTATGGAATTCGAGTTATAGATAAAAGTATTTGGTAGAAAAGACATAAATAAAAGGATATGTTAGGTTATATTAAGGGGAAATGTAGGTAAATGATATATTATCTATATTATGATTAAGTAATTTAAAGGGGAAAATTAGTATAGAGAGGGGGATTAGATGTAATTGATTCAGGTGAGATGCCCAATTTGCAATAATAGATTATTCGATGTGGAAAATAGCTACGTTGGAATGATAGAGATAAAGTGTAATAAGTGTAGAAAACTTCTGGGGGTAAAGAACAATATTAAATTAAGAAAAATAGAATTTTCATATATAATGAGTTAAGATATAAGTTAAAGTATAATAAAACATACCGAGCAATGGAGAATTAACTACCGAATAGCCGGATGGTTGCTAAATTAGCAGTCATCTGGCTATTTTTTTATTTTAACAGAATTTAATCCTTCTAGGGTTAGTTTTTAAAGCCTTTCATTGTGGAAGGCTTTTTTTAGCATCTCCACCTAGGCTTTGAATAGCTTCATAAAAGTTTCAATGAAAAAATTTGAAGCTAGGAGAGATGGATATGAATATTAAGTATGAATTTATTACAGGGGAAGTTCAGGAGGTTATTGTACCTGATGAGCTTATTAAAGTTGTCATGGAGATAGAAAGACAGGTTCATAATAATAATCGCAATGAGAGGCGTAGACACAATTCTCTTGAGGAAATGGAGGAGCATGGCTTTCAATTTAAATCTAATGAAATTGAAGTTATTGAGAATGTAGAAGAAATATTAATTAATGAGAGTCTTTATAAAGCACTAGGTAAATTATCTTTCGATGAGAGAAAGTTAATTTACCTAGTGTTTTTTCAAAGAAAAACTATTGTTTCCATTGCCAAAGAGAGAGGGGTTAGTGAGGGAAACATAAGAAGGATTCTTAAGCTCATATATAAGGAAATAAGAATCCTTTTAAAAAATTTTTAAAAAATCTTCAAAAATAGCTACGAATTCATTGCTACGAAGGCTTTATATATAGAGGGTATTTTTTTGAAGGAGGTTTATTTATGGATATTAATATTAATGTGAACTTTAATTGTAGGGAACTTATCAAGGTTTTAACATTGTCAGCTAGGTTTTTTAAAGCTTTGGATGAGAAGGAGTCTGAGGCTTTAGGTACTGACGGTGAATTACCTAAGGATCAGGAAGAGGGACTGATTTGGAAGTTAGAGGATGTTAAGGGGGAAAGTGAGGAAAAGGATGCTAAGGAAGAAAAGGCATCGGTGAACTTTACAAAGCCAATGACTAAGGACGAAATAGAATCTGAGAATTTTCAGGAGTCAATAGGTAGGGAAGAAATAGAATCTGAGAATTTTAAGGAGCCAATAACTAAGGAAGAAAAACTAAAGGGACAGGATGCCTATGTGCTTTGTAAGGAGGAGGTTACTTTAGGGGACATTAGAGAAAAGTTGGCTGCTATGTCTCAAAAGGGTGATCATGAGAGGGTTCGTCAGCTCCTTATTAAGTATGGTGGTGAGAGACTTTCAGATGTTCCAAGGGAGAACTATGGAGACTTGCTTAAGGAAGCTAATGAGGTGCAGTAAATTAATTTAATTATGAGGAGGAGTTAATTATGTCAGTTAAGGTTAATACTAAGGTTATTACAGGAAAGGTTAGGCTTTGTTATACAAATCTCTTTGAGCCAAGGATTATGGATCTTAATCAGGAGCCTAGGTATAGTGTTTGTATTCTTATTCCTAAGTCAGATAAGAAAACTTTGGAAGCTATTATAAAGGGTGTTGAAGGGGCTAAGCTATCTGGAGCTGCTCTTTGGGGTGGTAAGATTCCTATGGATTTGAAGTTGCCTCTTAGGGATGGTGATGAGGAGAGAGGTGAGCATGAGGAGTTTACCAATCATTATTTTATCAATGCTATTTCAAAGGAAAGGCCTGGGGTTGTGGATAGGAGTCTTAGGGATATTTTAGAGCCTGGAGTTGTTTATTCTGGTTGCTATGGCAGAGTTTCTATAAACTTTTATGCCTTTAATCAAGGTGGAAATAAGGGAGTTGGCTGTGGTCTTCAAAATGTGCAAAAGCTTGAGGATGGAGAGTTTTTAAGTGGCAGATCTAGAGCCCAGGATGATTTTGATATGGTGGGGGATGATGATAATGAATCATGGTAAAGAGATTCTTTTGTCTATTGATATAGAGACTTATTCAAGTAGAGACCTTAGTAAGTGTGGGGTTTATACCTATTGTGAAGCAGAGGATTTTGAGATTCTACTTTTTGCTTATGCCTTTGATGATGAGGAGGTTAGGGTTATAGATTTAAAGTGTGGTGAGGAAATCCCTAGGGAGGTTATGGAGGCTTTAACCAGTGAAGATATTATTAAGACTTCCTTTAATACTAACTTTGAGAGGATATGTATATCTAAGTATTTTAACTTGGAACTTGTAATAGAGCAGTGGAGGTGTACTGCTGTAAATGCTCTATTATTAGGACTTCCAGGGAGTTTAGAGGGAGCTTTAAATGCTATGGAGATGAAGGAAGGAAAGCTTAAGGAAGGTAAGGACCTGATTAAATATTTTTCCATGCCCTATAACTATGGAGATGATGGACAACCCTTAAGACATGTACCAGAAGATGATTTTGTTAGGTGGCAGCTTTTTACTGTGTATTGCAGAAGAGATGTGGAGGTGGAGAGGGCTCTTAGAAAAAGGTTGTGTAAGTTTAGACTCACTCCTAAGGAAGAAAATCTATGGCACCTGGACCAAAGGATTAATGATTATGGAATTTTAGTAGATGAGGACCTTATAGCTAGTGCTAGAGAATGTGCAAGGGAAAGCCAGGATTATATAAAAGAAGAGATGACAAAGGTTACAGGAATTGAAAATCCTAATAGTAATGAAAAGTTAAAGAGTTGGCTTTTGGAAAGAGATGTTTATACAGATAGTCTTAGTAAGGAGTCTATAGAAAGGCTGTTAAACCGTGATATCAGTGATGAAATTAAGTCAGTGCTGAGATTAAAGTTAATCCTTTCTAAGACCTCTATTAAAAAGTATGAAGCTATGGCTAGTGCCATGGGGAAGGATAGGAGAATTAGAGGATTATTTCAGTTTTATGGAGCTAGTAGAACTGGAAGATGGGCTGGAAGGCTTGTTCAGGTGCAAAATCTACCTAAGACCACCTTAGATGACCTGGATATAGCCAGGGACCTTTTAAAAAGTAGAGATTATTATGAACTGGACATGTGTTATCCAAGTGTGCCTAGGGTTCTAAGTGAACTTATAAGGTCATCCTTTATTCCTAAGGAGGGCTCTAGATTTATCATTGCAGATTATAATGCTATTGAAGCTAGGGTTATAGCTTGGCTGGCAAATGAAAAATGGAGATTAAATGTTTTTAATTCCCATGGAAGGATTTATGAAACCTCTGCTGCTAAAATGTTTCATGTGGATGAGAAAGAGGTTACCAAGGGCAGTATTCTTAGGGAAAAGGGGAAGATTGCAGAGCTTGCTCTAGGTTATCAAGGAGGTAGGGGAGCATTGCTTTCCATGGGAGCTTTAAAGATGGGCCTTGATGATAAGGAGGTTACTAACTTAGTTATCACCTGGAGGGCTGCCAATAGAAATATTGTTAAGCTGTGGAAGAATATTGAGAGAGCTGCTTTAAAATCTGTAATCCATGGAAAGGTTGTAAAGATGCGTAATGGGATTACTTTTTCCATGGAGGATGGAATTTTGTTTGTAACCCTGCCTTCAGGAAGAAGCCTTGCCTATATAAATGCGAGAGTAAAGAGGGATTTTAGACTTAATAAAAATGTTCTTACCTATGAAGGGGTTGATCAAAATAAAAAGCAGTGGGGAGTACTTAAAACCTATGGAGGTAAGCTTACGGAAAACATTGTACAAGCTATAGCTAGGGATTGTCTTGGAGAGGCTATGTTAAATCTTGAAAAGGCTGGATATAAATGTGTTATCCATGTCCATGATGAAGTGGTTTTGGAAGTGCCTCAGGGCTTTGGCTCTGTTAAAGAGGTGGAGGAAATCATGAGCCTGCCAATACTTTGGGCTATGAATTTACCTTTAACAGCTGAGGTTAATGAAAGTAATTATTATAGAAAATTTTAAGAAAAGGGAGTATGTAAGTTATGAAGGAAATGAGTATTCAAGGGTCATTAAAGCATGAAGGAAGCCTTGCTCTATCAGTGGGGAAAAGTAGAAGGGATAAGCAGTGGGATAATACTAATATCACATGGAGTCAGCTAATAGAAAAACTTAGCAGTACTGTTTATACCTCTGAAACCTTGGAGGAGTATAAAAATTCACCTAAGGACCTTCAGGATAATATAAAGGATGTGGGTGGCTTTGTAGGTGGTACTTTAAAGGATGGTAGAAGGACAAAAGCTTCTGTCATGGATAGGCAACTACTGACTTTAGATTGTGATTATGCCACTTCTTACCTATGGGATACCTTGGATATGTTATTTGATTTTGCTGCAGTTATATACTCTACCCATAAGTATTGCAAGGAGAGACCTAGATTTCGCCTAGTAATTCCTTTAAATAGAAGGGTGACACCTGAGGAATATGAAGCCATAGGAAGAAAGGTTGCTAAAGATATAGGCATGGATTACTTTGATGATAGTACCTATGAGCCTTCTAGACTTATGTATTGGCCTTCAACTAGCAGTGATGGAGAATTTGTCTTTCACTATAAGGATGCTCCATGGCTTAATGCAGATCAGGTTTTAAATTCCTATGAAAATTGGAAGGATAGAAGTACTTGGCCAGAATCCTCTAGGGTTAATAAACACAGGAGAGCTTTAGCAAATAAGCAAGGCTCTCCAAGGGAAAAGACGGGAATCATAGGAGGCTTTTGCCGTTGCTATTCCACTCCCCAGGTTATAGATAAGTTTTTAAGTCATATATATATTCCTACTATGGACAAGGATAGATATACCTATGTAAAGGGCTCTACCTCTGGGGGACTTGTAATTTATCAGGAAGGAGATTTTGCTTACTCCTATCACAGTACAGACCCTATGACAGGGCTCCTTTGTAATGCCTTTGATTTAATGAGGCTTCATAGCTTTGGCCATCTAGATGAAGGAATACCTGAGGATACACCGAGTATTAAGCTGCCTTCCTACAAGGCTATGATAGACTTTGCTAGAAATGATAATCAGGTGAAGTTAACCCTTGGAAAGGAACGGCTTTTGCAAGCAAAAGTGGATTTTAAGGTTGAGGAAGAGCTTGATGATCATGGAGATAAAGACTTTTATGATAAAGAAGGAGAGTTTCATAATAATGAGGAAGAGAAATATTCCTATGATAATAAGGTAGAAGAAAATCCATATAATAAAGAAGAAGAGTTTCATAATAATGAGAAGAAAGATATAAATAGAAATGAGAATGTGCAAGGAAATCACCTAAAGGAAAATGGTGAAGGAAAAGTAATCGTAGATAAACATATATCAGATAAGGATATGGGAGACATTCCAGATAATCATAAAAAAGAAGGAAAGAAAAGAAGAGAGGAAGTAGTTTTAAGTGACGATGCTAACCAATGGATGCAGCACTTAGAGGTTGATAAGCTAGGGCAGTACAAGTCCACCATAGAAAATATTAGTTTAATTCTTGAGAATGACGAAAATCTAAAGGGGAAAATAGCTTTAAATGAATTTTCTCATAGAACTATGATTAAGGGTAATCTACCCTGGCATAGGCTTCTTAATAAAAAAGAAGGGGATCAGTGGAAGGACAGTGATGATTCATCTTTAAGGCATTATATAGAAAAGATTTATAGGATAACTAGTCCCATGAAGATTAATGATGGTCTTTTAATTGTAGAGGAGAAAAATAAGTTTCATCCCATTAGAGATTACTTTAATTCCTTAGTGTGGGATGGAGTTAAAAGAGTGGACAACCTATTTATAGATTACCTAGGAGCTAGTGATACTAAATATAACAGAATGGTTACAAGAAAAGCTTTAGTTGCTGGAGTTGCTAGGATTTTTAATCCAGGAGTGAAGTTTGATTATATGCTGGTTTTAGTTGGAAAACAAGGTGTAGGAAAGAGTCATATTTTAAGCCTTCTAGGGCAAAACTGGTACTCTGATTCCTTTAACACAGTGCAAGGGAAAGAGGCCTATGAACAACTCCAAGATGCATGGATTATAGAGATGGCAGAGCTTACTGCTGCAAAAAAAGCAGAGACGGAGGCAGTAAAACACTTTATATCTAAAAGGGAAGATATCTATAGAGTTGCCTATGGAAAGAGGGTTACAAAGTTTCCAAGGCAGTGTGTATTCTTTGGCACCACCAATGAAATGGACTTCTTAAAGGATAAAACAGGGAATAGAAGATTTTGGCCTGTAATGGTAGAGAAACATAGAATTAAAAAGAATTTATGGAGAGAGGATATAAAGGCTGAAATCCACCAGATTTGGGCAGAAGCTGTGGAGCTTTGGAAGATGGGGGAAGGGTTATTCTTAGAGCTAGAACTAGAGGAGCAAGCAGTTAAAATCCAAGAGAAGCACACAGAGAGAAGTTCCATGGAGGGATTGATTCATGAATACCTTGAAATGCCTCTTCCTGAAAATTGGGAGGACCTTGATGTGGTAGCTAGAAGAAGTTATATTCATGGAACTAACTTTAAAGAAGAGACAATACCCACTAAAAAAAGAGATAAAGTATGTGCCATGGAGATATGGGTGGAGCTATTACAAGGAGATCCTAAGTACATGAAACCTATGAATTCTAGAGAAATTAATGATGTGCTCCGTGTCCTTGAGGATTGGGAACCCTATAACATGGGCACAGGAAAACTGAGATTTGGTAAAAATTATGGATGTCAAAGAGCTTTTATAAGAAAGAATAATTATGAAAACACTTAGAAACTGTATCCTTGATTTCAAGGACACAGGCAAAGACACAGTTAAGGACACGCCTCAAACCTAGTAATAATAAGGGCTAACTCCCTATGTATCTATTATGTCCATGATATTCTATTAGAGCATATTTATAATATAAATAATATATATATAATACTATATAGGTATATATAGGGGAAAAAATGGACACATGGACACAGGAGGAAATAGCCTAAGAGAAAGGATTTTTGTTATGGATAATTATGCTAAAATTCAAGAATTGGTGACAAAGGCAAAAGCAGGGGAGGATACTGCCCTTGAAGAACTTTTAAAAACTTTCAAGGCTTTAATATCTAGCCAAGCTGTGGATATAAGTGTAAAAGGTTATGACCTAGATGACCTAATTCAAGTGGGTATTATTGCCCTATGCAAAGCAGTCCATGGCTATGATATAACCAAAGGTCATTTCCCCTGCCATGTATCTATAGCTATAAAAAACAACTTTCAAGGTCTAATTTACATGGGCAGAAACACTGATAGGAAAAATTCTGTTAGTAAGCTTCAGAGAAGCTAAGAACTCTATCTATAAGGTTTTACTGAATGTATATAGAAATTTAAATTTAAGTTAATACCATTGGTCGTACAATATGGTAAAATTGTAAATTATAATAGAATATTGCAGCGTGCTAAATAAGCACCTTGCATTACCATGGAATATCTAGGAGGTTCAGTATGAAATTAAGGTTAAATATTTACTCATTCATTTTATCATTGGTATGTGTAATATTATTCTTTTTATCAATAGAATCAAATAAGGTAATTAACTTTACAATGGATCTATTGCAAGTGCATCCATTAGTTATTGTTATGATACTTTCTATAATCACACTATTACTAGGGCTACTTGGATTTTCAGCAGCCATCAGCTGGTTTCAATTATTTAGAGGAGTCTTTACAGTAGCCATAACCATTATAATGACAGGATTTATAATTTTTATCTTAACTGTTGGTAGGGTAGTTTCATTTTCTTGAGGTAAAAGGGGGAGTTTTAATGTTTAGGTCTGGATTAAGATTATTATTTGGTACATTTACACAACTAATTGTTGTAATTATTTCCTATGAATTTTTCTTAAAATATGCTGCAAGTCAAGGAGGTATAGGGGCAGTAAACTCAATAGATGCTGTCCATCCTTTAATATGGGTAATTATAGCTTGTGAATTAATAATATCATTATGTCTTTTAATTTTAGGGATAAAAGATAAAGGCAAGCTGTTTAGTAAGTTGTAGGGTTAATAAATATTTCTTTAGGTCTTCAAGAGATTCCATATCAAAGATTTCTGTACCAATATGTTCTATTACATCTCCAGATAAATTCCTATTGAGCATACCTTTCCGTTTATTGATGAAGGTGTTCGTTATGTAGATTGTATTACTGATTTATCATATTTACCTAATGATGAACTGGCAAAATTATTATTCCGAGTAGACAGTAGAGCAATAAACACCTTTTTCAATCAAATTAGAAGAAGGTTATCAATACTTGAAAGACCTCTTGTTACAAGTCGTGGAGAAGGTAAAAGTTATATATAAATGTAAGGAGAAAAAATATGACTATTGTTTGCATATCAGCCTCAAATATCAAACATGCTGGACAAAATAGCACTTCTTTAAAAACTTGCAATCTTATTAAAGAGATGGTAAACACAAAGACTGCTAAAGATAAGAATATAGATGTTGAAATCATTTCTCTTGTTGATTATGAACTTAAACCATGCATTGGTTGTGGAACGTGCTTTAAGCAAGAATGTTGCATTTATGATAGTGCCTTTAATCAGATATATGACACACTAACTAAAGCGAATGCATTATTTATTGTTTCTGCACATTATGCACCAATACCATCAAAGTTATCTATGTTACTTGAGAAAATAGAGCAGTTAGCATTTTTAAAGAGATTTAATGATGAAGATTACCGTTCACCTTTATTCAGAAAACCTGTTGGCATTATAGGACATGGTGGTGGCACTGAAGAAATAATAAAATACTATAAAGAACCTGTTTTAGACTCAATTTGGAATGCTTTATCGTATCCCGTTGAGATGAATGTCATTAAACTAAACAATGAACATAAAAATGGAGTAATAATTCCAGTTAAGAGTGTTAAGAAGGTTGAGGGTTCAATCTTTCCAATCCAAGAATATGACTGGACTGACATAGAGCATAGATTAACTCCTTTAGTAAATAATGTTCTTGAAAAAATCTCTAATGATTAAATAAAAATAGCATGGAAAAACCATGCTATTTTCTTTGCGATTTAATAAGATATTTCTGTATCTTTTTTGAATTTTGCACCTCTAAAGTAAACCCGTTGTTAATTTTATGACCTTTTCTTTAATGAGATGCTTTTTGTACATAAACATACACTTTATAGAAATTATGTTACAATAAGTTTATAGTTATCATAATTCAAATGAATAATTGTAGGAAACCCGTATCAACGTACTAAACAATAGGAAGGAGAAGTTTTAATGAATAACAAGATTTTGTATCAAAAGATATATACTGATGACTATAAAGAATTAACAAAAATCATGACTTCTGCATTTAATGAAGATACATCAATGCACACCAATATAAAAGAGGATGGACCTAAAGGATATAATGATGGCAGTTTGATTAAATGGCTAAATGAGCACGCAGATTTTGAAAGTTATAAAGTTATTTATGAAGGGAATATAGTTGGTGCTTACACAGTTGGAATTAAGCCCAATAATGAATATAGTTTGGAAATGCTCTTTATTGATCCAAATTACAGAGAACAACATCTTGGCACTATAGTTTGGAATGATATAGAACAAAAATATGTAGATGCTAAAATTTGGACAGTTGAAACACCGGATTATTCAATAAGAAACCATAAATTTTATACTAAAAAATGTGGATTTACATTTTTAAAGGAAAACATATTTGATGATGAATGTAAATCTTTTGTTTTTAAGAAGGAAAAATAATAATATAAACAGATTGAATTAAGATAAGAAAGAAGATTAATCAGGTAATTCATTGGTTAAGATGCATAAATTAAGATGTTTTGAATTTGGGGGATAAGTAATTATATGAATAATATATATTTTAAGGATATAGATAATACTAATGAAAATATTGTTAGGAAAATAAAATTAAAGTCAGACCAAGAGAAATTTATTGAAACTGTAGATGAATGCTTGGAAGAGGCAAGAACTTGTAGTCAGTGGAATCCTGTAGCTATATATGATAACGAGGAAGTAATTGGATTTGCAATGTACGGATCCTTCGGGCCTAATAAAGACACTTGGATTGATAGAATAATGATAGATGAAAGATACCAGGGAAAAGGATTTGGAAGAATTGCAATGACCAACCTTATTGATATAGTTTCAAAAAAATATGATGTTAATACTATCTACTTAAGTATAGTTGAGCAAAATACATTAGCTTATAGTTTATACAAAAGCATTGGATTTGAGTATATAAATGAAAAGGATGTTAATGGAGAACTTATATTTAAGTATACAATTTAAAATAATTGTTTAAGCAAGATGGAGTCAGTGAATTTTTATGTTTTAAAATCTCATCTTTTTATATGGTGAAATTGATATATAATTAAATAACTTATTCTAATACTGTTTATTTTAGAGCATCTCTATATGGAGGTGCTTTTAACATATACATACAGTTTATTGAAGTTGTGCTATAATAAGTATGAAAAGGAATAATTGTATTAAATTGCGAAGTAAATAAAATCCGTATATTGCAAAAGTATAAATTTGAATTTATTAGAAGGAGGTAGTATGAGTACAAACAGTAAAGAGATGTTAAAACTTATTGACTTGAAGCCTGTGAGTAGCAGAATAGATTATGAGGTTTTAGAAACATTCCAATGTAATGGATACAGAAGGGAACTTATTCAATATTTCATACATGGACGTAAAAACACTGCCTTTTTGCTTTTGCCAGATGTAGAAGGAAAGCACCCAGCAGTTTTAATAAATCATCAACATAACAGAGAAAGAAATCTTGGCAAGAGTGAAGTTTGCGGTCTTGCTGGGAATCATCTTCAAGCCTTTGGTCCTGCACTTGCAGAGAGGGGATTTGTTGTCATAGCACCAGATTCATTGTGTTTTGAGGATAGAAGAGTTAATGCCTCAGGAATCAATAAAAATGATGAAGATGATGACTGGCAGCATTTTCTTACAATGTGCTACGGAATACTCACAGGTCAGACTCTGGCAAAAACAGTAATTGAAGATGCAATGGGAGCAATCAGTGTGTTGAATGGATTGGATTGCGTTGATTATAATAAAATAGGTTGTTTAGGACATTCATATGGAGGTAATACAACGATTTATCTTACTGCATTTGATAAAAGAATACATTATGCTTGTGCTAGCGGTAGTGCAGCAACATTTAGAAATAGAATTAAGAATAATGTTGGCATTGAAATGGCAAGTGTTATACCAAATTTTATGAGATATTATGATATTGACGATGTAGTATGCGAGATTTGCCCAACTAAATTTCTAATTGTATCAGCAACAGAAGATAAATACTCGAAAGATGCAATGGATATCTATAAAAAGGCAGAAAAGGAATATATAAAATGTAATGCAGGGCAACAAATTAGTATTAAACAATATGAAGGTGGTCATGCACTTACATCAGAAAGATTTAATTATATAGTTGACTGGATTATTGAGGCTGCAAAATAAATATAGAAGTTTAATTAATTCGTAATCTTCTATAATTAAGAAATTATATTAATAAGTTTCGCAGAGGGGGTATAAGAAAGTGAACTTAAAGTCTAAAAGAAACTTAATTGTAGTTATTGGATGTGTAATGGGAATTATAATTATGTTTTTTATGAGATTTATTTTGCTTGAATTTTTGGGTTGCAATGATAAAGAAGTGTCTAATGCACCAATAGAAACTCAAATTATGAAACTTGCAGATGAAAATGAATCAAATTTTGTTATATGGGTTGATTATAATGAAGAAATAGATTATGATATTAAAATTTTTGTTGATGATAAATTATGCAAGGATGGAAAAATATCAGGTGACGTTGGTCATGAAGTTATTAGATATCCTTTAAATTTAGACAATGATTTTCATGATGTTACTGTTACTATAAACAATAAAATGAATTCATCTATTAGATTTAAAGTTTCAAATGAGTGTCAATGGCTGTTGATTTCACATTCAAGCTCACACGTGATTTTTGTACCTGGAAATGGTGCGATATTAATAGACTAAATAGAAAACTTTTTATTAATGGCTTTGATCATAAATCAAAATTGTTTATTTTAGGACATCTCTATATAGAGGTTATTTTTGAATTTTAATACATTTATTGTAATTATACTATAATAATATATGTGAAACGGAGAATAAAAATGAATATAAAATATAAAGAAAATGGAACGTTTGAATTAAAACAATTGATAGAATTATATAAAAATGTTGGGTGGACAGTATATTCAGATAAACCTGATAAACTATTTAAGGCAGTAAAAAATTCCTTATTCAATATTGGAGCTTTTGATGGGGACGAGTTGATTGGATTAATTAGGGTTGTTGGTGATGATGCTTCTATTATCTATATACAAGATATCTTAGTAAAAGAAGAGTATCAAAGACAAGGCATAGGAAATTATCTTTTACAATCAGTATTAGATAAATATAAGCATATTAGACAAATTGTACTGATGACTGAAAATACAGAAAAAACCAAAGCCTTTTATAAGAAAAATGGTATGTTCACATCATGCGAACTTGAAGAGGTTGCATTTGTGAAATACAATTTTGAGGCATAGATTGACCAGATTTTAATGGCTTTGATTAAAAAGCAAAGCTGTTTATTTTAGAGCATCTCTATATGGAGGTGCTTTTATACATTTTATCATAAAAATGCTATAATAAGTATATAAACCTAAGAATGCAGTGAATAATGGCATTTAATAATGAATTAAATTATTGGTTTTTTAAGGAGGATTTATGAGAGTTAATGTTTCTAAATCAGCAGCCCAGGGACTAACAGGAATATTGTGTAATTTAGTCAATGGTGTCAATGTAAACAAGGATTCAATAATAACTTTTTTAAGAAATGACCCGGGATGTAAAGCTCAATTTAAGTTTTATGGTAGTAACATCACTGAGGAAGAATATGCTGATATATTAATTAAATCAGCTAAAAATGAAATATATGAAACTGATAATGATATATTAACAAGAATGAATAATGCTTTAATGAGAATCTCAAAAAACATGGATTTGCTAGATAAAAAGATAACTAATATAAGGAACTACAACTTTAAGATTTTAGAGGACAAATTGAAAGATACTCTACCAGAAGATACACAGTTGGACTTAAATATATTCTTTTGTTTAGATGGGTATAATGCTGGAAGTATTGTTGATAAAAATACCATGTGTCTTGATGCTCTATTTTGGGTTTCAGATAAAACTCAAGAAGAGCGAGTAGAGGGAATAATTCTTCATGAATTTCATCATATTGGATGTTTATATTGGTTAGATAAAAATGATAGAAGAAACAGTCTGTTAAGTAGGAAAGATAATAAATCCTTAGTAATGCAATTGATAGATCAAATTATGAGTGAAGGTGCAGCAGTTTATTTCTTTAATGAAGGTGAAGATTTATATGAGTTATTTCATGAGGCTTATGGAATAGACATAGGAATTAATTTGGAAGAAAAGTACTTAAATTCATGGAATGGAGTTGATAAAAAGCTAAATGATTTAAATAATTTATTAGTAGAATTACTTACTGAACCTGACAGCGAGTATAACAGGCTTAAAGAGGTTGTAAATGAGTATTTTTATATGAAGAATAATGAGGAAGCTCTTGATAAGGTTATTGGTAAATATATGTGTTCTGCCATTGATAGTAGTCTAGGACGTGAAAAGCTACTTGAATGTTTTAAAGATCCAAATAAGTTTTTAAACTATTATAATGAGGCTTGTAATAAAGTACAAAAAAATGGTTTAGATAGAGAAGTATTACTAAAATTCAACAATCTTTGGTAATTACAAAGATTGCTACATAAATGTGTTTCAACAAATATATGAAGGTATTTCTTACTCAACTTACGAAGTAGATGAATCTGGATTCTTAAGCAATAGGACTGGATGGGCTCCAGAGTATGTAAGGGAAAAAAGTAAGGGTTTTAACTGAGAACATTGTTGAAGATTTATATAGTAAGCTATGTGTAGAAGCATTTGTAATTGTAACTATTGTTAAAGGTATAAATGTATTATGTAAAACAGGTGTTGAAGCAATTAAAGCAGCAGAAAAAAGATTACAAGAGATGAATTTAACTAGCGAAAATCTATGATAGTAAATTACAATATTCTTATTTTCAGAGTTATAAATAAAGTTATTAACTTGTTATATAATTTAAAAAAATTATAAAAGTGGCTACTTCCAAAGAAAAGTAGCCACTTGATTTTTATAAATATTTCTTTAGGTCTTCAAGAGATTCCATATCAAAGATTTCTGTTCCAATATGTTCTATTACATCTCCAGATAAGTTCCTAATTTTTTCTTTATATTCATCTGGTAATATTTTGAATTTCTTCATAAGTAGTTTAATTAATAGCTCAGCCTTGCCTTTTTCTAGACCTTCTTCTTTACCTTCATTATATATCATCTTACCAACTTCAGTCATACCAACAACCTCCTTAAATCTTTTCTTAGATAATTCATCACCAAACTTATCGAACAGAGCATATAGTAATGTTAAGCATTTATTTTTATCTGTATATGATTTTATTCCATTAGCAATTTCTATACTCTCTAAAGTAATTTCACTTTTAGATTTTATACTGCTCATAAGCGGTATAAAACTAAGCGTTATTATATCCTGTTCTGTTAATTCTATATTATTCTCAACTTTATATTTTATATTATTTAATTTGCTATCACCATCTAAGTTTTTCATATAAAAGGCTTCCACTTTATATTGTATGCTTCCACAATCTAGGTATGTAGGGGCTTCTTTTATATCAGATGAATATACTACTAGAGTTCTTATGTTTCTCTTACTTTTGTAATACAGAGAAGAATCGTAGTAAAGAAATCTAGATATATCTTCATTTTTCTTGGTGGTTTGAAATTCAAAGTGAAGATAATCTCCGCTTTCTGTGTAAAATAGATAGTCCATAGCGTTAGTTTTAATATCAATATTTTTAATCTCAGTTTCAGCTGGTCTACTAATATTAATATCTAAATTAAAAAACTCCGGTGCACCATCTTTAAATACTTCCATAGCTTTTTTAAAGACTGCATCCTCAATCTTATTATAATCCATGTTATTACTCCTTTAAAGTGTTTTTATCAATATTTTAAGGGCTTACATTTATATTTAAAGTATTAACACTTATCCAGAAAATATGCACATATGTTCGTTAAAATTTATAGAGCTTGTTTAAAGCTTCTCTGTAATGAGATGTATTTTATGTGACATACATTTTATTGAAATTATGGTATAATAAGTATATGAATAAGAATGTGAAGGAATAATTGTAAATTGTTACGTACTACCATATAAGGGGGTATAAATTTGAGGGATATATTAATATTATTTTTTTATCCATTATCAATAATGTTTTATTGTATAGCAATTTGGGGATATATAAGGCATATAAAGGTTTCCAAGAAACTTAAAAAGCAAAATGAAACAGAGATAGAAAGTAAGGAAACAGTTAGTAAAGAAACTTTAGATGAACTTAAGGTAGCAATTAGATTAATTTTAATTGGTTCTTTAACACCAATAGTACTTGGAATAATTAGAGTGTTAATTTTGAATGAATAATTAGAAAAGTTTTTATATTATTATATAGCTATAATTTAAGATTAAATAGTATGAGCCTATGGGGAGAAATCCTTAAAGGCTTCTTTTATTTTAGAGGAATTTATGGTATTTTATAGAATATGTTACCATAAAGCGATGGTTGTGCAAAAGCATATATGCAAATGCATTTAAGCAACGGAGCTAAAAGGAGGATTGAAGCATGCTAAAAGTGGAGGAACTTCTAAATTTCGATTTAGACCCGATACCTAGATATCTTTTAATGCGTGATGTGTTAAAACTAGATAGTAAAAATGAAGAATTAATAAGTGCTAAAAGCATGGTCATCCAATCAAAATGGGTTAAGAATATTATACAACTTCAGTGGAAAGATGGGTCATGGGGACAGTTTCATAGTATGAGTCAATCTTCTCAATCATCAATTACCACAGAACAAGCATTAAGAAGATTATTAATATTAGGACTGGATAAGAATGATGAAGTGATTCAGAGAGCGATTATTTATATGGAGAAATATTTAAATGGAGAATTGACTTTAAGAGACCGTGAGGAGAAAAAACATGACTGGGTTATGTTGACAAGATTGTTTGTAGCAACATGGATATTAATATTTGATTCAACTAATGATTTAGCTAGAGGAATAGCTAAAGATTGGTCAAGAATTATTACCCATGCATTTTTAGAAGATGAATATAACCATAATGCTTATAAAGAAGCATATTATGATATTCACAAATCACCTAAAGAAAAGCATCTGTGGGGATTTGAAAACTTTTATGTTGTGTCTATACTTAATGGAATGTTGTCTAGGCCTATTGAATCGAAATTTTTAGATTATATAATGGAATCACAAAATGGGATATATTATATTTATGATAGATGCTCCAAAATACCTCCAAGTAGCTTTTACTCAAAAATTGCAAGCAGATATATAAATGTACATGAATTATTAAGTAATTATTCAGGTGCTAAACCGAAGCTTCAATATTTTGTTGAGTGGATAAATGACAATATATCAGAAGATGGATTTTGGGATATGGGACAATTGGTTAAGGATAATATTCAATTTCCTTTATCTAATTCATGGAGAGACCATGTTAATAGAAAGATTGACTGTACGGTTAGGATACAAAAAGTATTATCAAGGCTAGATAAATAATAATTTGCGGAGGGGTTTTATGGCTAAAGTTAGAGCTATTGTCTTTGATTTATTTGACACATTGCTTCATGATATTAAATTTGATTTTAATTCGGGTTTATATTATCTACATAAAAATATTTTATCAAAAGACACTGTTAAAGCTGAATTTCTAGATTATGCAGCTACATATTGGAAAGAACTTTATGATAAAAGAAGCGTGGATAATTCAGAACTGGCATTTGAAGATGAACTTTTAGATTTTAAAAATAAATATAGGCATGTTAGATAAATTGTAGGATGACTGATAATGATATATAAGCAAGAGTAAATAATGCTTTAATGAGAATCTCAAAAAATATGGATTTACTAGATAAAAAGATAACTAATTATATTGTGTATGAGGGTGATTGTATGAACTATAAAATTGTGAAAATAGATGCACGGAATTATTCATTATTTGATGATATGATATATTGGAGAATGAACGGTAGTGAAAGATTACCATTGAAAGAAGCAATTCCACAAAGTATTATAAATGAATTGTCAAATCCTAATTTGTTTATATATGTGGTTGAAGTGGAAAGACGATATGTTGGTTGGATTTCGTTAATTTATATGCCTAAAGTTGGAAAATATAATGGTTTTGGACATGTTTATGTTGATGAATTATGGATTCATCCTTCATATCGCAGAAACGGGTTTGCCTATGAATTAATGAAAAAGGCAGAGGTATTAAGGCAAGAAAAGAATGCTACAGGCATTAGGCTATATGTAGATATTGATAACATTAGTGCAAAAAAATTATATGAACAATGTGATTTTAGTGTTTCATGTTCAGCATACTTAATGGAAAAGTAGTTGCAATTATAAATTGCCTTAAGTTGAAAGTTTCTTAAATTAGGTAATGAAAATAAATTAATAAATTTTGCATAGGGGGGTATTATTTTGAAAGTTATAAAATATAAAGAGGCAAAAGATTTTTTGGAAGAATCACAGAAATTTCTTGAAGAGAAGGAATCGGTAAATAACGTAATTTTAGGGACTTGCTTTAAGTTAGTCAGTAATCCAGGAAACATTGAAAAACAACCATACTTTGCTGTAGTAAGCGATGAAAATGGAATATTACTTACAGCAATGATAACTCCACCCTTTCCAATTGCACTATATAGCAATAAAATAGACACTACAGAAGCAATAGACAATATAATTCAAAACCTTATTGATGAGAAGTGGACTGTTTCTGGGGTTATAGCACCATTAGAACTTTCTCAATTATTTGCAAGGATTTGGACTCAAAATACGGGATGTAAATCAATAAAAGGGCTATATATGAGAGTTTATGAATTAGTGAAAGTCAATAAAATTAATAAAAGTAATGGGATATTTAGAATTGGAGAGAAAAGTGATTTGAAAACCATCTCAAGATGGATAATAGATTTGGAAAAGGATGAAGGTTCTAAAATAACTGAAGAAAAGGCTGTAGAAATTGCTCAAGACAAAATAAATAATAAGCAATTATATATCTGGGAAGATAAAAAGCCTGTTTCAATGGCATGCACTGCAAGGGAAACAAGAAATGGTATTGTTGTAAATATGGTATATACCCCGAAGGAATATAGGAGAAATGGATATGCATCTTCATGTGTTGCCACATTGAGCCAGTATTTACTTGATAAAGGTTATAAATTTTGTTCGCTCTTCACTGATTTATCTAATCCTACTTCAAATGAAATTTATATGCGAATAGGGTACAAAATGGTTAGTGATTTTCAAGGATATAGTTTTGAATAGATCACTAAAAGTCTACAAGTTTATCTTGTTTTTAATAGATACTTTTTATAAAAGAGGAGATGATTTGTTATGAAAATAAATATTTTTATGTATTCAAATATTAGGGGAGTGACCATATTTTAGCCCTCCCCAAAACGGAGGATAACATGATTAAACAAAAAGTTGATAATGTGACTTTTAATTTAAATGAATTTCGTAACCTTTCTTTTCTATCAAAATACGGAAAAGTATTTTGTGTTTTTGACCAAAATGATTCTGGTAATATAAGTTTTGGTGTAGTAAATGACAAGATAAAATATTTCGTGAAAATTGCGGGGATAAAGACAATAGAATCTTCCATACAACCTAAAGATGCTATCGAAAACCTAAAAAATGCAATGAGATTATATAATGAATTAAAACACCCACATTTGATAGAATTACTTGAACATTATGAATTAGATGATTTGTATATAGCAGTATTTAAGTGGTCAGACGGTGAGTGTCTATTCGACCATTGGAATTTTGAAAAATATTCAAAAAATCCACAGCTAAAGTCACCTAAATCAAAATTTAAACAACTTTCCATTGAAAAAAGGATAAAATCAGTGAATATCATTTTTGAGTTTTTATCCTTTGTAGAATCAAAAGAACATATTGCAATTGATTTTTATGATGGTAGTATCATATATGATTTTGCAAATGACATTACAACAATCTGTGATATTGATTTTTTCAGACCAACTCCAACATATAATGATATGGGAAAAGATTTCTTTGGCACAAAAAGATTTAAATCACCTGAAGAATATATTTATGGTGCTAAAATTGATACAGTCACAAATGTTTATACTTTAGGAGCATTAATATTTCATTTTTTCGGTAATTATACAGATGAGGATATTAACAAGATGTATAAGGATAATAGTTTTTATCCTTGCGAATTAGAAAATTGGCAATTGAATAAAGAGCTATATGATATTGTAATTAAATCCATAAATATTGATAGGTCTAAAAGATATAATTCAATGGTTGATTTTTATATTGAATGGAACAAGGCTTTAAGGACATTATAAACACAATCTTTTTATACTATGGAACAAATATATAATTAAATAGTTATTTGTAATACTGTTTATTTTAGAGCATCTCGATATGGAGGTGCTTTTTTATTTACATACATTTTATTGTAGTCATGTTATAATAAGTATATATAATCATTAGGATAAATAAATAATTGGTAAATGCCACTTATTAGTTTTCGTATATAAATAAGAATTTATGAAAGGGTTTAATTTTTATGATAAATGGAATTTTTAAAGATACCATGGCAAATATGAAGTGGACTGAGATACAAGATTTTGTTGATAAAAATGCAATTGTTTTATTGCCAATGGGGGTGATAGAGGAGCATGGTCCACAATTATGCTTAGGAACAGATATATATACTGCTCATATATACTGCCTAGCTATAAAAGAAAAACTTGAAAAAAAGGGACATGTAGTTGTTATTGCTCCACCTTTTTATTGGGGTGTTTGTCAATCAACAGGTGGCTTTATAGGGTCTTTCCATATACGAAAAGAGACGGCAAAAGCATTAGTTTCAGACATTTTATTATCACTGTCAGAGTTTGGTTTCAATAATGTTTTTGGGGTTAATGCACATGGAGACATTGACCATAACCTTGCCATTATAGAAGCTTTTAGGGAAGCCAATGAGCAATTTCATATCAATGCTTGTTACACTTTTGATGAATTGAGGTTTCCACACTTTGGACTTAAGTTAGACGAACCCTATTTATGTCCAATAAAACAACAAACAATTAATGTAACCAAGGCAGAAGTCCCTGATGTACATGGTGGAGATATTGAAACAGCTATGATATATGAGTTTTATCCAACTCTAGTGGATGTTGAAAAAGCGAAGTCTTTACCTCCAGTTACTTTAGATGATAGCTGCGGTGTAGCATGGTTGTTTGGTGGTCACATAAAAGAACTTTCAGCGGAAGGTTATTTAGGCTCTCCTGCTGATTTTGAAAATGTTGAAGTTGAAAAGAACGTTGAGGATTATGCTTATAGAATATCAGAAGCAATATTAAGACGAATAGTATAAGGATGATATTGCATTAAACTGCTTTGATAAAAATCAAAGCTATTTATTTAGTTAGTGGAACTTATTCCTCAGAATGCACATAAAAAGGAGGTATTGTTTTGAATCTAATATTTATAATTATTATTAGTTATTTGACATTATATTTAGTAATTTGGTTACATGAATTAGGGCATTCTTTTTTTTATTGGAAATATGGATGTAAAGAAAATTGGCTTAAAGTAAGCGTAAAGCCATATTTATTTTTTTCTACACCAGCACCAGTTGATGAAGAAAAAGCAGAACATTTAACTACTAAACAAAACCTAACAATTTTATATGGAGGAATTGTTGTAAATTTGTTTCTTGCTTTTATGATTATAATAGTAATTGAAATTACTTCTATAAGTAACAATTATATTGAATTGTTTCTATATCAATTTGTTACTTTACATTTATCAGAAGCGATAAGTTATCTTGTACTTGGAAACATTTATTTAGTAAGTGATATGAAAGGGATTGCAAATATTAAACCAATATTGCGTCCAATTAATTTTATCTTAGGAATACTTACTAGTGTGATATATTTTATATTTATTAAACAAATTCCACAATATATTTTACCTGTAATTCTTACTTTTAATTTAATTGCAATAATATGTATGGGTGTTGGAAGAATTGTATTTACCTATTACTATTCTAAAAAAATAACTTAATATCCATTAGACAGATGTAATATAGAGGTAAGATTGTCAGATTACCTTGATTGTTATGCAATAGAAAAAGATGTCTTCACCTATCAATATTAAGTAGAATATTATACTGCATTATTTAATTGGTAATATTCTTACAATATAAACAAGGGTTATTTATATTGTATTTATTCTAAAATAAATTTATATATTTTAAATTTTAAATAAATAATTGCAAAATAATTAGAAGCATAAAATTTATATTTTATTCGGGGGTTATAATATGCAATGCAAGATGTGTGAACTACAAAAGAATATTACAAATGATCCATATTTTGCTATAGAACTTGAAACTGGATATGTTATCTTAGGATGGTATCAGAGGTTCAATTGGCATTTATACCCGAGGGTGAAGGGAGATACTCCTATGGTAAGTTCAGTTTATCAACTGCCCAATAGCGTATTGTTTGATGAATCTACAAGACCAAGCGATGAAGTAAGAAAAGATTATATAAATAAAATTAAGAATGAAATTGAAAGATTGCTTGCAGTATAAGCATTATCTTCAGAGAACTTTTGCCCTATGACTGGCGTAGGTAAAAACATTTACCTCATATTATCTTTATAATTTCAGATAAGTAACGAGATTATAATTTTGAAAAATATATTATAATTTATCAATAAAAAGAAACTAGGAGGGTTGTCATGACGCAGAAGAAATATTGGAATACTGTCGCAGAAAAAAAAGATTTTACAACACCTTTTCACTTTGAAGAGTTTGCTAGATTTGTTAATAAGGAAGGGATTATTCTAGACGTAGGTTGTGGTTATGGAAGAACATTAGAACAGTTAAATCTAGAAGGGTACGGCAATTTAATAGGAATTGACTTCTCAGAGAAAATGATCCAACGAGGAAAGGAAAAATATCCTTATTTGGATTTGAGGGTAATGCAAGGAAATAAGATTGAATTAGATAGTGAAAGCTGTGATGCGGTTATTTTATTTGCAGTGCTAACGTGTATTGTTAACGATAAAGAACAGGCAGCCTTACTAAAAGAAATAGAGCGTGTTTTGAAACCTAATGGAATTCTGTATATTAATGATTTCTTACTAAACACAGATGAACGCAATATAGAACGTTATAAGTTATATCAAGATAAATATCAAAAATATGGTGTGTTTGAATTACCTGAAGGTGCTGTAGTTAGGCATCACGATATAAAATGGGTTGAGGAATGTGTGCAGCTATTTGATAAATTGATTTTAAATCAGGTAATATATACAACTATGAACGGAAATAAATCAAACGGTTATTATTACTTAGGTAGAAAAAGAGGATAATCATAAAGGACTCACCCTGGATATATTTTGGGTTAGATATTAGTATATTCACCTTAAGGTGGGGGAAATCCTTTTTGATATAGCTTGTAAATCCTTGAAACCTAACGGGTTTGAGGTTATGCAAGCGACTAAGTATAAATTAAAAAAGGAGGAGTTTTATGATTTGTCCATATTGTAATAAAGATTTGAGAAAAGGATATATTTCTAATTATCGTTGCAATTTAATATGGACCCCAGCAGAAAAAGTAAATTTACCAATTCGTTTTATTATTAGAGATGAGGAAGTTGTATTATCAAAATATACTGAAGCCACTGCATACTATTGTGAGGAGTGTAAGAAGTGTATAATTGATATTGATAATTAGAGCATTAGATGTAGGACACAATGTTTTTATAATATTATATAATTATAATTTAAGATTAAATAATATGAGCCTATGAGGAGAAATCCTTCAAGGCTTTTTTATTTACATACAATTTATTGTAATCATGTTATAATAAGTATATATAATCATTAGGGTAAATGAATAATTGTATATTATTATTAATACTACATAAAATATCACCGAGAGGTGACTATTATATGAAAAAATTTATTGTAATATTATTAATTTTAGTAACTAGTATATTTGGTACATCTATTACAACTTATGCATCTTCACGAAATATGTATAAAGAGGGTTTTTATAAAGTATCGGATTTTAATCATTCAAAAGATGGTTCTTATCATGTTCAAAATATATCAGCATATAGTATTTCTGTTACTGTTTTTAATGAAAATAACATTAAAACACAAGTCTTATATCTAGAACCTAAATCACCAAGACATTATTTAGTTTCTCTTAAATCTGAATATAAAATCGTAATAGTTGGTGACGGTGAAGTACATATTGATGCAGGTATAAAATAATGAGTACAACTAGTTATTATAAACTAGTTGTACTCATTATTAAATTGCTTTGTTGTTTCAGAGTCTTTTGTTTAAACAATATATAAAAACTAATGACATTAGTAATGTATAAATAAATTTTGAGGAGTGTCAGGATTATTTAGAAATAAAATTATTTAACGGTTTTGATAAAAATCAAAGCTATTTGTTTGGAGCATCTCTATATAGAGGTGCTTTTTACATATACATACATTTTATTGTAGTCATGCTATAATAAGTATTATATTTATGATTTAAAGTGAAAAATTTTAGGGAGGTATTTTATGTATCAATATTATAAAGGATTAATTATTAGAGAAGGTGCAGATGGGCTTAAAGGGGATACCATTAAAAAAATGTACAATGAAGTTGGTTGGGTGTCTGCAAGTCAACCGTTATGGCTAGATGAAAAGTATGAAATCTGCTTTAAAAATTCATCATGGGTTTTCACTGTATGGGATAAGGAAGATATGATAGCTATGGTAAGGGTGGTATCAGATAAAGTCATGACAGCAACAATCCAAGACCTGGCTGTGAAAGAAGAGTATAGAGGAAAAGGCATAGGTAAAAAACTTGTGGACTTGTGTTTAGAAAAGTTACCCCATGGAAATTGGTGGGTGCATACTACTCCAGAAAATTATGATTTCTATAAGAAGTGTAGATTTGAGATTCCTCAAATATCTGATAGTTCATCAATGATATATATGGGATATATTAAGGCTAAATTAGAAGGACATAGATGAGGATGTGGAAGATAGTATTAAGAAATAAGGGGAATACTAGAAGCAATGGTATAATTAAAGGTACTATAGTGATCTTGATTCTTAGTCTTGTAGTTACTATTGTAATGACTAGAAGAGTTATGATGACAAATGAAAAAATATATATTACAACGCTTCAGCATAATTTAGTGCATATTAATGACTCAAAAATATACTTGGAGCAAATAATAAATGATTATGAAAATCTAGTAAATTACGAACTAGAACTTAATAGCATAGCAGAACAATTTACTAGCATAGAAGAAATATTACCAATAATCAATAATAATGATAAATCAAAAATTATATTTAGTCATAATGAAAATGATGAATATTTCAATTCATTTGTAGAGGTTTTTAGGAAATACGCTCAAATAGTAAGGGATTGGAGTGTTAATATAGATGCTGAAGAAGTTCATGGTTATCCTAGTATGGATGATTTGAAAGGATTGCTCAATGACTTAAATCAGTACTATGATTTATTCTGTTTAGAAGAAAGGGAAAATGAATACTATGTTGGAGATATTCATTTAAAAGATTTTAATTATTCTTACGTAAGTAAAGCTATAACTAAAGTAATTAATAATTCATATTTTGAAGAAATTAAGAAATTATATTAGCAAATAAAGATTATAACAATAAAAGGACACCCTATTGTGTCCCTTTATCAATAAATATTTGACCATTACCAACTATAACAATTCTATATTCAGGCTTAAGAGGAATTAAATTATACTTAGCTGACTTAGGTTGAAGACGAATAGATTGTAATATAAGTTGATTTTCATCATAAAGAGTAAGAAAAACACTATCGTTTGATGAAACATTTTGAACTAAATAAGATTCATTTGGTGATATATTGAAATCAGTTGCTTTATAAACACCTTCTGTAAATATATTTTCAGCAAATACACGTGTAGAAGCAAAAGTACTTAATCCCAATGTAATTAAAATTAGCAATATAGCAGTAAACTTTTTCATAGCACAGCCTCCTTTCGTCTCTAGTTTGTGTAATGGAGCTAATAATATGCAGATTTGTGATTTAGGAGAATAAATCAACTAATGTAAATAAATTATAATTTATTTAAATTATGTTATAATAAGTATTATAATTATGATTGTAAATGAATAATTGTGTTATAGTGCATAACATTGTAGATTTTAAATATTGGAGGATGGAACAATATGATTGAAGCAAAATTTTATTATAAAAATGAAAATGCACCAAAACCTAATAAGCCAAACCATATAGGTGCCTGTGCAATTATTAAGTCTAATAATAAAATATTATTAGAAAAAAGAGTAGATAGTAACCGTTGGGCGCTAATAGGCGGAGGTTTGAATATTGATGAAAGTTTAGAAGAAGGAATAATTAGAGAAATTAATGAAGAAACAGGAATTATAATATCAAAAGAATCTTTGGGTTTTTGGAAAATGTTTTCAGACCCATCAAGAATCGTTGTATATCCAGATGGAAATATTGTTAGAATAATATCTGCTGCTTATATAGTAAATTTAATAGAGAATCATGAATTGATATGCAGTGACGAATCGGAAGAATTAAAGTATTTTACTTACCAAGAGTTAGAAAAATTAAATATTGCTGAAACACATAGACATATAATTAAAGAGTATTTTTCATCAATGATAAGTTAATTGTTGCTTTTTAAAAGTGATCATATTTCAAATCACCTAACAAAAATTATAATATATTCCAAAAATGGTTTTCACATTAGTTACTATGTGATATAGTGTTTTTATGGTCTATTTATAATATTATAGACAATATTGTATATATTTGTACTTTATCAAAGATAAAATCTTATTGAAAAAGATTTTTAAGTACTAAAGAATGTAGGTGGAAAGTATGAAAAAAAGAGAAGTTAAAATCAATGTATTTAGTAAAAAAGTAGTAATTAGTTTTATACTTATAGTTATGGTTCTAACATTTGTGTCTTGTACTAGTTCAGATAAAACTGAAGAAACGAATCTTAAAAGATCCCAAGATACAGAGTTTGCATCAGATAGTGGAGTTAGAATAGAAAAATTAAGTGAAGTTCAACAGAAGAATTTGCATACTTTAGCAAAGGTCTGGGGATTTGCTAAGTATCGTCATCCAGACATTACAGCAGGGAATATTAATTGGGATGCAGAATTATTTAGAGTTATGCCAAAGGTGCTTGAGGCAACTACCAAGGAAGAAGCTGGAGATATCATGGCTACATGGTTAAGTCAGTTTCCATTTCAGGTTAATACACTTAGTAAAGAACAGGAAGATCTATATCGTCAAGTAAAAGAGAAAGCATACTTAGATGTAGAATATTCATGGATAAAGAATAGACAAGTCCTTGGGAATAACCTTGTTGACTATCTTGAAAATTTATCAAAGATAAAAGTAACTGATAATGTCAATGGATATGCTGTTTTTGAAGAAGGGGATATTGTTAATGTATCTTCAGATTCTTTTATGGACAATTCTATTAACTATGAAGACACAGGAATGAGATTGCTCGGGTTATTTCGTTATTGGAATATTATAGAATATTTCTATCCATATAAAAATCTCATGGATGAAGATTGGGATCAAGTACTTTATGACAAGATTCCTGAGTTAGCACTTCAAGGTGATAAGGAATCATATGTATTATCCATTGCAAATCTTACTACATATATTCATGATTCTCATGGCTTTTTTGATGATAACTTTAAGGTGCTACCACAACACTTTGGAGCATACAAAGCAAAAGCAACTATATTTAATATAGATGGTCAGATTGTCATTGCTGGCAGGGAAGATAAGTCCCCTTTAAAGTTAGGAGATATTGTGGTATCTATTGATGGAACTTCTATAGAAAAGATAATAGAGGAGTGCAACAAATATATATCAGTATCAGATAAAAATCGTTTTACAAATGCTTTTGACTATTACCTTTTGCGTTCTACAAAAGAAATAGCTGAAATAGAGGTAATAAGAAATGGTGAAAAGTTAAGCTTGAATGTTCCATGCTATTATAATAGGAATTATGATGTAAAAAGACTGGGCCAAGATGAGAAAAGTGGCTTCATGGGAGACAAAAAAATAGGTTATATTAATATAGCTACACTTAAAAGTGGAGATTTAGATAAATTAATGAAAAAATTTAAAGGGACAGAAGGGTTGATTATTGATGCGCGATACGATAATGCAAAAATCAGTGAATATATAAAATTTATTAATTATCCTATAGGGGAATATATAAAACCTGAAGTTTCTGAATATCAACAATTTTATTCAAGTAATAGTTTTGAACCAGGGAAATTTATCAAATCAACCAGTAATAGTTCAGGAAGAGGATTCATAGCGGAACAATTGGACAAAGGTATAGATTCAACTACATTTAGCAAAATATTTGATAACGGCATTATTAGAACCTCATTAGGAAAAGTAAAAGATAGGTATATGTATAATGGGAAGGTAATAATACTGATGAATGAATGTACGCAAAGCTACTTGGAGACAATGGTTATGTCTTTTATGGATGCCCCGAATGCAACGGTAATAGGAACTCCTTCTGCAGGAGCTAATGGCGATATTATGGAAATTACACTTCCAGGGTGTATACAGACATCTATATCAGGGCTAGCAGTAACATATATGGATGGAAGTCAGACACAAAGAATAGGTCTTAAACCTGACATAACTGTAAAACAAACTGTGAAAGGAATTGCAGAGGGTAAGGATGAGGTTATAGAAAAAGCAATAGAGTTAATCACGAAACCAGAGGGTAAATAGCAATAGTGTAAAATAAGTAAGAACACGTGAAATAATATTATGATAAATTTTATTTTTGTGGCTCAAAAGTTGCTAAGTATATATAATTATGATTGTAAATCAGAAATTGTAAAATGTTGTGAAGTAATTAAATATTACACCTTGTGGTGGATGTGGTGAATTTATTTATAAAAGTATCATATTGTAATGTAAATGGAAAATTTTCTAGAGGTGTACAAAATGAATTTGAGATTGGCAGATTTTACAGAAATATATGCAAAAGAAGTTTGTAGTTGGAAATATGATGATATATATTCTATATATAATTATCCAGGATGGGATAAAGTATCTAATGAAAAATGGGGTATTACAATAGAAGAAAAGAGAAAGAGTGAATTTAATGCTGTGATTGATGATTGCAATTGCTTATGTGGATACATAAGATTACTGGATAAAAATCAGTGTGTTTTTATTGGAATTGGATTAAAACCATCCCTATGTGGACAAGGATTAGGAAAGGTCTTAATGGAAATAGTAAAACGACAATGCAAGAAGATATATCCAGATAAAAAGATTGCTTTAGAAGTTCGGTCTTTCAATGAAAGAGCGATTAAATGCTATAAAAGTGCAGGATTTAATGTAGTAGATACTTATAGGAAAGATACGCCCCTTGGTTATGGAGAATTTGTTAGAATGGAATTTTATGAGCACTCTTCTTAATAGAATTCCTAATAAAGACTATTGTAGTTTATAGAATTTTATTTTACAATCAGCCTTAGGAAAGTACACTATTGAGGCATAAAGTGACTAGATATTTAAATTTTAATTTATATTAGTGATAAAAAACAAATGGAAGATTGCTCTTCCATTTGTTTTCATATTTTATTTTACATATGGTCTTTCATATCTGGATATTGTCCATAAATATATATTTACTTCAATTAAACTTCTTATTACAATATGGACATTGATATACCGAATCAATATCACTATCTTTGTCAAATTTCATTGGTAACCTGTAATTACAATAAGGACATTTCCAAAACAAAATAGATAATAAAATAAATATTAGAAATAAGCTTATACCAATAATTGGAAATAAAGCAGAAGTAGAAAAACCTCCTATAAAGCATAGAGGAACAGATAAAAATAAGCACGCCAAAGAAATTTTACGAATTTTTAGTAATTTTTCTATCTTATTCATGGTACACCTCCAAATATATATTAAAGTTAATTAATCCTATCTATTATTTTTCTGTGTTTCCATAAATTTCTCATGTTCTTTCTTTTGAGTTGAATTTCCGTTTTTTGCATCAAAGTTAATTGGAAGGTATTTTTCATCAATTATCTTTTTATAGTTTATATCAGTAAAATAATCACAAAAATTAATTCCTACATAAATTAATCTATTATTTTCTTTGTCAGCCAAAGCATAAATATACCCACTATCGTTTGCACAAACTGCACTTACTGGATAATTAAATCCAGTTGAACCATATATAAGATAATCTTTATCCGAATTTAACTTTGATAATCTCTCTGTTTCTTTGATAAAATCTTCATCACTGCATGTATAAACAAGGTATAATACAATGTTTGGGTCAAATGGATTATAGTAGTAATAACAAAAATCTTCAACCTTTGCTGAATCAGGAGTACTTTCAGGAAATATATCAATGTTATTCGTACCATTACGTCCCAACCATCTAACATAATTTTGTCTATACTTGCCATTACCTCCAAAATACTCATTATAATCTCCTATGTTAGTAGTTTTATCTCTTTCTATCCACATTGCACAAAAAGTAAGGGGCAACGCAATAATTATTACAATAAAAAAACTTAATATGATCTTTGTTTTCTTTTTCATCTACTTACTCTCCTCGTAATTAATATCATAACTCAAATCAGAAAAAAATTACTAAAAAAACCTTTTATGGATTAATCATACTATATATAGTTTACTACAAAATAATGAAAATTAAAATACTTTTATGAAATCAATTTTAAATTTACGAGAGAGGATATATTAACTTTAACTTTTTTGCCATTAATGAAGACTAAAATGAATAAGGGGAATATAACCATTGAAAGTATTGAGTTAGCAGAAAAAATGCCAGAAGGAAATGAAAAGCTGAAATACTTATAAAATATAAGAAATCATATTTAGAGCATCTCTATATAGAGATACTTATTTACATACATTTTATTGTAATCGTGCTATAATAAGTATTATATTTATGGTTGTAAATGAAGAATTTTAGGAAATGGTGAAGAAAACTAATCTTCATATAACATGAATAAGTTTAAGGTGGTTAAATAAATGCTTGGATTAGCAAGAGGAACCGTTAAGGTTGTTCCATATAGTTTTAATTGGAAAGAGATTTATAAGGAAGAAGAAAAACTATTGTATCATTTGTTAGGCGAAACTGCTATAGATATACAACATGTAGGAAGTACATCTATAGAAGGACTTGATTCAAAACCAATTATAGATATTGCTGTGGGAGTTAAATCATTGGATGATGTAGATAAGCATAGAAACTTATTAGAAGCAAATGGATATCAATTTAGAGATAATGCAGGGATTGAAGGTCGTGTAATGTTTGCTAAAGGAAGGGAAGATTTAAGAACTCATTATTTGCATATAGAAATAATTAACGGAGAACTGTGGAAAAATCATATCTATTTTCGTGATTATCTTAGGCTAAATAAGGAAGCCGTTGAGGAATATTCAAGGCTAAAGAAGAATTTAGCTTCAAAGTATACTAATGATAGAGGTTCATATTCAAATGCAAAGAATGAATTTATTAATTCTGTATTAAAAAAGGTAAAAGAAGAAGTGGATTGACACGCTCTTTAGTAAGGAATACATAATAGGATTCATGTTTGTAGCAGAAAATAAATATAGTTATATTAAATTGTGAAGCATTATGAATTTTAAAAAGCTTCATTGAGGGGGAGTATTATGAATATTTTATTAGATGGATTAGATTTTAATGAATCATGGGCATATAAAACATTAAAGAATATAATTAAACCTGAGTACAAAATTTGTGTGATTCCTTTTGCTTTTCATGAGGATTGGATAAAAAATGAGGCTGAGTGGGAAAAATCTTATAATAAAATAAGTGGTGAGCATTACAAAAATATAGCCGCTCCATTTTACACTTATGGAATAGAGGATAATAATATAACATTGATTAATTACTTTACAGACAATTCAGAAAGTGCTAAAGCAAAAATTAATTCAGCGGATATAGTTTTTTTTACAGGTGGGTTCCCAGATAAAATAATGAGCAGACTATCGGAGTTAGGATTGATTAATACCGTAGAAAATCATAGTGGAATAATAATGGGATGGAGTGCTGGTGCTATGATGCAATGCTCACAGTATTATATTTCTCCAGATAAAGATTATCCAGAGTTTATTTATGAAAAAGGACTAAGATGTATAGACAATTTTGCAGTTGAAGTACACTATAAAAATACTGATTCACAAAATAAAAGTATTGAAAAATATATAAGAGAAAATGGAAAGATGGTATATACTACACAACAACAAAGTGCAATAATTGTTGACGGTGAAAACATATCATTGTTAGGAAATGCAAAAGTTTATCAAATATAACTTTAATATTAAATTTTCAATAAGAAGGAACTGTAGTATAGAGGAAAGATTGCCAGATTACTTGAGGATTATGCAATAAAAGCAAAAAGGTCTGCACCTATAAATGAAATATAAAAGAGGTATTAGAATGTTGTATGAAATTAGATTAGCAGAGGAAGATGATATAAGGATAATAGTTGAGTTACTAAATAAAGTAACGTTAAACTTACATCAAAAAAGTATTAATCAATGGACATATCCTTGGGATATTGAAGAAATAAATATAGACATAAAAAATAAAAACATCTATGTGATAACAATAGACAAGCTAATAGTTGGAACATTTTCTATAAAAGACATGGGTGTTAATGCTGTACTTCACATCAACAAGCCCAATAATTTATATCTTTACAGAATAGCAATATTACCAGGGTATCAAGGAAAAGATATAGGACTTAAAATTGTTAATTATGCCTTTAAGATTTCAAGAAATTTAAGAAAAACACTATATTTAGACTGTTGGGCTGGAAATGTAAAATTAAAAAACTATTATTCTAAAGCGGGATTTGATTATTGCGGAGATTTTCAAGAAAAAGATTATATGATTAGTGTTTTTAAATATACATTTCCATTAAACAATTTACAATAAGTGTATTGAGCAATTCTATTTTAGTATTCTGGAGCGATAATATTATAATAATTATAAGTAAGGTTTGACTTGATGTATTGCAACATATTTTGTAAATACCGTATTATCTTTCCTTGTAATTTTCATTACAAGTTGGAGGGTGATTTTAATTTAATGGGTATAAACGCTTCCATTTGTGCCCATCCTTGTGCTTTTATAATCTCTGGTGGTGTAATAATATGTCCCATACCATAATGATTTTGACGGATATCCAGTTCGAAAATATCAGAATTCTTAATATATTCCAAGGCTTGATTATATAACTTACCACGTGTTTCTTCATCTCCATCTTTGAAGAAATAAGTTACATAGTACCCGCCTTCAAAATCAACAACTTCGTTACTGCCATCATCCATATCATCACTCAATGCCCACCACCATACTAGGCCTTGTTTTTCTTCATCAAAACATAAAAAATCTCTGGGCAAAAAACTATCTCGTTCAGATAGATTAATTGCAGAAAAATACTTATTGAACTTTCCTAAAATACCGTCAGGGGAAAAGTTAAATTCTTTATCTATCCCAGATGATGCTGCTTTGAATGGTGGCAATGATATTATCCTAAAATCCATAAAAATACCTCCTGTTATTTTTTATCCATTAATTTAAACAAGCTTACTTTGACCATATTATAACATATTTCCCAACAACGTACTATTAAATTTTCAAAGAAGAAATTTAAATAAGGATGCAGGGTTGTACTATTACACTACACTTTTGTTGTAGATCACAACAGTTATAATTGAAACAACAATAAGCATAGTATTTGCCACAACAGTTCCTAACCAAGTCATAGTCATGGTGCCAAAGATGGGGGATGCTGCATTAAACATGGTATGGAATAATACGCACATAAACACACAGCCTTTTCCTGATATTTTGTAGATTGCTCCGTTAAAAAAACGAAATGCCATGAGTTGAACTGCAAACATCCAAAAGTTAATGAGTCCCTCTCCATGATTAGTCCCGGGAATAAAAAAGAGAGGAATATGCCAAAAAAACCAAATGATTCCTGTGAAAATAGAAGATAAAACAAAGCCATACTCTTTGTCAAGCTCAGGCTGCAATATGTACATCCAGCCAGCTTCTTCCAAGCCACCGATAATAAGCCCCCCAGGTAGAGAAAGGAAGAATGTATAAAATGGAAGCACCATTTCCGTACGGCCTGAAACTGCAATATGTATCAAAAAATACAGTGCAAGTCCTACAACAACGAACAAATAGAGGGAAATTTTATTTTTAAAATAAAAAACAGTTTTCAACCATTCCTTAAAACCTGCTATTTTGTTATTCTTCTTCAGAACGACATATGAAGCAATAGCGGGTGACAAAATATAGATTGCAAAAGGAATGTTCATACCGAATTCCTGTAACGAGTGAACCCAATTGTAAACCGAGTATCCGAACTGTCCAAGAATAATCAAAGCACCTGACACAACATAGGCTATGCAAAATGTCAGCATGGTAAATTGTACTATAATTTTTTTATCTGTCATGATTTCTTCACCTCACATTTTGAAGTATTCATTAAATTTTAATGGATGGACGATTTTACGTTTCACCTAATGTTTGCTTTCTACCAATTCAAAATTAAGCTCTCAGAAAATATAACTAATCTCCATTACAAATTCTTATTTTCCAGTAGTTTAATAGCCAACTAACTCACATAATACTATTATATTCTAAATTGACCATTATTTATATATTTGTTTTATACCGTACTAATATCAATTCTGAACTGTAAGCATAATCCGAAGTAAAGTTAGTTCACCATTCTTATATGATGTAACAAATATTACATAAGTGATTGGATTAGAAGGGGAACCTTTAAGGTTGTTCCATATGGTTTTAATTTGAGAGAGATTTATAAGGAAGAAGAAAATAAAGATCTTAGAGGGTAATCTAAAATTAAATACGCAGATATTTACAAACGGTTACAAGATAATGAAAATTATGGTATAATATAATAAGTTATAATTGCATCAAAAAATGAGTTATGAGAGGATATTTTATGAAAAATCAACTTAAATACTTTTTATCAGGGATTATAATAATATTATTTAGTTCACCTATAGGTTATTTTATGATTAATACAATCTACGCTAATAAAAATCTATCTGGTGAATATACTACTTTATTAAATGGTTTTATACATTCAATAATCACAATTGGTGTTTTAGTATTTTCTGTGGGAGTAATAAATATTTTTATTGGGGAAAAAAGTAAATAGACCATTTGTTTATAATTTTCAAATAAAGTCCAGCAATAATTGCTGGACTTTGCTAATATCACATACTATAGAAATATAGTTTATAATAATTATTTTTTTCACATTTTTTCAAAACTTACTCTTGATAATAATACAATTACGACTTAATTAGAATGTTCCTATATTACGGTTATTTACACAACATAGGATCACTAGAATAGATTTAAATAAAAATGTAATGCTAGATATTTATATAGAAAAAGGATTGGTGGGAAAATATATGTATTTACCAAATAAGCTAGAAAAAATACTTGAAGGTATGCACTTTGAAGCAGATAAAGAAGGTATGTCGAAAGCAAAAGTAATTAAGTGCTTTGATATGGATAAATCTTATTATTTAAAGATAGAAAAAGTTAATGATGAAGTGATCAGAGAATATGAGATGTACCAGTGGTTGTATGGAAAACTATCAGTACCAAAAGTGATTTATCGTGTGATAGAAAATGACATTTCTTATATGCTGATAGAGAATGCAAAAGGTCAGATGCTAGAAGATGAAGCATATAGAAAAACTCCAGAAAGATTAGTTCATTTAGCAGCCATTGGTATAAAGAAATTGCAGAGTGTTGATATCACAGAATGTAATTTTAACAGTAGAATAGAGGAAAAATTAGAAAAAGCAAAATGCAGGATTGATCATAATTTGATAGGAAGAGTGGATAGAAATAAATATACGGAAGGCCTTGAAACATCTAGGGATGTATTTAATTATCTCCTAAGGAATAAGCCGGTAGAACAATTAGTGTTTACACATGGAGACTATTGTTTTAATAACTACTTTACAGATGATAAAGATATTACATCCTTTATAGATATGGGACGAGCAGGAGTTGGCGATCTATATCAAGATATTGCATTATGTGTTCGTGAATTAATGGATTTTGATTCAAGATATACAGATATGTTGTTTGAAGAATTAGAAATAAAACCTGATTATGCAAAAATAAAATACTATATTTTATTAGATGAGCTATTCTAATTATGTATAAATTGCGGAGTAGAAATTACAAAGCTGGGTTATCTATGTTATATGAAATTAGATTAGCAGAGGAAAATGAAAAAGTGGGGGATAAGAATGGAAGATATAAATATAGAAAAACAAATACAACATCTATTAAAAGGAAAATCTATAGAACTTGTACCTGTAACTGAAGAACATATGGAGTTTATATGTAATGAAGAAAGTGATGAAGAATTATGGTGTTATGAGGAACATGTTGAGACTGACAAAGATCGTATTCGAAACAAGTTTATTAAGCGAATTGAAGAAAATGATTTTTTTGATTTTATAGTTAAACGCAGTTCAGATGGGGTACAGATGGGAGTAGTTTATATATGGGAATGTATTACTTCACGAAAGAGCTGGGAAATTGGATATGTTATCTTGCCTGAGTTTCAAGGTAATGGTTATTGTTTAGAAAGTGTACAGCTTTTGCTTTCCTTTGCATTTAATGAATTGAAAGCTCATAAGGTATTAGGTATGTGCCATTGCGAAAATAAAAAATCTGCATCAATAATGGAAAAAGTAGGTATGTCAAAGCAGGGTGTATTTAGGGAAGAATATCTATGTGGAGGTAAGTGGGTCGACCAATTCTATTTTAGTATGCTGGATCGAGAATATGCGAAATAAAGATTATTAAAAAAGACATAGATAAATAGGAATTTGTCGCTTAGATTATATTAAATATGAATTAACTAAAAAGGCGGTGCAGGGAATTGAAGTGTAGATCCAAAAACGTGATTTGCTACTTGATAGCAATTGGCAGTTTATTTATTCTAAATGGGTGTGGTAATCCAGATAAACTAAAGAATGGCGAAATAACAGATAGACCTAGAGATGCTGCAGAAGCTACTAATAATATTAATTCAAATAAAAGCGAGAGTGAGAGATGGGCTATTAATGATATAGGTAGTATTGATCTTACATCTATGGACTTAACACATGAGAATCTAACTGATAAAACTAACTTATTTAAGTATTTTCAGTTTGATACGAAAACTACCTGGCCTTCCAAATTACCTGATGGACTTGATCCAAATAAGTTGTTAGAGTTAGGAAAAGACCCGGGATTGAACATAAGGGAATTGCATAAAAAGGGTATTACAGGTAAAGGAGTTGGAATTGCAATAATAGATCAGGCATTACTAGTGGACCATGACGAATATAAAGAACAGCTAGCTATATATCACTCATATAGTAAGAATAAACATCAAATGGCATCGATGCATGGACCAGGGGTGGCTTCATTAGCAGTTGGAAAAAACATAGGTGTTGCACCAGAAGCAAAACTATATTACATTTCAGATGATTATGCTATGTGGGGAAAGAATGCTAATCCAGCAGACAACTTACATGGTTATGAATATTTAGCAAAAGATATTGATAGAATCGTTGAGTTAAATAAATCACTTGATACTAACGAGAAAATTAGAGTTGTTTCAATTTCATTAGGATATGTAGGTGATTCTGATGAAATTGAACAGTTTAAACTTTCAGTGCAAAGAGCGAAAGATCAAGGAATAGAGATTTTGTTTTTAGGTGATGATAATCCTATGAATCAATATATTGGTATGGGAAGAACTTTGTATGGAAACCCAAATGTTGTAGAGGATTTAAGACCAGCATATATGACTTATAAATTATATAATGGTAGATTTGATACAGGAAGATTATTAGTTCCAATGGATCAACGAACAGTAGCATCAAGTATTGGAACCTCAGATTACCTTTACACACCTATCGGAGGAGGTAGTTGGATTGTTCCTTATGTAGCTGGATTATACGCATTAGCATGTCAAGTAGATTCTCAAATTACATTTAAAGAGTTTACATCAATTGCAAGAGAAACTGGCAAGATTACAAGTGTTACTGATGAAAATGGAACCCATGAATTTGGTACTATAATAGATCCAATAGCACTAATAAATAAATTACAAAGTAGACAGTAATATGTTATAATTACTAAAAATCTTTAGATATTATAAAATTCCAATTTATCGTTAAGTTAATTTTCATTTTTAATGTTGATACAAATGGTGAAACTCTTGAAAAAGTCTTAGAGTATTTAAATGTGGCATAGTAATTTGTTTTTTTGTTGAACTGTAAAATTATTTAAGTGAAAGTTCACTATTATAGTTACTATTACAATATTAAGGTAATAGTAATAATTCACTGTGGAAAAGTAATGGTTAAAATTTGAAATTCAGTCATATCAATGGATAGAGGGTATCCTAAACACTTTAGACAATATTAGTTAAACATATAAAACAACAACTATCTGTTGTTGTTTTTTTATATGACTCAAATTAAGGAATAATAGATCTTAACCTTCTACGTATTTAAGATAGGGTATAAATTTATTTTCTAATTCAACTAAAACTATATTATCTTGCTCAATTACTTGATAAATAAGAGTCCCTTTTTTTAATTGAGTTGCATTCCAATTTTTAAAGTTGCTCTTTACATTAGTTTTAGTTATTTTTCCTAGTAAATCACCTTTTTTTAATTCAATCTTTTCTATCCAATCTATATTTTCGGCATTAATAAAAACTATAGAATTCATTATAAAAAAATCTGCATTGGAATCTTCTTTTAGTATAGAATATGGCAATTGATTTTTTGACGAAGTATATGAGCAACCAAGAAGAAGAGATAATGATAAAAATGTTATAACTATTATTTTTAATAGCTTCATATAAATTCCTCCAGTTTATATTTCTGATGCATGGAGTGGTAATCAACATCAAATTTATAATAAAATTGTTGCTGACACCTGGAATGGTGAGTATAGTGCAGTATGGTTAAATTCTAATGGTACTGCAAGAGCATTTAGAATTTTTTTAAATGATATTGTATAAAAAAACAAGTCAATGAATTATATTCAGAGTGTAATTGCTCTATACATACATTTTATTGTAATTGTGCTACAATAAGTATATACAACTATGTTTGCAAATGAAAAAATGTCTATAGTAGCAGAGGCTGTTTCTAATATATTTAAGCCTGATAAGATGAACTATGAACTACTTGGAAATGGATGTCCTCATATTCATTGGCATCTATATCCAAGAGTAAAAGGGGATACTCCTATAGTTAGTTCGGTATATCAATTGTCAAATGAGGAATTGTTTGATGAATCTACAAGACCGAATGAGGAGCAGAGAGAAGAATTGAAAGAAAAGATTAAAAATGAAATTGTGCGTCTACTTTCAAAATATGCGTTAAGCAAAGTAATTGTAGAAAATTGCGAAGTAGAAAAATCATATTAGATGCAGGAGGTCTTTAAATGAGCAAACCACACGGTATAATTGTGTTCGGGGCAAACGGGAGCGGCAAGTCTACGATTGCACGTGAACTGGCGAACATTTTGAACTTTAAGCATATGGACATAGAAGATTATCACTTTGAAAAATCAGAAATTCCATACACCATAGAACGCTCACATGAAGACTGTTTGAAGTTAATGCTTGCTGACATAAACAAATATCACTCGTTTGTCATCTCAGCGGTCACTGGAGACTTTGGTGACACGATTTCGCAGTTGTACGAACTCGCTGTATTTATCTCAGCCCCGATTGAACTGCGTATTAAACGCATAGAGCAACGTGAATATGAGAAACACGGAGAGCGTATCCGCAAAGGTGGCGATATGTATGAGCAGCACTTGAAATTTGTTGATTTTGCAGCCTCTCGTTCTCTATCAAGAATAGAGCAATGGGGAGAAACTCTTGTGTGTCCAGTAATTCGTATTGACGGCACAGAAAATTGGCACACGAATGTAGCGAAAATAGCGGAACAATATTTGCTTAACGAATAAGTATAAACTAACATTGGATTACTTCGCAGTCTTCTTTTATTCCGCATTGCTTATAAGTCATGTGAGATATAAAATGAAAAAAATATATCCTTGACTAGTTTTAAATATAAATAGGTATATACTTACCTATTTATATAGGTAAAAATGGATATAGAGAACTATTTAAATATAAAAATATGAACCTATTTAACTATGGATATATTTAACTATTAAACTAGTTGTTGTATTCATGCGGGTTTCAAGGGTTATCTATTTTTGAAAGCAACATGAAATTGTTTATCAATAAGTTAGTAGGTTGAATTTTCAAATGAATAATTGTAGGATATGACGAAATAAATCAGAGGAGGATTATAATGAAAGTTTCTGTAAATGAACTATTAAACATTGAAGAATTAGATGCAAGAGCCATATTTGAAGGGGTTAAGTATCCTTGGGAAGCTCTTACAGAAATTAAGGATTTCATTTTTGAATATGCAAAAAATCTGCCTAATGATTTTGAAAGAATAAAGGAATTTGTATGGGTTGGCAAAGGCACTACTATAGAAAAAAGTGTTCTTATAAACGGTCCAGCGATTATCGGTTACAATTGCGAAATCAGGCATTCTGCTTACATTAGAGACAATGTTATCATTGGTAATGATGTTGTAATTGGAAACTCAACTGAAATTAAAAATTCAATCCTCTTTAATAAAGTGCAAGTTCCCCATTACAATTATGTTGGTGATTCAATATTAGGGTATAAAGCCCATTTGGGGGCAGGTGCAATAACCTCCAATTTAAAGTCTGATGGAACATTAGTAAAAGTAAAATATGGTACAGATATTGTTGAAACTGGTTTAAGGAAATTTGGTGCAATTCTAGGCGATTCAGCTGAAGTAGGATGTAACTCAGTTTTAAACCCAGGGACAATAATAGGAAAAGATAGTATTGTTTATCCATTAAGTTCTGTAAGAGGTTATATTCCAGAGAATAGTATTTTGAAAAGTAGTGGTGAAATTGTAGAGAGAAAATAAAGTCAAGGAACCAGGATATCCTATTAATTCAGAAGTGAATTTTACTGTGTTTTAATTCGTATTTTGTAGAATATATTATAATAGTATTAGAGTAGATTATTAAATTTTAAGGAGCTAAATCATATGAGTTTTCATTTATTCAACAACAATAAATTACGTAAGTAATTAATAAAAATAGTTATTTGTAAAAACTTATGAAAACACATAGGTTTATTTGTTGTGAAAAAGGAGCTAAAAATATGAAAATAGATGATAGTATTATTAAATATTGTTTAAAAAATGTAATGTTTATTACTGGTACAGCCTATGCAGGAAAATCAACAATGGTTAAACGTCTTGCGGAAAAATACAATTTAATTTCACGTGAGGAAAATTACCATTTTAATATGACTAGTAAAATTGCAAAGCCAGAATTATTTCCTAATGTTTGTTATTTTGAAACCATGAAAGATTGGCAGGAGTTTGTTAATAGAAGTCCTGAAGCATATGAAAAATGGATTGAGGAAAGTAATTTGGAGATAGCAGAATTTGAAGTAGCAGAATTAATTAGAGTGTCTAAGGACAGAAAAGTTATCGTTGATACAAATATTCCAGTAGAATTATTAAAAAATATTGCGGATTACAATCAAGTTGCTATTATGCTATCACCGCAATCAATGGCTGTAGAACAGTTTTTTAATAGAGATGATGCTGATAAAAAATTTATAAAAGAACAAATCATGAAGTCTAAAAATCCAGAAAAGGTTATGGCTAATTATTTAGAAGGAATTGCGAGGGTAAATAACAAAGAACATTATGAAAAATATAGAAATAGTGGTTTTTTTACACTAGTTAGAGATAATATTGGAGTTGATACTAAGGAAGAGGTGATGAGTGCATTGGCTTTACATTTTGGACTTAAAGAAGAAGAAATAACTAAACAATATTAATTTAATACAAAATAAAATTAAATAATTTTTTAGTTCGCAATTCAAGAAAAGTGCGAACTGAAGATTATAAATATAAGGTGGTGCAAAACATGAAAGTAAGAAAAATGGTTAAAGAGGATATTGACCTCCTCATAAATATTCGTATGGATTACCTGTTTGCAGAAAAAGGTGTGTATTCTTCGGAAGAGGTGCAAGATATTAGAACGAAGTTAGAAGAATATTTTACTCAACACCTTAACAAGGGATTTATTGCTATCATTGCCGAGAATGAAAATGAAGTATTAGCAACTGCATTTATGTCAATCGTGGAAAGACCTCCGATGATAGCGTTTTCATCATATCTTGTAGGTACGGTATACAATGTTTTTACATACCCTCAATATAGAGGAAAAGGCATTGCAACTAAAGTTATGACTGAACTTTTATCGGAAGCAAAGCTATTAGGCGTTGCCGCAGTTGATTTAATGGCCACTGAAAAAGGGAAACCATTATATGAAAATCTCGGATTTCGAGTATCAAAATATACATCAATGAATAAGTTTCCTCTAACACCCGCAAAATAATCATAATCAGAAGTTATTTATACGAGGAGTATTGATTAATGAAAACTCTTATTTTTAGTGGCACACCTAGAAAAAATGGTGATACTATGGCTTTGATAAACGAGTTTATTAAATATTTAGATGGTGAATATAAAATAGTAGATGCATATGATTGCAATATTCATCCTTGTATTGATTGTAGATACTGTTGGCAAAATGATGGCTGCTGTATAAACGATGAGATGCAAGAAGTTTATAAATATATTCAAGAATGTGACAACATATTAATTGCATCACCACTTTACTTTTCTCAATTAACAGGTCAGTTACTGGCTATTACAAGCAGGTTACAAACATATTTTTGTGCAAGACATTTTCAAAATATAAAACCTATTAAGAAAGAAAAAAAAGGTGGAGTTATAATTGTTGGAGGTGGGGATGGACGTATTGAAGATGCCTACACTACAGCATGTACAATTTTACATCATATGAACTCTAGAGATATTGCACCAATTATTTATAGCCATGATACAAATAATATATCATCTAAAGATGATGTAAAAGCAATGGAAAGTTCAAAGAATTTAGCATTGTTTTTTAATGATGATGAATAGATTTTTGGCGTAATCTAAAATTAAGTAATTCGTATTCTTCTTATATTGCCTATAAGTCATGTGAGATATTAAAATGAAAAGATGAAGTTCTTTTAAGTGTCAGACAAAGAGTATTTTAACAACCAGTTAGTTTTTTATGGAGGTAAAAATGAGCATTAGAAGTGCAGCAAAAGCAATTATTATAGATAACAATAAAATTTTATTAAACAAGTGCTTTGATGAGAATAATGGGAATTATTATTCATTGCCAGGTGGAGGACAAGATATATATGAAACTTTACATGAGGCTGTTATAAGAGAATGTATTGAAGAAACAGGATACAATGTTGTACCAATAAGATTTTCTGCTTTATATGAAGAAATATGTGATAGCCCTAAAACACGAGAGTTATATCCTGAATATATTCATAAAATATATCATATTTTTATATGTAAATTAAAAAATGACAAAACTATTAATCCTACAGAAATAGATGATATGCAACTTAAAAGTGAATGGATTGATATCAATAATTTAAAGGAAATATATTTGTTACCTAGTTTTTTAAATGATAATATTTTTGAAATGATAAGTAGTGAGAATCCTAAATTTTTCGGTTCAGAACATATAGCTTATAATCACGGTTAAAATATTTTTGTTATGACAAAATATATAGAGAAGATACCTTATACAAAGCTTGGAGTCTTGTTAAAGAAAATAAAGGTACTGCTGGAATTGATGAAGTCTATATTGAAGATATAATTAATTTAGGTGAAAAAGTATTTATTTCAGTAGTTACTGAGAACGGTATCATAAGTAAATGAGGTTTTTACTAAAATCGTTAATTTGTTAGAATAAGGCTTACCATATAATTCTATTGTGGTAAGTTTTATTCAATTTATGTACAATATAGATATCCTGCAGGAGCGGATTTAATTTTGATATTTAATTAGTTGTACACCATTTTGGGGGGAGATTGATTGAAGAGATTATTTGAAATAATGTATTTGCTATCAGAAAAAAAATGTATAAAAGCTAGTGAATTAGCAGAACATTTTGAAGTATCTGTACGAACTATTTATCGTGATGTGGAAACGTTAAGTATGGCTGGAATTCCTATATACGCTAAAAAAGGAAAGTATGGAGGAATTGCAATCCTTGATAATTTTGTTTTTGAAAAAAGTATTGTATCTGAAGATGAACAGATTCAAATTTTAGCAGCCATTCAAAGTATACAAGAAGTAGAAAAAGGCGCTATTAATGATTTATTAGTTAAATTATCTGGGCTATTTCAAATAAAAAATCCAAATTGGATTTCGATAGATTTTTCTGATTGGAGTAATCAACATCAAGAATTATTTCAAAGAGTAAAATTTGCAATAGTGAAAACACGTGTTTTAAAATTTGATTATTACGGTAGAATTGGAGATATTTCAACTCGTAAAGTGGAGCCAATACAGCTTTGGTTTAAAGGACATGCATGGTATTTAAGAGGATACTGTCAAGAAAAACAGGCTATTAGAGTATTTAAATTGTCAAGAATGAAAAGAGTTGAATGTCTTGATGAGTCTTTTAAAAAGAAGGAGCTTAACATAGAGGATAAAGAAGAAATTGATAAATATATAGATTCTCCGCAAAATAAAATTTCGTTTTCTATGAAAATAGATAAATGTATGGTATATCAAGTATTTGATTATTTTGAAGAACATGAAATAAAATCTAATGAGGATGGAAGTTTTACTGTATCATTGAATTATCCTAAAGATGAGTGGCTTTATGGGATGATTATGTCATTTGGGAATCATGCTAAAGTTATTTCTCCTGAATCATTAAAAAGTGAAGTTGCAAATAGATTTAAAGAAGCTTATGAAAATTATTTTTAAAGTTGACATACAGGTGTCAATTTTAAAATGGTATAATAAGACAGAATTAACAATTTAGATATTGATAGGAGAGATTAACTATGGAGAAAAAAATATGTCAAAGTTGTGGTATGTCTTTAGAAGATGAGAAGGAGCTTGGAAAAAATTCAGATAGTTCAAGTAATGAAGACTATTGCTGTTATTGTTTTTCTAATGGTAGATTTATAAAAGATGAAACTTTGGAAGAAATGATTGAAAGCTGTATTCCGTTTAGAATAAGCGACGATTGTCCAGATGCAGAAACTGCACGAGCTAAAATGATGAAGGATATGCCAAATTTGAAACGTTGGAAAGATAAGTAGAGGAGGATTTTTTTATGTTACATTTAGGTTCCATTTATCTTGTTGTAGCAGATATTAATAAATCTATAGATTTCTACAGTAAATTGCTTGATATAGAAGTAAGTTGTAGAAATCAAAATAGGTTTGCAGAATTTCACTTTGAAGGACACAACATATCTATGCTTAATCCACACTTCGATGAAGAAAATCCTGATAAGATAATAAGTATAGGCAAATATGATAAAGAATTTGATTTCACTGGTGTAACAAGTGCACCTAATAAAAATAAGTTTGTTTTAAATTTTTGGATTGAAGATTTGCAAAAGGAATACGATAGGATTATAAGTTTAAATATATCAACAAAGATTACTAATATAAAATATTTTTATTCCAGAACACCATATTATTATTTTCAATTAAAAGACCCTGATGATAACATTATTGAAATTACTGGTGGATATAATGGTGAGGTAGTAAAATAAAATTTGTACAACTATAAGTAATAATATTGAAATACCAGTATGTTCAGAAATAGAGATTATTTTTATAGAGGAGGTGTAAGTTATGAAAAAACAAAACGATTATTCTTCAGAATATATCAAAATCAATGGAATAGAACAATACTTGTTACACCACACCATCAGTGCTGAACTTCCTGTCCTTTTGTTTTTACATGGTGGTCCAGGAATGCCAGAGTCAACATTCGCATATGCTTTTCAAAAAGAATTATCAAGTTTTTTTAACATTGTTCATTGGGATCAAAGAGGTGCAGGAAAAACATTAACCAAATCGAAAAGAAATAGTAACTATCCTTCTTGTGAAGAATTAATAGATGATTTATTTGAAATAGTTAATTATTTGAAAAAGAAATATAACAAGGAGAAGATTGTTATATTAGGTCATTCTTGGGGAAGTGTACTGGGAACATTATTTGTGCTGAAATATCCTCAAGAGGTATTATACTACATCGGTGCAGGACAAGTAATAGATATAGTGGAGAATGAAAGGATTGGTTACGAAAAAGTAAGGGAATTAATAATAAAAGCGGGCAATAAAAAGGATTTAGACAGTCTTGAAAAAATAGGGGTTTATCCCGAAAAAAATTACGAAAAGCCTATGATAAAGAAATTACAAAGAATTAGAATACTGCAAGGAAAGTATAAGGTTGGAATGAATTTTATTCCTATAATAAAAACATTACTTAAAAGCCCAATTTTCAGGTTGTCAGATATTGTGAGTTTATTTAAAGGGATGAGTAGTAATAAAAAACTTTGGGATTTTTTATTTTCACATAGTTTATATGAAGAAAGTCGTGATTATGAAATACCTGTTTTTTATATTCTTGGGGACAGAGATTTTCAAGCCCCGCATACAATAGCAAGTCGTTATTTTGATTCAATTAATGCACCAAACAAAAAAATGTTTATTATAAAAGAAGCTGGTCACTTTATGATGCTTGATCAACCGAAACTATTTACTAATGCTTTAGCTGATATTTGCAGATTATAAGTAAATACTAAGATTATAAAGTATAAATAAGAGGTAGTTAAGCCGTATTTTAAATATATTAGCTAATATAATCAAATATAAATACATATTATAAAAATTACCAAATATGGTTTAACCTCGTGAATCAAAATAATTAATAGACGAAAAAAGGAGAGCACTAACATGGAAAATGTATCAGATGAATGTAAATTGGAATCAATAAAATCCTTCCAGTCAACTATTAGTAAATCCGAAAAGGCCTTGGCTCAGATGACAGAAAAAGGATCAAATACTACCTTAATAAAGAAACGACTTAAAGCTCTTCACATTGGGTTGGACATGCTAGAGAAAGTTTGGAATCAAATACCCCACCATTACAATGAGAAAGAATTAGTTGAAGCTGGAAATGTTCTTACTGGTTTACTCCCATCAATTGAAAGAGTTTATGCTAAGTCTAAGTTAGGAAGTCCTCAAAGAACGCTTTTAGAAAGAAGAATTAAATCATTGGAGTTTGCTATTCAAGCCATTGACCATTATTCCAATGAATAAATCATCTATTTCTATAGGTAGTTTAGGTTTTATAGATTCAATTCATGGAAGAAAAAGGCCTTATTAATGAATAATTACTGATAATATTTGTTGTATAGATTAAACAAAATTGTAACAAAAATCATAAATAACTAGGTAAAATAAATATAAATGTCTATTGTAAGAAATTGTTCACCATACAAAAGGGGGGTATCCAATGAAAGGGGTATATACAGAAAAAATAAGAGACATAAACCATATAAATATGTTGAAGAGTGTTCTTCATGCAATTAATGTAACACTTTCACAGCAAATTCATATTGAACGTTTTCACGATAACGGAGAAGGTGTTGACAGGACATATAATGTCTATAAAATAATATCAGATGATAAGACATATATTTTGAAAAAGACAGATAAATATGAGGTGGAAGTTTATGAAAAATTTCTTGAGAATAAAAATCTACCTGTGCCAAAACTTGAGGGGTGGGCTTATTTTAACAACGTGAGGTGGATATTAATTGAATATATTGCTGGAACGGATTTACGAATGTTTAATGAAGACATGGCCTATGGATGTGCTGACAGTCTTTCTCGTATTTTTAATATGTACTGGCAGGAAAATGACTTTAAAGATAATGAGTTGGACAACCGATTTGAAAGATATTGGACAAGAATAAATAAAAGGTCAAAATGTCTTATAAATGAGCAGAAACTATCTTCTGCATATGGTGTTTTCTTAGATAGACAGTTAGTATGTCCACGCACCTTATGTAATGGGGATTTCTTGCAGTGTAATGCAATAGAAAGCAATGAAGGTATTGTTTTAATAGACTGGGCTTTTGCAGGTATTATGCCTTATTCTTTGGATATTGCGCGTTTAATATCCCACGGATCAGAGAAGTTTTTTCCTTTTCCATTTTATATGACAGATGAATATAGAGAGATTTTCCTAAAAAGCATATATGATAAATTGTTATATAAACCTGATTACAAACAGTTTCTTTGGGATGTGACACTTTCACGGCTAAATGAATGTATTGAGTTTATTGAAAGAGAATTAAATGATGAATCTCTTGAAAGAGATGAAGGTTTCACTTATTATTATAAAAATGCAGAGGCTTTAGCTGATATTATTTTAAATGGCAAAGACCAATTTGAGAAAGAAGAACGAAATCATTGAAATCATTGGAATTAGATGTTCAAGCCATTGACCATTATTCCAATTAATAAATTACAGTAGAGAGACCTAATCCTCAGTACGCAGTACTAATGCAAGAACAACTAGGAGGAGGAAATGGTGAGTTAAAAGCAGCTATGCAGTATATTTCTCAGAGCTTTAGAATAAAGGATCCTGAAATAAAGGACTTATTCTTAGATATAGGAGCTGAGGAACTTAGCCATATAATAGTATTTTAAATACCGTATTATTCAGAAGTGAATTGTGCGGTATTTTTTATTTTGTGACTTAAATAATAGGAAAAATTAATCAGACGCTGCTTAGAGCACCTCTTTATAGAAGTGATTTTTTCAAATATTAAAATACAATATATAGTATTTATGCTACAATAAGTATATAAAACTGTAAATGTAAGCGAATAATTATAATTTGTGGTGAACTAAAAGATTATTTAAATTAACGGAGGTATAACAATGAGATTTGGAGCAATTGGATTATATGTGAATAACATGGAAACCATGGTTAGTTTTTATAAAGATGTAATGGGATTAAATATAAATTGGGATGGCAGTGGATTTACAGCTATTGAAATGGAAGGACAAATTCATCATTTTATTTTATGCACAAGAGAAGGTTTTGAAGAATCTATACCTGAGGTATACCATTGGAATAAAGGCATAAATGGCAATATGGAGCTTTGTTTTGATGTTCCTAATTATTCTGATGTAGATATAGAATTTCAACGTGTTATAAATGCAGGAGCAAAGCCAGTTTATAAACCTACTACTGAATCTTATGGTATGCGAATTTGTTATGTTGCAGATCCAGAAGGAAACCTTATTGAAATATGTTCAGGTAATGACGATACCTACCATGTAGAATAATCATAATTTGAAGTGATGTTAGTGTGTAAATTGTAGATATTGTGTAACTAATGAATAACTACAAAATATATTTTTTAGTATCAAAGGGAGGTATCAATAATGAAAATAGTTTTTATGGGAACTCCTGATTTTGCAGTTCCCTCGTTGAAGAAAATGATAGAGAAATATAATGTAAGTGCGATTGTAACACAATCTGATAAACCAAGTGGAAGAGGGAAAAAGGTTGCAATTTCACCAGTCAAAGAGGTCGGACTATCGAATCAAATCCCAATTTTTCAGCCCGAAAAAATAAAAACAGACTCTGTAATTATTGATAAATTAAAAGAAATAAAACCTGATTTTATTATTGTTGTAGCATATGGTCAAATCATAACTAAGCAAATACTTGACATACCAAGACTCGGATGTATTTGTCTACATGCATCTCTCCTCCCAATGTATAGGGGGTCATCACCAATAAATTGGAGTTTAATAAATGGGGAAATAAAAACTGGAAATACAACTATTCTAATGGATAGTGGTATAGATACGGGTGATATGCTTATGAGAAGTGAGTTTGAAATATCTGAATCTATGACAGCAGGAGAATTGTACAATTTATTAAAAATAAACGGTGCGGACCTGTTAGAGGAAACAATAAATGGAATTATAACAGGTAAAATTTGTGGGGTAAAACAACAGAGTGAAGGAAGTTCTTATGTACAGATGTTAAACAAGCAAATAGCAAAGATTAATTGGAATGACAGTAGTATTAACATACATAATTTAATAAGAGGATTGAGTTCTTGGCCATATAAATATATAAACTCATGGCCAACTGCCCATACTAATTATAAAGATATTCCTATTAAAATATTCAAATCCAAGTCATTAGAGGCAAATATTATTAAACCACCTGGTTATATCATAGATGCAAATAATGAAGGAATCACAGTCGCCACCAATAACGGTATTCTGATTATAGAAATATTACAGTTTCCAGGTGGGAAACCTCTTGAGGTAAAAGAATTTTTAAAAGGAAATCAGATAGAAAAAGGCATTGTATTATCATAATCATAATTGATTAATAGTCTATATAGGACTACAATATTATGATTTTTAGTTCGTAATATTCTTAAATTGTGAACCTATCAAGGTAATAAATATACATACTTATCTATAGGAGACAATGATGATTATATAAGTTTCAATTATTTGAATTTATAAAAAGGGGGATATACTTATGCTTGAAAAAATACCAACAGAAGAAGAATTGAATCAATTAATGGAAGAGGATGTATTTAAAACTTGGTGTGCTATCAATAACTTCATTAAGGATAATTACGATATGGATATGCTATGGGATAATGGCGCGAAAACAGGTGTTTTTGAATTAAAATATCGTAAGAGTGGAAAAACATTTTGTGCGTTGTATCCAAGAGAAAAAGGTATGAGAGTTTTAATTATATTGGGAAAGAATGAACGAGAAAAATTTGAAACTTCAAGGAAAGACTTCTCTGAATATATTAATAATTTCTATGATAATACTCGCCAGTATCATGATGGGAAATGGTTATATTTAGATATAATAAATAACACAGTAATCGCAGATATAGAAAGATTATTATTTATAAAGAAAAAACCAAATAGAAAGAGAGCGTAATTATCATGAATATAACAAGATGTGGATATTGTTGCGACTTATGCAAAGCATTTGAACCAAATATAAAAGAAAATGACCAGCGAAAAGAGCTTTCAAAAGCATGGAAGGATTATTATGACCTTGATATTTTAGAAGAAGATATACATTGTGATGGATGTAGATGCGAAAAAGAAAATCGAAAACTTATTGATACCAATTGTTCTGTAAGAAAATGCGTTATAGAAGAAAATTTAAATCATTGTGGAGAATGTAACAAATATCCCTGTTCCACTTTTAATCAAAGGCAAGGACTTTCAGCAGATGAAGCAAAAGAAAAATTAGGAGAAAACTATGATGCTTCTAAATATAATGAGTATTTACTTGCTTATGATAATAAATCAAGAATTGACGAGTATAAGAAAAATAAATTTTAATAAATAATTTGAAGAGGTGAAAAATGGGAAAACATTTTAAGTCATTTTCAGCAATATTTCCAATTATTTTACAAGAGAAGGATGATACTATACAAATTTTATTGCATCGAAGAAAAAATACTGGTTATCAAGACGGGAAGTGGGATATAGCAGCAAGTGGACATGTGGATGAAGGTGAAACGGCTAAAATGGCTGTTGTAAGAGAGTGTGCAGAAGAGTTAGGGATTGATGTGAAAATTAAAGATTTATCTTTTGTTCATCTATCTCATCGTGTTAGCAATACTGGAGGAAGAACTTATTATGATATTTATTTTGTCGTTAATAAGTATCATGGTATACCTAAAGTCATAGAACCAGATAAGTGCTCAGAATTGAGATGGTTTAAAATAGATAATCTTCCAAATGAAATTATTGATATTAGAAAAATAGCTCTTGATAATTATAGAAATGACATTCAATATAGTGAAGTAATTGAAATGTAAAGCTGTAAAAAATATAAATAGCTCACTAATAATAAAATTGAATAATTTATGAAAATACCGTACTATTCAAACTGATAAGCGGTATTTATTATTTCGCCATTCAAGGAAATAATGAGATAACCAATTGGTAGTACCACACTACATTCTTATATAATTATCTTTTAAAATCAAATAGTTTAGTTATGGAATATATGCTATTATATGTATATAGCAATAGGGATTTAAATCGTAATAGTAAATTATTGTGAAACAAAGATTATTTATATACTATATTGTGAGGTGTGATATGTTAGGTGTACCAAAATATAAGGTTATTTTAGAAAAACATAATGAAAAATGGGCAGAGGAGTTTGAGAAAACGAAGCAGACTCTTATTAATATTCATGGGGATAATATTGTAGATATTCAGCATATTGGCAGTACAGCTATAAAAGGTATAGTGGCAAAACCTATGTTGGATATTGCCGTTGTATTAAAAACTATAACAAAATCTGTTTTTAATGCAATGAAGGAAAACAGATATGAATATTATGGTGAAGTAATAACTGGAAAGCATCTATTTATTTTAAGAGGTGAAGGTGAGGTTTCTTTGCAACATATACATTGCTATGAAGAAAAAAACTGTGAGCAATTTGCAGACCAAATAAAGTTTAGAGATTTTATTCGTTCTCATTCTGAATTTGCCAAAGAATATGAATTATTAAAGCAGGAACTTTATAAGATGTACTCTGATGATAGGGAAAAATACACAGAAGGCAAACGGGCGTTTTTTGATAAAATAAAACAGCTTGCAGATAAAAACTATACTAAATAGTTTAAGCATAATCCACGCAAAACATAATGCACAATATTCTTATATTGAGAACTAATTAAGACATATTGATATTTGAAAATTGAATAGTATGGTATTTACGATATATGTTATAATTTATTAATAATAGAAAAAAATACTAATAATATGAAAGGAGTGTTTTATATTATATGGAAAAAATTGATCAACACAAGAAAATATGTGGAAAATTAAATGAAATATATACCGCAAAGAATAAAGATTATGGAGATAGTTTTACAAAAGGATTTCAAGAGTATGGTTTGACTATGCCTGCAATAAGATTAGAAGATAAATTGCGAAGATATAAGCAATTAATTAAGCAGGATGCTGAAGTAAAAGATGAAAGCATTATTGATACACTATTAGATTTAGCCAATTACGCTATCATGACTATCATTGAAATAGAAAATAGAGATGGAGAGTAATAATGAACAATAGTATTATAATACGAAAGTTTAAGAATAATTAAGGAGGTAACTATGGATTGTATATTTTGTAAAATTGTAAAAGGTGACTTACCATGTAACTTAGTATATGAGAATGATTTAATTATGTGTTTCTTAACTATAGAGCCAATAAATGAAGGCCATGTACTTATAATTCCTAAAAGCCACTATTTAGATACTGATGAAATTCCAACTGAGGTAGTAACGTCTATGATGGTATTATCTAAAAGAATTGTTAAGGTAATTAAAGAAAAGTATTCTCCTGATGGCTATAGTGTAATGCAAAATGGTGGAGAATTTAATGATATTGGACATTACCATATGCATGTTTTTCCAAGATATAAGGGAGACGGATTTGGGTGGACATTTAGTGATAAAAAACATAATTTTTCACAAGAGATTGCCAAAGAATTAAAAATAATGCTTGATAAAGAAATTTAAAACAAAAGTAGACAAGTTTAATATATAATCAACATAAAGAAGCGTGTTGCAAAAAATTCTGCAACACGCTTTTAAATTAGGAGGATTATTTGTGAATAAGAAAAGATTTATTTGGGGAATAGTTATTTTAATTTTCTTTGCTACAATTGTATGGATTGACATACCATATATTTTTCCTACAAATAACTTAATGTCAAAAACCAACTATGATTACACCTATAAACAAGTACGTGCATTTTACTATACCTATATGCTAGAAAATGAAATAGATTCAGAGTTACTAGATAATTTAACATAGCATCTCTTTATAGGGGTGCTTTTTATATACATACATTTTATTGTAATTATGCTATAATAATCATATTAAACCATGTTTGTAAATAGAAATTTGTAAGAAAAGTGCGAACTTAAAATTATAAATATTTTTAGAATATGCTGTAATTAAAGTTTGTAGTTACTGAAACAATGTAAATAAAGAGGTTGAATTTACAGAAGGTTATAAATTGATGCTCAATAATAGATTAAGGTGGAATAAAGATTATTAAAAAAAGCATAGATAAATAGGAATTTGTAGGGGGACTTATGATGGAATTTTGGGATGGATATTTTAGAGATGGAACACGTGCCAATATAGACTTAATTCGTGGAGATGTATTGCCAGATGGTTTATATCATCTGGTATGCGAAGTTCTTGTTCAGCATAAGGATGGCGATTATTTGCTTATGAAGCGTGACTTATCTAAACGTAATTATGGTGGATATTACGAAGCTACAGCAGGAGGTTCTGCACTTAAAGGTGAGGATAAGATGGCGTGTATCAAAAGAGAATTGCTTGAAGAAACAGGAATTGTTTCAGAAAATTTTGAAGAGGTTGACCATTTTGTTTTCGATGATGATAAGTGTATTTTCTATACTTTCTTGTGCGTTACGGATTGTGATAAAACATCTATAACACTTCAAAAGGGAGAAACTATGTCATATAAATGGTTAAATGAAACAGATTTCATTTCTTTTGTAAACTCTGGAGAAATGATAGAAACACAGAAGAAACGCTATTTAAACTATTTCAATCAAAAAGGATATTTACAACAATAAATTCCAAATTTATCGTTGAGGTAATTCGAAATATTCTCAAATAGTATAAATGTAATTTTAGGAGGTTTTATTGTGAGTAATAATTTGACAGTAACAGCAGATCTTATAAAAATACAGGAACACCCTGAATTAAAAAACTACGCAGCAAATTGGTTTCATGAGAAGTGGAATATTCCCCTTGAAGCATATCTTGAAAGTATAGATGAATGTATGAAAAATAAAACTCCTGTTCCACAATGGTATATAGTAATAATAGGAGATAAAATTGTAGGTGGACTTGGTGTAATAGAAAATGATTTTCACAACAGAAAAGATTTAACTCCTAATGTATGTGCTGTTTATGTGGAAGATGATTATCGCTGTCAAGGAATTGCTGGTAAAATGCTGAACTATGTATGTGATGATATGAGAGAAAAAAATATTGATACACTTTATCTTGTTACAGACCACACGTCTTTTTATGAGCGTTATGGTTGGGAGTTTCTGTGTATGGTCCAAGCCGAGGGTGAAAAAAATCTGACAAGAATGTATATCCATAGAACAACATAAATTTAGAAAAGCAATAGAAAGGGTGAACTTCATGAGTGTATTCTACTCTTACTTTTAATATTTTAAAAATGAAGGAGAATAGAATGATTAAAAAATTTGATATAAGTAAATTAGATGATGTAATGGCAATCTGGCTTGAAACTAACATTAAGGCTCACAGTTTTATACCGGAAGAATATTGGATTAATAACTTTGATATGGTGAAACAAATGTTGCCATCTGCTGATATTTACGTTTATGAAGAAAATAATATTATAAAGGGTTTTATAGGAATTGTAGAGCAAAATTATATAGCAGGAATTTTTGTGAAAAAAGAATATCAAAAAGAAGGTATAGGACAGAAACTGATAGATCATTGTAAATCTAGGTATCCATATCTCCTATTAGATGTCTTTAGAGAAAACAAAAGAGCAATAAACTTCTATGATAAAAACAATTTTATAGTTGTAGATGAACGTGTTCATGAGGACACAAAAGAGATAGAGTATACTATGTCTTTTGGTGAAAAATAGTTTAATATATAATCAACATAAAGAAAGCGTATTGCAAAAAAAATTCTACAACAGTCTTTTAAATTAGGAGGATTATTTGTGAATAAGAAAAAAATCATTTTGGGAATAGTTATTTTAATTTTCTTTACTACAATTGTATGGATTGACATACCATATATTTTTCCTACAAATAACTTAATGTCAAAAAACAACTATGAATACACCTTTAAAAATGTTTATGCATATGATTATACCTATAGACAAGAAGATGAAATAGATTCAGATTTTCTAGATAATTTCATTAGGATAAATAATAATAAAGATGGCGAAGTAGATAAGTTAGTCAGTATAATTGATGAGTTGTCCTATAAAAAAGCTAGGAGACCTAAGGATTGGTCTAAATATAGTCTTGAATTTGTAGCAAGCTATGATGAAGATGAATATACTACTTATACTAAAGGCGTATTTTATATTACGTTTTATGATGATAACGTAATTAGTTTTCAAGAACAAGATCAGCATAAGGAAAAATATTACAAAATCCAAGATAAGGATTTTGATATTAAAAAGATTATGGAAGAGCTAAAATAGTTATTTAATATAAAAAATTAGTAAAAGACAATATTTAAAGCATCTCTTTATAGGGGTGCTTTTTTACATGCATACATTTTATTGTAATTATGCTACAATAAGTATATGTAACCATGTTTGCAAATGAAAAATTGTAAAATATGACGTACTAAATAATTTATGTATTCTATTTTAGGGGGTGGACTTGTGACTGATAACAATAGGCTTTATTGGCTTGGAAATGAAGATATGTCTCTCAATAAAAATACAATTAGAATATGTGGAGAAATAACTCTTGGGTACTATGGAGGTAATTCTGATAGTGGTGCATATAAAAATGAGGATGGTGCATTGATACTTTGTAGCAGTGACAATGCTTGGCGATTTGCCTTGCTACTTGATGCACATGCAACAAGCGAAAGTGCTAACTTAGTTCTTGAAACAATAAAAAAAGAACAATATCATTTAGAGCAAATTTTAGATATGCCAATTCAGAATGTTTTTATACAATTGCATAAATTCTTTTTTAATATATTTAGCAGTAAAGAATTTAAAGAAAAGTGTAAGTATATAGAAGGCGAGACTGCATGCCTAATAGTAGCTCAAAAAGAACAATATCTTTGGTGGATGTCTATAGGAGATAATCTTGTATATTTATTTCATCCAGAACTTATAGAATTAAATCAATTCGCACTTAACCAAAGACAATTCTATGAGTGGGTTGGAAAAGTAAATACTTTTGACTTAGATATTCCTTGCTATACAACAGGAACGAGATTATTAAGAGAAGGTCAGAACTACATATATTTACTTACTGACGGAGTATTAGAATGTGGAAATAGAACATTTGAAAATGGCAAACAATTATGTGAAATACTAACATTTGATAGTAGTATATCCCAAAATATATCAAGAGTTTTTAATGAGGTGCATAAACAAAAAGGTAGAGATAGTGCTACGATAATTGGTTGGTCTTATTTTAATAATCATGATGCACCAAAACCTACTGGCTAATCCCCCCTTATAGTTAAATATTTTAAAGACAAATCTCATATCAAAAATTAGCATAGGCTTTATTTCTCAATGTTCTTATACTATGAAATTAAATATAAAGTGGATGCCGTACTATTCAAACTGAATATGAGGTATTTGCAAAATATGTTATAATTACATCCTAATAGTATTAAATTAAGCGTTAACTATTATATTAAAAAATATAATATAAAAAAGTAACCCCAAAGTACAAATGGAGTATTTACACTTAGTTGTAAAGCTGATAATTACCCAAATTACAGTAAACTATTTGAGAACTATTATTTTTAATAATAAGGAGAATAAAATGGGGACTAAAGTATTATTATCAGGTGAACCTAGAATCGGAAAAACTACAATATTAAAAAAGATTATTCAAATGATAGGAGAATGCAATTGTATAGGTTTTTATACTGAGGAAGTAAAAAATGATTTTGATAGAATTGGATTTGATTGCGTAAGTTTAGATGGTAAACGGCAAAGAATAGCGGATGTTGATATGCCAAGTGATGTTAGAATAGGCAGATATGGTATCAATATAAAAGCATTTGAGGATTTTGCATTACAAACTATTAGCAATTATTCTAATAGAAATAAAATAATCATTATTGATGAAATAGGTCCTATTCAATTATTATCAACAAAATTCAAACAGCAAATATGTAATATTCTAAGTAGTACTAATTGTGTTACAGGAACAATTTTTTATGAGAAACATCCTGATATAGATGAGATAAAAAAACTTCCTGGAATTGAAATTTATTCAATAAATAATGAAAATAGAAATACTATTTTAGAAGACATATTTCATGAAATACAAGGATTAATTTAGCTTAATAGAGTTTTCTAATAGTATAAAATATATTATTAGAAAAGCAATCGAAAGGGTGAACTTCATGAGTGTATTCTACTCTTACTTTTAATATTTAAAAAATGAAGGAGAATAGAATGATTAAAAAATTTGATATAAGTAAATTAGATGATGTAATGGCAATCTGGCTTGAAACTAACATTAACGCTCACAGTTTTATACCGGAAGAATACTGGGTTAAAAATTATGATATGGTGAAACAAATGTTGCCATCTGCTGATATTTATGTTTATGAAGAAAATAATATTATAAAGGGTTTTATTGGAATTGTAGAACAAGATTATATAGCAGGAATTTTTGTGAAAAAAGAGTATCAAAAAGAAGGGATAGGACAGAAACTGATAGATCATTGTAAATCTAGGTATCCATATCTCCTATTAGATGTCTTTACAAAAAACAAAAGAGCAATAAACTTCTATGATAAAAATGATTTTATAGTTGTAGATGAACGTATTCATGAGGATACAAAAGAGATAGAGTATACTATGTCTTTTGGTGAAAAATAGTTTAATATATAATCAACATAAAGAAAGCGTATTGCAAAAAAATTCTGCAACACGCTTTTAAATTAGGAGGATTATTTGTGAATAAGAAAAAAATCATTTGGGGAATAGTTATTTAATATAGAGAATAGTAAAAGGTAATATTCAGAGCATCTCTTTATAGGGGTGCTTTTATTAAAATTACTTTAAAATATGAATTTATGAAATGGCTCTAATATGGTTGATAGAGTAAAAGTATTAAGTGGTGGGAATATGAATATAGATTTTGTAAGTGATGATATTAACTGGAAACAGAATCAATGTCACTGGAATGTTGAAGATAAAGAAATAAACATAAATGTGAGGTGAAGGGAATGCCAACTGTGATATTTGAATCAGGTTTAGGCGATGACAATGGAGTTTGGAAGTTAGTTCAGAAAGAAATTTCAAAAACTACAATAACATTTTCTTATGATAGAGCACAGCTGAGAAATAGTGCTACAGGTGATTTATCAAGAACAAGTTTAGAGCAAGTTCACGAGTTACATACCCTTTTAAATAAAGCAAAGGTTAAAGCACCCTATATTATAGTTGCACACTCAATAGGAGGCTATAATGCAAGATTATTCGCTGGTACATATCATAAAGAATTAGCTGGTATTATATTTATTGACTGTTCACATGAAAATCAATTTGAAGATAGGGTAAACCGTTCTTCTGCTGAAGAAATAGAAATGGTGAGAAAACAATTGATTGGAGAAGAGCAAACTTTTGATAAATTATTAATGAGTGCTAAGCAAGTAAAAGAAATAAGAAAAAAGGATGCTTTAAGGAATATTCCAATAATTGTACTTACTGCTGACCATAAAGGTGAAGAGTCTGCTGCCATTTCGGAAGAAACTTGGTTAAGCTATCAAAATGACCTATTAACATTATCGGATTATAGTAAACACATCATGGTTAAAGATTGTGGTCATTATATACAGAAGGATAAGCCTCAGATAGTAATTGATGCTATAAATGAAATAGTTGATAAAATGCTTTGAATACATACATTTTACTGAAATTATGCTGCAATAAGTATATGAAACCATGTTTGTAAATGAAAAATTATAGGATAGAACGAAGTAAATATTATTTATATTTTAAGATATAAAAGGAGTAAGAGAATGGAAAGAAAAATACGTAATTCTGCAAAGGCATTGATTATTAAAGATGGGAAAATGTTAGCATCAAAAATCAATGATAACGGTGATATTTTTTATATAATGCCTGGAGGTGGTCAAGAATCTGAGGAAACTTTGGAAGAGGCTGTTAGAAGAGAAGTTAAAGAAGAGTTTGGATTGATTGTTGAACCAAAAACCCTTGAATTTGTAATTGAAGGAGTAACAGGGGAGTCATTTCATAGAGTTGATTTAGTATTTTTGTGTGAGTACATCAAAGAAATACCTGATGCTCAAATTACTGGTGATTATAATCAAATTGGATTTGATTGGTTACCTATTGAAAATCTTATGAATGAGCCACTATATCCTTCAAAATTAAGAAAACAGATAATGAATTTATATAATGATGAAGAAACGGTAGTATATCTTGGAAATGAGAGTATGGAATAAATATTTGCTAATCCATATTGAACCTACTGATTCTGGTAAGAGTACTACGTTAAAATGTTTAATTGGAATACTGCAACCGACATTAGGAAGTGTAGAAATTGAAGTGCCTAATTGTGATATAGAAAGTGTTATTTATGGTAGTAACTTTTGTAAATATAAACATACATTATATAGCATTTATGCTATAATAAGTATATAACATTGAAACTATAAAATATAAGTGTAAAATCTTTAAACTACCTTATAAAATTAGGAGGATTATTTGTGAATAAGAAAAAAATCATTTGGGGAATAGTTATTTTCATTTTCTTTGCTATAATTGTATGGATTGACATACCTTATATTTTTCCTACAAATAACTTAATATCAAAAAATAATTATGATTACACCTATAAACAAGTAAATGCATATGACTATACCTATATACAAGAAGATGAAATAGATTCAGATTTACTAGATAATTCAACTTGGATAGATAATACTGAAGATGACAAAGTAAATAAGTTAGTCAGTATAATTGATGAGTTATCTTATAAAAAAGCTAGGAGGCCTAAGGATTGGTCTAAATTTAGTCTTAATTTTATGGCAAGCTATGATGAAGATGAATACACTACTTATACTAAAGATGTATTTTCTATTACATTTTATGATGATAACGTAATTGGTTTTCGAGAACAAGATCAGCATAAGGAAAAATATTACAAAATCCAAGATAAGGATTTTGATATTAGGAAGGTTATGGAAGAGTTAAAATAATTATTTAATATAAAAAATAGTAAAAGGCAATATTTAGAGCATCTCTTTATAGGGGTGCTTTTTTATATACATACATTTTATAGTAAATGAGCTATAATAAGTATTATAATTATGATTGTAAATGAATAATTGTAGATAGGGCCAAACATTTATTTAAAATAAGAAGGAGAAAATAGTATGGATATAAAAACAATATCGTCTGAAAACTTGGTTTTCTACTGTCATGGTTGTTAGAGGGGAATTGTTTGATATGGCAAAACTTTACCATAATGCATTAGATATTTCAAGAAAGTTAAAACCAACAATTCCTTTGATTGGAGACTTTGATATACCCGTAAAACACGAAATTGAATTTGAAATGGACTTATTTATGTAATAATACGTTAGTTAGCAACTTCCTTAATAGAGTTCCTAATATAGACTATTGTAGTTTATAGGATTTTATTTAACAATCAGTATTAGATAAATACAATATTGAGAATAGAGTAACCAAACATCGAAACTTTAATTTGTATTATATGTTATAATAGTTACACAGTTTGTTACAGACATACTTCAATAAATGTACAAATGGAAACAATGGAATGTAATTCTAAGTTATTTACAGTGAATAGGAAGTGAATTAAATGAAACTTATTATATATCATGGAAGTGATAATATTATAGATAAACCTAATTATGAGGGTGGAAGAAAATTTAGTGATTTTGGAAGAGGGTTTTATGCAACTACTAATATAGAAATGGCTAAAAGCTGGGCAACTCGTAAAAAAGATAAACCAGCCTATGTTAATAAGTATATGTTTAATGTAGATGGTCTTAATTCATTGACTTTTGATTTAGATATTCATTGGATATTGTTTATAGCTTACAATAGAGGACTTATATTAAATCATGAGATTAATCATATACTAAATAAAAAATATGAAAATATTCATGAGTATGATGTTATAATTGGTCCTACTGCAGATGATAAAATGTTTGATACTTTAAATTTATTTTTTAATAATAATATAACTATAGATCATTGTCTTCATGCTCTAAACTCAATGGATTTAGATGTTCAATATAATATAAAGACTCAAGCTGGTATACATGCAGTGGAGTTTAGTAGTGCTACTCAATTAGATGAATTAGACAAAGCATATTATTCTAAAGAAGTAAGAGCTAAAAAAGATATAATGAATAAAAAGATGACTTTTATAAGACAAAAGTTTGGTAAGGTAGGTAAATATTTTGATGAGTTAGAGGGAGTTGATATTAATGGATGAATATTCAATGGCTTGTAGACACCTTGGACAATTCTTCAAGTTAGCAGTGGAATATAATATGGATGAAGTAGATTTTACTTTAACTGCCTTAAATAGTGAATATAAGCAGGGAATTGAAATATATCAACCTCAATGGTATTCACAAAGTCAATATTACTACTTTGAAGAATTTATGGAAGAAAATAAGGTTAAAGAAAGAGTCTACAATGAGGATGAAATAATCTATGAGAAGGAAAGGATGTATTGGCTGGGATATTGTCTACAAGATTGGAGCAATAGAGCAAAGGTAACAGGTGAGGAAATCGCAGCTGCTTTAGGAGAAGATGGAGTTAAACATTTAATAAGAAATTATAAAATCTATCATACTGTAGACCCAATGTATGTTTTAGAGGATTGTCAGGATTATTTAGGAATAAAATTATTTAACGGCTTTGATTAAAAATCAGGGCTGTTTATTTTAGCGCATCTCTTTATAGGGGTGTTTTTTTACATACATTTTATTGTAATTATGCTACAATAAGTATATGTAACTATGTTGCAAATGAAAAATTGTAGGAAATGTGTATCAATAATAGAATTTGATTAATAAGAAAAATGGAGGAAAATTTTATGAAGCCAATTTTTAGACAGACCCAATTATTTACATTTTTATTGTATTGTAATGATGTTGAATTAGAAAAGAAGGTATTGCAGTTAAAGAGATTTATAGGGTATTGCCTAAAGGTGGACTAGCATTTATGAATTTTCCATCAACAAGTGATTTTCGAGCGAACATGGGAGAGAAGGTTAGAGCTGGTGAATACCTACAAGAAGAACATGGTGAGAAGATATTACACAGCTACTTTGAAGAAGATGAAGCAGATGAGTTTTTTGACGAATTTAAGGTTATTTATAAAGAAAAGAGAATTTGAGATGGTTATGCAAGCAAAGATGTGAAGATAACATTAGGATTTATAGATTATATTATTGAAAAGATATAGATTCACTGGAGATTGTTAGTATGACTTCTAAGTTTTCATGCTATTTAAGTTTCAATAAATCTCTTAATAATGCACTCAAGCTGTTATGACGCATTCTTCTTAAATGATGTACTGTCTGTAAGAAGTAATTGAGAAGTGTAATTTTAATATTATACAAAACACTATAGAAACCTTAATATGCAAATAATTTATAAAATTAAAAGTGCATAAAACTTTACACTAATTTATCTAATATGGGGGAGCATAAATGGAAAATAACAAAGTGGAATTAAGGACACCTAAGTTTGAAGAGTTAGATTATAGAAGAAAACTTTTATCAGATAGAGAAACAATGACTTACAATATAGGATATGGAGACACTGATGGAACAGGATGTATAGATTTTAAGGAAAATACTTGGAGAGACTGGTTTTTCCGATGGATTAATAATATTCCAGAAAGATATTATGCATATATTATTAAGATTGATGAAAATTTACCTGTTGGTGAGGTCGCTCTAAGATATGTCAGTGAAAAAAAGTCCTACAGCGTTAATATAATAGTCGAAGCAAGACATAGAGGCAATGGATTTAGTGAACAAGCTTTAAGATTATTAGTTGATGTTGCTTTCAATGAGTTAGGAGCAGATAAGGTATTCGATGATTTTCCAAAATCCAGAGTATCAGCAGAAAAAGTGTTTAATAAAGTAGGGTTTAAAAGAGTTTCAGATGAAATTGTTGAATTAACTAAACAAGATTATTTAAGTAAGCAGACCGTATAATACAATGGGGATAAAAAAAGTGAAAGAGTAGACTTGAAAATCGAGAGGGATGGATTTAAATGAATGTAAAGCAAGTTAGCATTTTTATATTACTACTATTAATTATATCTTTATTGTACTGCACCATAGGACCAGGTATAACTATACTAATATTAGCAATAATGCTTTTTGCATTATCTATATTATTTACTTTTAAAGCAGAATACTATGATAAGTATTTAGTAATAGTAAACCCAAAGTTATATAATGCATACAAAGAAAAAGGAAGGGACTTCATTAGAAAAAAGAGAATTACAACTATAATAGGTTATTATATATTGACTGTTTTAACAGGATTCAATGCATTTATGCAAATAAGGTTAATGAATGAAATGGGTACAAAATTATTATTTAGCTTTAATGAGTTTTTACCATTTGCGTTAGTTGTTTTAGTAGTAGTATTTATAACAAATTATATTTGTATTTATATAGCAAAGAAATCTAAAACAGCCGGTGAAGATTTAATGTGGAATATTATTGTAGGAATTATACTTGCTATTGCTTTAATGATCTTCACCACATTCTATATACTTGGAAAATTATAGGGGGTGTATTTATGTTATTAGACCAAGTTCTTTGTATTATATTGATACTAATAAGTATATTTATAATTATCAAACCTTTGAAAATTATGAACACTATTAGAACTTTGTTTATTCTACAAGAGTTAGACAAGGATGACCCTAAAGTTTTTTTCTATAGATTTTCTGGTATAGCAGGAGTAGTAATTTTTGGACTACTCCTGCTACAGACATTTTCATATTAAGAGATTTTAATTTTAGTTTGAAACTATAGCATATTCTTCACTCTTGGAAATAAAAATTAAAAAATTTAATTGTAGGAATTGTACTTGCTATTGCTTTAATGATCTTCACCACATTCTATATACTTGGAAAATTATAGTCGGTTAATAAATAATGATTTTAATGGTGCCATGGGTGATAAAATAGTTATGGAAAAGATGAAGAAATAATGGCTCATAGAAGAAATGATTATAACACTGCAAGAGAGAGGCATACTCAAAGATTTAATAAGGGAATTAGAGATTGGACATCTCCTAGTGCGGTATCACTTAATATTACTGAAGAGGTCTAGGAAAAGCTTAAGAATAAAGACACCCTATTTTAAAATACCTAGTATTTTAGAATAGGGTGTCTTTTTTAAAATGCAACTGTAAAAATTATAAACATGGATTTCATATGAAAATAGAAAAAGGTTATCTATCTGCGTCCCAGCCTAACAAGAATTTAACTATCTTCATCTTGTGCATCCATAAATTTTGATTTGCATTAATTTTAGATAATCGCTTAATTTAAAAGGGCTTTCCCTCTCAAATTTTTAAACTCGACTTTTATAGCTTCATCTTCTGCCTGATGGTTTAAGCTTTTTTGCCAGGCAATGTAATATGACATTATTTTATCTTCATATTTAGCCCAATCATCTTCATTGATTTTTAAAAATACACTGCTACCTACTTTTGCTTGCTGTTCTTGTGTGGTTTCTTCTACGCTTTTAGTTTCAATAATTTCAATGATTTCTTCAGACAAGGGAATTCCCTTTGCTGCATTGCTCCATTCACCTTGTACACCAATAAAAACCCCACCTGCCACAAGCAGCAAAGAAACAAGTAAAAGCAATAAACCGGTTTTAAAATTTCTTTTCTTAAAGTAAAGACATCCAAACAATATCCAAATTGCTATAATAAATCCCACTGCACCTATAACGGCTAATATAGTTCCAAAATTATTCATATTTTACTCCTTAATCTATACGTCATCTTTGAATCCATTCAATATGAAGCTCTATATTTATACTCTATTTTTAAAATTTTATTTTAAAATAATTATTTCCCATTAAAACTTGTATTCTTGCTATTCTTTCATTAACCCTAATAATTACAAATATAAAAACATCCCACAGGGTAATTTAGGGACACAACCACCTTGCAAATATTTTGCTTAGTGGTTATTTTTATATTTTATCATAGCAAGATCATTGCTTCAACCATTTAATTCAGTTCACTATCCAATCTATTTAAATTTTTAATCATCCCTAAAATCTGATTTGAAAAGTTTAAAATCCTATCTTTAAAGGTATTTTTTTCAGCTATCCCTGGGTGTGATAAATAAATATATAATATATTGTAAATCATGTTATAATTAGTATAATTAAAACTATACTTAAGGAGGAAGAACATGGAAGACTTCAATATAAAATTTAGAGAAATGAGTGATGCTGAATTTGATAGATTTGCTCAGTGGGATATTCTAGATTATTCCAAAGATTTAATAAAGGCGGGTCTATCTAGTGAAGAAAATGCACTGGAGGATGCAAAAAAAAGTTTTAATGAATTGCTCCCACAAGGAAAGGGCACAAAAGATAATTATATTTATGTGATTGTAAATAAGGACAATGAAAGTTTGGGATTTATCTGGTATCAAAAGTATAAGGAAGATATAGGGTTTATTTGCGATTTTTTAATACTTGAAAAGTACCGTAAACAAGGTTATGGAAAACAGACCTTGCTTATGCTTGAAAAAGAAGCAATAGAAAAGGGGTTTAATAAAATATTACTCAACGTTTTTAAATACAATAAACCTGCTTATTCACTATATAAAAGTTTAGAATATGAAGTTAGAGATGAAAAAAATGAGAATATATCTATGTTGAAAGATTTGAAAATTACTAATATTTAACCGAAAGAGAACTATGAAAACCACAAGAACCTATGGAGTATGCAAAAAAATAAGGGGGATTACTATGTATCAAGTATATGAAACAGAAAGGCTTGTTTTAAAAGTTATAGATGGTTCATTTGCTGAACTAGTATTAGATTATTTTAATAGAAATAGAGAATATTTAAGAGAGTTTGATCCATTAAGAAGTGAGAATTTTTATAAATTAGAAAATCGTAAAAATGCAGTTGAACAGGAATTAATTGAAATAATTGATGGTAAACAATTAAGACTATGGATTTTTAAAAAAGAAGATATAGGATATGAAAGGATAATTGGAACAATTTGTTTTAGTAATATAACTAAAGGGTTTTTCTTATCATGTTATGTAGGTTATAGCATTGATTGTAGTGAAGCAAATAAAGGATACATAACAGAGGTATTAAAGAAAGGAATAGCTGTTATGTTTGATGAATATAAACTTCATCGTATTGAAGCTACAGTAATGCCTAAAAATATATCTTCATTAAAAGTTTTAGAAAAACTTAACTTCAAAAATGAAGGTTTATCTGAAAAATATCAAAAGATAAATGGGAAATGGGAGGACCATTTGCATATGGTTTTATTAAATCCAATAGTTGAGTAGTATCAGTTCTTGTTTCTTATATAAATAAGATTATTCGAATAATAGATAGATAGATAAAACTTAGGAGATGAGATAAATGAATAAGATGCAAATTAAAAAAATTGTGAAAGAAAATCTTGGAAAACACTTAAATTGTGAACAAGAAATCTTTGATCATAATGGATTAATTTTTCATAAACCAATTAAATTAAATGAATTTCAACAAAATCCATTTTTTGAAATTACGAACATTGAAAAAACAATTATTGTATCAGCTTCAGATGAAATTATGGAAAATGTGAAGACTTTATTAGTTGGGAAATCAAGAGATGAGGTATTTGAATGTCCTTTAATATATGGTCAATCAATTTATTATATTCCTGATATGAAAGAGATGAAATTATGTGATTTATTACCACAATACGAATATTTCTATTTAGAAGGAAATGAGATAAATAAATTAAGAGAAATTAAAGGATTTAATAATTCATTAGAGTTTGATGAATGTGGAAATGCATCTACTGCAATTGTATTTTTTGCTATGAAGGATGGAGAAATCATAGGACTTGCTGGTGCATCTAAGGAATACAATAATATGTGGGAAATGGGTATAGATGTAAAAGATAATTATAGAACAGGTGGTTTGGCTACAGTACTTGTAAATCATTTAATGCATAAAATATTAAGCAAAAACGTTTTACCCATATACTGTGCATCATCATCTAATATTGCCTCACAAGCAGTAGCTCATAGAGCTGGGTTGATACCTTACTGGATAAGCACATATAAGAACATACTTGATGGCAGTTCATCTTATAATGAATTAGTGAAACTATTATATTAATATTACAAGGGAAATAACAAGCAATTTACAACTTCAATTTTTTATGTGACAGTTCAATAGGAAATTAGAGTTTAGATTAATAAATATATTTAAATAGGATTTCAAAATAATTAATAATGGGGGATAAAAATGATAAAAAACGTTTATACATCTGAGGAAGTAATTGATTTTATATGGGAATTAAGTCAGGACAATATACATGCAAGTTATCCAAGGATAAACTCAATAGAGGAGCTTAAAGGAGAACTTGAAAAGGCTCTAAATGAGAAGAATCGTAATATAATAGCCTATTATCAAAATGATGTACTATGGGGCGTATGCACTTATTTTTGGATACCTGATGAAAAATATGCACAAACACTACAGTTTTTAATAAGAGAAGATTATCAACAAGTTGCAGATGAAATGATTCATTACATAAGTAAGGAATTATCTGGATATAAGCTATTTATAGGGGTACCATTTTCTAACGAAAATGCAAACCAATATTTTAAGAAAAAGAATATAGAATGTATCGAATCTAGTATTGTGGCAAACTTATATAATTTAAAAACTCATTGGAATCAAAGGCATGATAACGTAGATAAAATTACTAAAGATAATTTTGAAGAATATGCTATATTTCATGATAAACACGCTATTCCATTAGGTATTTATTACAATAGCACAAATTTGAAAAATGATATGGATTATTTTCAAGTACTTGTCTTTAGAAAAGACGAAGAGATTCATGGAAGCATTTTTACTAAGGGTAACAAAGACTTATCAGACGTTGTTGGTTTATTTATTGATAATGAATATAAAAATAAAGGTATTGAAAGTATTTTAATCAATGAAATGCTCATGGAATTATATAATGAATTTGGTTCCGTAAAAGAAATATTATATTTTGTTGATGAAGATAATAGTGACGAACTAAATTTTGTGTTGAATGCAGGTTTTGAAATTAAAGAAAGATATAGATGCTATAGATGTATACTTTAGTTTACTAAATTATTATTTAATAAAGATTAGCAATATTCATACATCATTAACCAATTAAAAAATAATTAACGTCTTTAAATACTGAATATTCAGGAGAAAAAATTATGATTGAAGAAGCAATAGAAAAATACAATTTTGTAAATCCCACATCAAGATTTGTGCGTCATAATGAAAATATGACATATTGTATTACTGATGATAATGGACAATATGTTCTCAGGATACATAAACCATCAAATGGTTTTTCTGTGGATTTTTTGCGTCTTGGAGTTGCACAGGATAAGTTTGTTGAAAGTGAAATGGAAGTACTTACTTATCTGGAAAACACTTCTCAATTAGGTAACCAAAAAGTAGTTAGAAACAAAAGTGGAGAACCTATTACCACTTTAAGGGATGGAAGTCTGGTTACTGCTTTGGAATGGGTAAAGGGTAAGACTTTAGAAAATATGGAAATTACCAATGAATTAGCCTTCAGGCTAGGATGGATGATTGGTAGTATTCATAAATCTATGAGTAAGGTAAAGATAGAAAATAGATATATATATGGAGCAAAAATGATTGATAAATTATTGGAAGAGGTCAGGTATGCAATAGCAGCTAAGCATTATGATAAGGAGCATGGGGCAATTATTATAGATACTTTATTAAAAATTAAGATGAAGATGGATAAAGATAAAAATAGATTTTCTTTTGTTCATGCTGATCTTGGAAAATCTAATCTCCTTTTATGTAATGAAGCAATAGTTCCAATTGATTTTTCATTGTCAGGATATTGTCTTCCAGAAATGGATTTAGCATCAATATTCAGTCATATCAATAATGACAAATTAAATAAAGAAATTTTGAAGGGTTATGAATCCTATTGCAGTATAAAGGTTGATGAAAAAGCTATTCAAACATGTTTAAGCTTACAGGTACTATTATTTATCATCTGTCAACATGAAAAAATTTATAATCAGCCATGGATTGAGAAATCAATGGAACGTTGGTGTAATGATATATTTTTACCATATCTTAAAGATTAATAATTATACAAAAGGGTTTGTGGTAAAAGGAGAAAATACTGAAGAATTTCTACAAAAAAAGCATGAATATATAGGGTTAACATATAGTATGAGTTTATTATATTTAGTATTAAAAAATAATTGATTAACTTATTTGATAGGAGAGAAATTTATGGAAGACAAAAGTATAGAAATAAAAAAAGACATAACTAATATATTTAATAAGGTATCAGCAGTTTTTGATGGTAGTGGTCCAAGATACTTTACATATTTTGGAGAGAGATTGGTTGAATTTGCAGGTGTAAAGGAAGGCGAAAGAGTTTTAGATGTTGCATCAGGAAAAGGAGCTTCACTTTTTTCAGCAGCAGAGAAAGTTGGAAAGAGTGGAGTTGTTACAGGTATTGATATAGCTGAAGGAATGGTTAATGAAATTGATTTAGAAATGCAACGCCGAGGTGTAAAAAATGTACATGTAATGGTAATGGATGCTGAAAAATTAGAATTTGCAAATGAAACTTTTCAGCATATACTCTGTGGATTTGGAGTATTCTTCTTACCAAATTATAAAGTTGCCTTTCATGAATTCATGAGAGTCCTAAAAAATGGTGGTCGATTCTCATTCACTACATTTCTTAGAAAAAAAGATGAAAAATTTATGTGGCTAAATGAATTATTTGATAAATATTTACCTGTATTTGAAGATAAATTAGATGAATATCAATCAGAGGATATCCCTGAATTTGATACAGAAGAAGGTTTATATAAAATTTTGAATCAAGCTGGATTTAAAAATATACGAGTTATAAGTGAAGAAAAAGTTTTTATATACAAAGATGAACAAGAATGGTGGGATAAACTTTGGACTCATGGCGCTATAAGCACACTAGAAAAGATACCAAAAGATATGCTTGAAGACTTTAAATTAGAAGTTTTTGAAAAACTTAGAGAAATGAAAGAAGCAGGAGGCATACCACATACAAAGTCTGTTTTATATGCCTTTGGAGAAAAATTATAAATTCTTCAAAAAATTTAGATACCGTACTATTCAGTAATGTGTAAAAGCATAAAATTAGTTATATATTAGTTACGTTACAATTTGTGGATATTGCGAACTAATTAAGGAAAATATGTTCTTTGAAAATTGAATAATATGGTGTTTGAAAATATGCTATAATTAATTAAATTACATTAAAAAAGAGGTTATATTTAATAAACTAATGAATTAATAGCAGTTGAAGGGACGATATATCAATGGAGTTTAGAATTATTAACAAAGAAACTTGGGATAGAAAAGAATATTTTGAACATTATTTTTTAGGAATTCCATGCACATATAGTATGACTGTTAAATTAGATATTACAAAAATTAAAAACTCAAATCAAAAGTTATATCCAACAATGCTTTATTATATTACAAAAGTAGTTAACAGACACAGTGAATTTAGAACATCTTTTGATGTCAATGGACAATTGGGAATTTTTAATGAAATGCTGCCTTGTTATACAGTGTTTAATAAGGATACAGAAACATTTTCTAATATATGGACAGAATACTATGAGGATTATGAGGTTTTTTGTGAGTTGTATGAAAAGGATATTAAAGAGTTTGGCTCAGCAAAAGGAATGATGTCAAAGCCCAATATACCTATTAATATATTTCCAGTATCAATGATACCTTGGGCAACATTCGAAGGATTTAATTTAAATCTGCAAAAAGGATATAATTACCTACTGCCTATTTTTACAATGGGAAAATATTATGAAGAAAAAAATAAATATATTTTGCCTTTAGCTATACAAGTTCATCATGCAGTATGTGATGGATTTCATGTATGTCGCTTTGTGAATGAATTACAAGAATTAATAAACAAATAAATATTAATTTATTATTAGATTAAGGTAAATTTATAGTAATACTTTTAAAATATTAAATAGAAAATTTTTATATTAAATTATTGGAAACACCGTACTATTCAAAGTGAATATGCGGTATTTTTTATTTCACAATTCAAGAAAATAATGAAATAACTGAGGGGTAGGATAACCATATATTCTTATATAATTGTTCTTTGAAAATTGATTAATATGTGTCGGTAAATATGTTATAATATGGTAATGCAATTAAATGTAAATAACTATTGTACAAAAATATGAACTTGTTTTATAGTAATTGGAGGGAAAAAGTGAAAATTTCGGGAAATTGGAACATTAATAATCTTACAATGCGTAAGGCTTAAATGATGAAAATAAAGGAGGAATTGATAACAACAATTTGTCAGGAATAGTAACACGTAAGCGTGATATGTGGAATGGTCGTTCTATACTACCAATAGTATCTTTATTAAAGTATATATAGCTTTAATAAAGATTTAAAATTGAATAGTTCGGTTCTGAAGCATCTCCTTAATGAGGTGCTTTTATATATATAAACATACATTTTATTGAAAATATGCTATAATAAGTTTACAATTTTAAAATTACAAATGAACAATTGTAAACAAAGGTGAAAATTATTTATATTTTATGAGGGGAGAAGTTAATGTGTATTATATTTAGTGTGACTACGGTGAGTGATGTTGAATTTATACGTTCTTTATTTACAAATGAGGAGTATGAACTATATTTTGCTGAAAACAATACGTCTGAAGACGAATGGAAAGAACGATTCGAACTTTTATCATGTAAGGAAAACTATATAATCTTGGATATCGAAACGGGCAATAAGGTTGGCTGGATTATGTATCAAATCCACGAGAATGAATGCTATTTGGATTTGATTGTATTAAAATATGGACTCATTGGTAAAGCATACGGATATCATACCATTAAAAAAATGGAGGGCATTATAAAAAACCAGGTAAATTGCATTAAACTTGATGTGCAGCAACGAAATACCCGTGCGTTAAAGTTTTACCAACGATATGGTTTCTACATTGTTGGAGAAGAAGAACAGCCTTTGGATGATGGTTTTCAACCATACTATAAGTTGAAGTATGACATCTTAAAATGAGCATAATATGAAGTCGAGTTAAGTTGCTTTCTTATTATAAAGATAAGTATTTAAAACCAAAAATGAAATTGGCTAACAATTATAAAGAAGGAGATTATGATGCTTATAGAAAAAAATAAATCCTTTAAAAATAATTTAGAAGGTAAAGTTATACTTTTAACTGGTGCAGGGGGTGGGATAGGTTTTGAAACTACAAAAGCATTGGTTTATATGGGCGCAAAGGTTATTATCGCTGAAATAGATAAACGAAAAATATTATGCGCACAAAGCGCTTTAGATAGTATATTTGGTAAAAACTCTGTAGAATTTTATGAAATTGATTTATCCGATGAAAATCAGATATATGCTCTAGTTTCTCATGTGAAAGATAAATATGGTCGCATAGATGTTTTATTTAATAATGCTACCATAGCTACTATGGGAACCGTAGAAGAAGTTTCTATTGATGTATGGGATAAGAGTTATGCCGTTAATTTCAAAGCACCATTACTATTAACACAATTAGTTTTGCCACTCATGAAACAAAAGAGTTCTGGGACAATTGTTTTTGTTTCATCTTCTGGTGCTGCGCCTTTTATGGGAGCATATGAAGTCTTTAAAACAGCACAGGTGGAATTGTCTAATACACTATATGGAGAATTGGAAAGTACAAATATAAAAGTATATACTATCGGTCCAGGACTCGTTAAAACAGAAACGGCAATGAAGGGAATAGAGCTTGTGTCATCTCATATGGGAATAACAACAGAAGAATTTTATGAAATGAATGAAGATCACATACTTGGAGTTGAAGAGGCTGGCACTGGATTTGCTATATCAGTTTTAATGGCTGATAGATATAACGGTCAAGAAATTGGTGCTATACAGGTTTTGTCTGATTCTGGCTTACTTCAAAAATTAGATAGTAGTGAAAACACTAAAAGTAATGATTATCAAAACATTATTCCAACTGTTCTGAATGTGGTAAAAGTTTATAAAGAACAATATTATGGTTGGATGAAAAGAAATGTTTTTGAACGTCAATGGGTATTGCGTGATTTTAAGAAAACAGTAGGATATTCTGCTGACCAGTTTCTTAAAATTATGCAACACATTCAATACGTAGTTAATAATGAAAAGATTCAAGAGATAAGCACCTATTCATCTAATTTTCAAAAGTTGATGGAATATTATAAGCGACAATATACATTGCTACAAGGATATGAAAAAAACCCTGAAAAACTCAAAGAATATTCTATAACACTTTTGCATTATATTGAGGATTTAAAAACTATTTGTGATATTTTACTTAATAATGAAAGCTGAATAGAATTTTATAATCAGCCATGGATTGAGAAATCAATGTAACGTTGGTGTAATGATATATTTTCACCATATCTTAAAAATTAATAATATAACAAAAAAAGTTTTTAGGGGGTTAATATGAAAACAAATAAAGCAAAATTTCTTATTATATTACTATCTCTTATTTTAATAACATTTACAGGTTGTGAAAATGATCAGATGACTAAGAAACCTGTAATTTATTTGTATCCAACTTCAGAACAATCAGTTAGCGTTAAACTAGATTATAACGGAGAGCTTACTTGTACTTATCCAGAGTACAAAGATGGTTGGAATGTAATAGCAGAGCCTGATGGTACATTAACTAATATTGGAGATAAGAGAAAGTATTCTTATTTATATTGGGAAGGGATTTCTAAAAATCAATGGGATATGTCAAAAGGGTTTGTTGTAAAAGGAGAAGATACTGAAGAATTTCTGCAAGAAAAGCTTGAATACATGGGGTTAACTCCAAGGGAATATAACGAATTTATAGTGTATTGGCTACCAATTATGCAAGAGAATAAATACAACCTGATTACTTTTGCAGGGGAAGAGTATGAAAATGTAGCTAAGCTTAATATAACTCCAAAGCCAGATTCAATATTAAGAATAATGATGCTCTTTAAATCATTAGATAAACCTATAGAAATAGAAGAACAAGAAATTAAATCTTTTGAAAGAAAGGGATTTACCGTTATTGAATGGGGTGGAACAGAAGTGAAATAGGATGAAAAAAGATTATTTATATTTGATAAAAGAGGTGATATTTTGAAATTAGTACTTATAATCGGAGACAGTGCTGTTGGCAAAATGACAGTGGGACAAGACCTAGCTAAAATTACGGATTTACGTTTATTCCATAATCATATGATGATTGAACCTGTACTGGAGATATTCGGATATTTTAATGGAAGAGCTATCTCTGGCATGAGAGAAGTTATTTTTGAAGAGTTTGCAAAATCCGAACACTATGGATTAATTTTCACATATATGTGGGCATTTAATCAGCAATCTGATTGGGATTATGTTGAATATGTTTGTGATATTTTTAGAAAATATAATGCAGATATATGTTATGTGGAGCTTGTTGCGCCTCAAGCAATCAGATTAGAAAGAAATGCCACTGAAAATCGTCTGAAAAATAAAATCTCAAAACGAGATATAGAACTGTCAAATCAAAGGCTTATAAATGATGATAACAAGTATCGTTGTGTAAGTAATGATGGTGAGATTCCTTATGATAACTATATAAAAATTGACAATACTAATCTTTCGGCGGAAATTGTTGCACAGATAATAAAAGATCGATTTGAGCTGTAATATCTGATTAGAATAACTATAAACTTTAATTCGTATTCTTCTGATATTGCTTATAAGTCATGTGACATATTAAAATGAAAAAAATATATCCTTGCCTAGTTTTAAATATAAATAGGTGTATTTTTACCTATATAAATAGGTGTATATTTACCTATTTATATAGGTAAAAATGGATATAGAAAACTATTTAAATATAAAAATATGAACCTATTTAACTATGTATATATTTAACTATTAAACTATTTGTTGTGTTCATGCGGGTTTCAGGGGTTATCTATTTTGGAAAGTGACATGAAATTGTTTATAAATAAGTTAGTAGGTTGATTTTTCAAATGAATAATTGTAGAATATTGTTCACTAATTGTGTTTTAAAATTAGATTGAATTTTATAAATATGGAGGTTTATAGATGTACAACAATAGAAAATTAGTTCTATATATTGCAACAAGTTTAGATGGTTACATAGCGACAGAAGATGATTCCTTGGAATGGTTGTTTAAAACTGAAGGCGAAGGAGATAATGGATATTCTGAATTCTACAATACAGTTGATACTATTCTAATTGGTAAAAGAACTTATGACTGGATTATTGAAAAAGAAAAAGGTAAATTTCCTTATAAGAATAAAAAGTGTTATGTATTTTCTAAATCAGAAAAAGGTAAGAATGAAAATGTAGAATTTATTAATCAAGATGTAGTGGAATTTACAAATAAAATCAAAAGACTGGATGGAGGAAACATATGGCTTGTTGGCGGTGGTGTTCTTCTAAATTCTTTTATTAAAGAAAGGTTAGTTGACGAATTTATCATTACTATATCACCTACACTAATAGGTCATGGAATACCTTTATTTAAAAAAAATGATTTTGAGTTAGAACTAAAGTTAAAGGGGATAAGGAGATTCAATCAATTTGTTGAACTCTATTACGAGATGAAATAAAACAATTAATATTTAGTTCACAATTTTCTTAAGTGATGTACTATTTGTAAGATGGAGTTGAGAAGTGTAATTAGTATAGTACTAATTAGCCTTTTACACTAAAGGTAATTTAAAATAGTACAAAAGCCAGTAGTATAACACTATTGGCTTCTATATTATAGGTTATTACATGCTAGCCATGTTTTTACATTCAGTAGCACATTTTTTACATTCTTGAGCACATTTTTGACAATGGTCATCTTTAAACATTTCACATTCTTGAGCACATTTATCACAAACAGTAGCACAAAGTTGACAGTGCTCTTTTGTAAATTGGCCATTCATAGACATCATTGCTGATGACATTTGGCACATACATGCACATTCAGTAAGAATGCTTATACATTTCTTTCTTGCTGCAACATCAGGCTCGTTTAAACATGCTGTAAAGCATTCATGACATGCCTGTGCACACTTGTTACATTCATCAATACATGGTTGAAATTTATCTGTTGACTTAGTTACTATTCCCATTATATAGTCCTCCTAAAATAGTTTTATAGTACAAAATTTATTATTTGTAATAGGCTAATTATTATTCAAATATTGTTTGTAGAAATGATTCCCATAAATAAATGTCTACAGATGTTTCATTAGATAAATAAGAAATAAAGGCATATTAGATGATTAGGTTTCAATCTATTGATCAATATATTTAAAAAAGCAATTAATTGAACAACTTCTCAAGTATAATCATATGCTATATATATAAATATTTTAGAGGTATATATGGCACTTTATTTTGATTTAAAAACTATTGAAGAACTTATAGGACATAATTACTATAGACAACAGAAAGAATTTACATTACAGGAATTAGCACAGTTTGATGGAAGTAATGGGAAACCTGCTTATGTTGCAATTGAAGGAATAGTATATGATGTGAGTAAAGTAGCAGAGTGGGCAGGTGGAAAACACTTTGGTAATACTGCAGGTCAAGATTTAACCAGTGAATTTAAGGCTTGTCATGTAATGACTAAAGTTGATAAGTTACCTAAAGTTGGGATACTTAAAGAATAAATTATTTAATGGCTTTGATTAAAAATCAAGGTCATTTTTGCTTTAATATACATTTTATACTAATTATGTTATAATGAATCGAGTTCCTTGCTCCACTTTGAAGGAGATGGGAGTATTAAAATCTGATAGTCATGGGATAAATTGGTTACTTTTATGATGTAGGTAATGAGTTGCAAGTTTTAGGAGCTAAAAATTAGCAAATGACACTTTAAGAATTCAAGACTATTTATTTTTAGAGAGGTGATTTTAAATGAGAAAAAAATATTTAATTGTTATGATAATTACTTTTATTATTTGTATTACTGGTTGTAGTAATTCAAGTTCAAAAATTGATAATTATCTCAATACGGGGAAAACAATAGATTCAAATGCGAAAGATATTATGCCAGAGCTAGAGGACTTGCCTAAATATGAGGATATCAAATATAGATATACGCATAAGTCCCTATTGATTTTTGAATCTGACTCTGTTGCATTAATTGTAAAATATGATGATAATACCTTTGAGGGTGAAAAGAAGAAAATAGACGAGCAATATACTTTTTTAGATAAAAAAATCAAGTCTAGTTTTGATGAAAGTAAATATTATATTCCAGAATATGAGTTTTCTTTAAGAAGCTATGATTTTAGGGTTGTAGACGAAAATGATACTTCAAATACGGAATTTCCTAAATCCTTTGGAATGATTGGAGTATCTGAAGATAAAAAAAGTATAGCTTATTTATATTTTTATGATTCAGACTTAGACTACATAGGAGATGAAGATGAAAAAAATCCTATGGCTAACTTCATTAGGGAATATTTTAAATATAAATTTTAGAAACACATTTAAAGTATAGTAATTGTAAATATATAATTGCAAGGAATTTCACCTTATGATTATCACATAACTCTATATTGAGGTATGAAGGAGGATATATGAACAAAGCAAAAATTATGATTTTAGGTACATTTCATTTTAAAACTGAAGAGAGTACTAACATTATTAAAATTCAAGATGACACGCGCCAGAATGAATTAAAAGAAATTATAAAGAAAATATCTAAATTTAATCCAAATAAATTATGTGTTGAACTAAGGCCTAGTGAAGAGGAGCAATATAATAAACTCTTTCAAGAATTTTTATATAAATCTAATTTAGATTTAAGTAAGAGATTAGCTGAAATCGGTATAAGAGGAGCAGATTATAGCATTAATGATGCTGTAGATGAACGTATTAAATTTGCTTTTGATATAGCGAAATACAATAAATTAAATTATATATATGGTATTGATTATTATGATGGTTGGGCTCAACCTCTTGTATTTGAGAAAGCTAAGGAAAATCATGATTTATACAAGAATCTTAATGAGTCATTTATGAAATTTGCAAATAAATACTATGGATTATTTACAGAAGAAACAACCATTGAAGATATATATAAATCTTTTAATAGTAAAGAGTTTAATGAGTTCCAACATGTAACATCATTCCTACCTTTTAATGATATTGAAATAGGAGATGACTCTATAGGGATTGACTTCGTTGCTTCATGGTATAAAAGAAATCTTCATATTTTTTCTAACTTAAAGCATATCTGTAATGATGACGACCGTGTACTAGTTTTATATGGTGCCGGTCATTTAAAGCTCTTAAGAGATTTTATAAATGATTCTCTCGATTTAGAGTATATAGAAGTTTTACCATATTTAATATAAAACGTAATTCCTTTATTTTTAATGAACAAATTAAGGTTAAATTTCTTACTTTATATTTGGATATTATTATTTAGAAATTTTATATTAACTATGAGAAGAGGTATATTGATGGATAGCGTTAAATTTGCAGTATTTACTGATTTACATTATGATCATATCCATGATGGTTATGAAAGGCTTGAAAACTTAATTACTAATGTAAAGTATCAAGAGATTGATTTTGTTATTCAACTTGGGGATTTTTGTATGCCTAAAGAAGAAAATCAATTTTTACTTGATATCCTTGATAGTATAGGGAAGCCTTATTATCATACCATTGGTAATCATGATTCTGATTCATTCCCAAGAGAAGAGGTTATGAAGTTTTTTAAAATGGACAATAGTTATTATTCATTTAAAATGGACAAGATTAAGTTCATTGTATTAGATACATGTTTTATAAAAACTGATAATGGATATATACCCTATTGTAAGAGAAACTATGATAAGTCAAAGGACATATATCCAATTCTTCCAGATTATGAATTTAATTGGCTGGAAGAGCAGTTCAATGATGATAGTGAGTATTACATTATTTTTTCACACCATAGTTTTGAAAATGAATTTGCTAAAAGAGGAGTATATAACAAGGGTGAAGTTAGAGATTTGATAAACAGAGTAAATGATACAGGAAAAAAGGTGCTTTTATGCCTAAATGGTCATGACCATGGAGATTCTCTTGAAAAAATAGGACAAACATATTACTTTGGTCTTAATGCTATGTCATATATATGGGTTGGCCCTGAATATGAGCATTTCTCTTACTCAAAGGAAATACATGAAGATTACCCTTTTTTAAAAGATTTAGTATTATATAATGAGGGGCTATATGCCATTGTTACCATTAACAAAGATGGTGGCATACATATACAAGGCATCAATGGAAGCTACCAAAATGTCACCCCAAAAGACTTGGGTATTGGTGATAGGTGGAATGGTCGTTCTATACTACCAAGAGTATCTTCTTTAAAGGATATATAGCACTTTTATGATTCTCTAAACTACCGTATTATTCAAAATTGAATTTTACGGTAGTTTTTTTTATTTCTCAATTTAGATATATTATTAAATTTGCAGATAATGCAAATCAATTAGTAAAATATGATCTTTATAAAATGAATAATGCTGTATTAGAAATCTTTCATATAACATAAATATACAGCCTCTTTTATTTTAAAAAATATTTTTAAAATTATAATAAAAATATTTGACAAATATGAAGAAGATACATATACTGAATATATAAACATATGAACATGTGTGCATACATTCTAATGAGGTGATATATAAATGAATAACGAAAATGAAATAATTAGTACCTGTAATTGTAATACTATCCATGAAGATGTGATTAAGAGAGTAAAGGAAACTATTCCAGATGAAGAAGATTTATATGAATTAGCAGATTTATTTAAGGTTTTTGGAGATAGTACAAGAATAAAAATAATTTGTGCATTATTCCAAGCAGAAATGTGTGTTTGTGATATTGCGGCGCTACTTGGAATGAATCAATCAGCAATATCCCATCAGTTGAGAGTTCTTAAACAAACTAGGTTGGTTAAGAATAGAAAAGAAGGTAAGGTTGTATACTATTCCTTAGATGATGATCATGTTAAGGGGATATTTGATCAAGGATTAGAACATTTATATGAGAAATAAGTAATTTAGGGGGCATGGGAATGAGTAATAAAGTTTTAAAACCTGACGTTAAAGAAGATAAATCATTACAAATAAAATCTCAATCAAATAAATTAGTGATAATTCTTAAGGGGTTATGCTGTGCAAATTGCGCATCAAAAATTGAAAAAGAATCTCAAAATATTACTAATGTTAGTAGTGCTATAGTTGATTTTGTAGCTCAAAAACTTATTCTAGAAGTGGAAAACAATAGCGATAAAGATAACATTGTTGAAATGGTTAATCAAATTGTTAAAAGGATTGAACCTGATGTAAAAGTATATGTTGAAGAAGGAAATCAGAACAGAAAGCAAAGATCCCATGATCATAATCATGATCATGAGCATGAAAATAGCAAAAAGGAATTTGTAAGACTTGGAGTTGGTGCAGCAATTTTTGCCATTGCTACAGCTTTTAAATTTAATTTTTATGTTGAGTTATCATTGTTTTTAGTTAGTTATCTCCTTGTTGGTGGAGAAGTTGTATTAAGAGCATTGAAAAATATTAGAGGAGGTCAAATTTTTGATGAAAACTTCCTTATGAGTATAGCTACTATAGGAGCTTTTGCTATTGGTGAGTTCCCAGAAGGTGTAGCAGTTATGCTATTCTATCAATTAGGTGAAATATTCCAAGGTATGGCTGTAAATCGCTCAAGAAAATCCATAGCAGAATTAATGGATATAAGACCGGATTTTGCGAACTTAAAAATTGGTAGTGATATTAAAAAGGTATCACCAGAAGAGGTTAATATAGGTGATATTATAGTTGTGAGACCTGGGGAAAAGGTTCCTCTAGATGGTAAAGTAATTGAAGGAATTTCTATGGTAGATACTTCTGCACTTACTGGTGAATCAGTTCCTAGAGAGGTAGAAATAGGAGATAATGTACTAGGCGGAGTTATTAATAAAAATGGACTATTAACTATAGAAGTAGAAAAAGAATTTGGAGATTCTACTATTGCTAAGATACTTGATTTAGTTCAAAATGCAAGTAGTAAAAAAGCTCCCACAGAAAACTTTATAACAAAATTTGCAAGATATTATACACCTGCTGTGGTTTTCTCTGCTTTAGCATTAGCTATATTGCCACCACTATTTATAAGTGGAGCTACCTTCTCAGAGTGGATATATAGAGCATTAGCCTTTTTAGTAGTATCTTGCCCATGTGCTTTAGTTGTATCTATTCCCCTTGGTTTCTTTGGTGGTATAGGTGGAGCTTCGAAAAATGGAATACTTGTTAAAGGTGGAAACTATCTTGAGGCATTAAATAATGTAGAAGTTGTAGTATTTGATAAAACTGGAACATTAACTAAGGGTGTATTTAAGGTGACAGAAATACAACCTCAAGGCAATGTATCAAGAGATGAACTTATCACTTATGCAGCCTTTGCTGAGAGCTTTTCTAATCATCCAATAGCAACTTCTATTGTTAAAGCATATAGTAAGGAAATAGATAATGAATCAATTGAAAATTATGAAGAGATTTCAGGACATGGTGTAAAAGCCACTGTTTTAGGAAAAGAAGTTTTAGCAGGTAATTATAAGTTAATGAATAAAGAAAATATATCCTATGCACAAGTTGAAACAATAGGTACTGTAGTGCATGTTGCTGTTAATAAAGAGTATGCAGGATATATAGTTATCTCAGACGAAGTGAAAGAAGATTCAGCTAAGGCAATTAAAGCTTTAAAAGAAATTGGTGTTAGAAAAACTGTTATGCTTACAGGAGATAACAAAGTTGTTGGAACTAAAGTTGCCAAGCAATTAGGGTTAGATGAAGTATATTCAGAGTTATTACCAGATCAAAAGGTTGAAAAAGTAGAAGCATTAGATAAAGAAAAATCCTCTAAAGGCAAGTTAATATTTGTTGGTGATGGAATAAATGATGCTCCAGTTTTAGCAAGAGCAGATATCGGTATAGCTATGGGTGGTGTTGGATCAGATGCGGCAATAGAAGCTGCTGACGTTGTAATAATGACTGATGAACCTTCAAAGATTGCATCTGCAATAAGAATAGCTAAGAAAACAAGAGCAATAGTAATGCAAAATATTGTTTTTGCTTTAGGTATTAAAGCAATAATATTAGTACTTGTAGCTCTTGGATTAGGAACTATGTGGGAGGCTGTATTTGGTGATGTAGGTGTAACACTAATTGCGGTACTAAACTCCATGAGAGCAATGAAAACAGCGCAATAAATTAATTCTTAATCCTCAATATTCTTAAATAGCGTAACAAATATTTAATTAAATAACGTATCCATAATACCGTATTATTCAATATGAATATGCGGTATTTTTGTTTTGTAATTCAAATATATTATGCAATTTGTAGAAAATGCGAACTAGACAATAAATTATGTTCTTTGAGAATTGAATAATACAGTGTTAAGAAGTAAGATATTTTACTTTTGTTACAAAAATAACCATATAAGACAGTGTAAATATGATATAATTACCATTAGTTAAGTTAAAATAGTAAAAAATTGCGTATCGTCTTAATAAATAATATAATTGACTTAATACAAATAGGGAGTGTGATATCATGAATATTAATCTCATGGATAGAAAAATGCTTAAAATACTCTGTGCAAAGTCTGTAAGTATGAGTTTGCGCGACAATTTGCACAGAGATAGATATTTAGTCGCTTTTCATAAATAAATTCATACATATACAGGCTTTGTTTCCTTAATTAAATAATAAATTTAAGGAAGTGAGCTTTATGAAATATGTAAGAATTGATAGAATATTACCAGATGATTTAGTTAAAGAAATTCAAAAGTATATTCAAGGTGAATATATATATGTCCCTTCCCCTCCTGAAAAGAGAAAAAAATGGGGTGAAAAATCTAAAAGCCGAGATTATATAAAAGCTAGAAATGCAAAGATATTAAACCAATATATGGGTGGGCAATCAATTAGCAATCTTGCTGAAGAATTCTTCCTTTCACATAGTAGTATTAAGAAAATTGTGTATAAAAAAGATAACTAGTAAAAAGCTACCACTCTTGTAATGTGTGGTAGCTTTTGTATAAAAGATGATATAGAAACGATTATTATCTTTCTTAAAAAATATAGAAGCTTTAAAATGATATTGAACATAAAATTCATTTTAAAAATGAATTTGTAATTATTCTCGTAGATATTAGAACAAAAGGAGAGAGTCAAAATGAATAAAAAAATATCATTAATTCATTCTACAAATTTAGCTTCAGTAGATTATGCTTATGCTGGACGTATACCTTCAGGAATGGACATATTATTTTTGGCGGGTGCATGTCCCATTAATAGAGACGGAGAAGTACCCAATTTGAGTGATTATGAGCTTCAGGCAAAACTTTGTGTAGAGAATTTGAAGGAAGCACTGAAGGACTGTGGGGCCACTTTGGAAGACGTTGTATATACCAGAGTTCTTGTAGCATCTCAAAATCAGTCAGATTTGGTAACTGCATGGGAAACAATAAGAAAAGAGTTTGGTAACCATGATGTTCCAAGCACCTTATTTGGAGTTTCAGTATTAGGATATACAAATCAATTGGTAGAAATTGAAGCAGTAGCAGCAGTAGAAAATAATTCAAAATGATTGAAGTATAGAGTTGAACTAATTCACACCATTCTTATTTAACGTAACAACTGAAAAGACGATCGATTTATTAAAACACTGTATTATTCAAATTTGAATTTTACAGTGTTTTTTACGTCACATTTCAAATAAATAATGAGATAACCAAGAGACACGCCAACCGTATGTTCTTATATAATTGTTCTTTTACAATGTATTAATATATGTTGTAAAATATGTTATAATATAGGATATAAAATCAAATATAAGTATCTTTTGTACAAAAATATGAACTTATTTTATAGTGATTGGAGTGAAAAAATAAAAGTTTCTGAATGTTGGAACATTAATAAATTTACAATACATAAGGCTAAAATTGATTAAAATAAAGGAGGAATATAGATGTTTGAGTTCAAAGATTTTGATTACTTAACTGATGGCGAGATTGATTTAAAGATTGTTGAAAAAACTCCAGCTAATGAGGAAAAAGGTTATGTACCTGCATATAAATATAGAATTACGCTACATGATTCAGATGATAGTATAGGTGCTATTGATATACGAATTGGGTATAATGAAAATTTATATTATGGTGGTCATATTGGTTATAGAGTTGAAGAAAACTATAGGGGAAATAATTATGCTTCAAAGGCTTGTAAAATTATCAAAGATGTAGCCATTGCACATGGAATGAATAGACTTATAATAACTTGCAATCCAGATAACTACCCATCTCGAAAAACTTGCGAAAAAGCAGGACTTAAACTTAAAGAGATAGTAGGTTTGCCACCATATAATGAACTGTATCTAGATGGAGAAAGACAAGAGTGCATATATGAATGGATTTTAGAATAGTTATTGCTCATAATTTTCTACAGAAAAAGTAATTGTAAAGTATCTATATTGAGCACTATAGGTGAACTTTATCGGAAATGGGGAATTATAGTATGTCAAATTCAAGAAAGTTGGTTGGACACCTACCATCAGCTGGAGTTATTATAGTAGATGAAAAAAATAGGGTGCTACTGCAACTAAGAACTGATAATAATAAATGGAGTATTCCAGGCGGTGCCATGGTTTTAGGTGAAACTACAGAGGAAGCTGCAAAAAGAGAAGTTTTTGAGGAAACCAATTTAGTTGTGGAAGAGCTTAGTCTATTTAATGTTTATTCTGGAGAAGAACAACATTGGATTTATCCTGATGGAAACGAAGTATATTTTATTAGTATTGTGTATGTAACAAACAGATTTAACGGAACTATGAAAGTTGATGGAATTGAAGGTAAGGAGTTAAAATTCTTTGATATAAATAACTTACCTCAGGAAATTACACCATCCAATAAGCCTATTTTAAATGATGTGAAAAATAGATTCAAACATATTTTTAGCTTAAAGGTGGGGAAGAGTATTTGATTCTTGAGAATCTCTTTAATGAGGTGCTTTTTATATATGAACAAATATTTTATTGTAATTATGTACAATAAGTTTGTAGTCTTAAAACTACAAATTAACCGTTTTAAGACAATATATAACAACTTGCAAAGGAGGAGGGGATATTTTGAGTTATGTTTTTATTCCTATGAATAAAGAATATGCAAATGAGATTGCATATAATTGGAAATATAATGGAGTATATTCATTCTATGACATGATAGCTGACGAAGATGATTTAAAAGAATTTCTTAATGAAGATAATTGGGAAGGACATTATTTCGCAATTCTTAATGATGAATGTGAGTTAGTTGCTTATTACTCATACTACTTTGAAGGTGGTATTCTGTGGATAGGGTTTGGTCTAAAGCCTGAATTAACTGGAAGAGGGATCGGAGCTGAATTTGTAGTTGCTGGTATTAACTTTGGGATAAAAGAATTTGAGTATAAGAAAGATTATATTATGTTGGCAGTTGCCTCATTTAATAAGCGAGCAATAAAGGTATATGAGAACATAGGCTTCCAGTTTGTAGAGAAATATATGCAAAAAACAAATGGTGGAGAATTTGAGTTTGTTAAGATGAAAAAAATAATATAAATAATAATGAAACTGATTTTTGTGAATTAATCTAGAATATGATTATTGGAAAGATAATATTTCAAGTTTGGTTTTGAATTATAAATCATTCTGTTGTGATCAGTTGTAAATCATAAACAAAAATAAATTCATAATGTTGAAATTACAAATGAATAGTAGTAAAAAGTGCATAGTAGAGTTTTAAATATAGTGAGGTGAAAAAATTGAACAGAGTTGAAATTGTAAGAGCATATGTTGAGGATATATTAAAAAATATTTCATCTGAAGATGATCGAAAAACTGCATATATCCATACATATAGTGTTGCAGAAGCTTGTTCGTTTATCGCAGACAAACGTAGGCTCAACACAGAACTAGCCTATATCAGTGGTCTATTACATGACATATATGCTTACAAGACTGGAATTTACTTTGGTCATGCGTATAATTCAACTGAAATGTCACGTGTTGCACTCCGAAAAATGGATGTATTTTCTGATGATGAGAAAATACTTATTTTATCGGCAATTTATCATCACAGCGATATCGCGCATATCCATGATGAATATGATGAAATCTTAAAGGATGCTAATATTTTACAGCCATTTTTATATGATCCATCATCAAAAATCTATTATCTTGCTATTCCAAGGTTTAACAATATGTTGAATGAATTTAATATAAAAGCTGTACCAATAGAATATGGATATAGTCCAAATGAACATGCACAATTTCAAAATAAAAGAGTGTTGTTAGCAAATATAGCAGAAGAACTTGCTGTTAAAAGAATAGCTGGAGAAGAAACAGACAAAAATTTCTTAGAAATTATAAAATATTACCCAGAAGCGTCGGCGTTTAAAGAATTAAAAAATGGTTGGTGCGCAGCATTTGTCTATCATTGTTGCTTAAAAGCAGGAATTCAATTACCACTAAAACCAACTCCAGCAACTTTCAGACTTGCTGGAGTTGGAGCATGGTATGAATGGAGTAAACATAACAATTTTTGCTTTTATGAACAGGAGAGCTTTGTTCCAGCACGGGGCGATATTGTGATTTATAACAATATTATTCCTGTTGAAAATAAACCAAAAGGTTCACCTTCGCATGACCATATAGGAGTTGTACTTGCTTGTGAAGGTAAACAGATTTCTGTTGCAGAGGGTAATATTGATAACAACAATTTGTCGGGAATAGTAACACGTAAGCGGGATATTACAATCGGATGCTATGTGCGAATTCCAAATGATTATGTTTATGATGGTTGGAAATATGATTATAAAACAGGTGAAATTCGCAATGTAGATTATAAGTCGAATCTTTAGTGAGAGTTTAGTACTTAAAATACACCCTCCAACTAAAGATAAAAATAGAAGGGGAAAGGATATTTTATAGAGAATCTGGACAACTGTGGCAAATAGGTAATTTTCAAAAGGATAAAAAACACGGTAATTGGATAAGGTTTAATAAAGATAATAAAGAGGAATATAATGAGAATTTCAAGGATGGGAAACTTATTAAAGTAAAATAGTAATATGAATAATTATAATAAATTGAAAGTAACTAGTACTTATATAGGGAGGTGTAAAACAATAATGAACAGAATAGAGGTCTTGAGACAATATATTGATGAAATACTTTTGAATATGACAGATGTTGAAGAAAGAAGATGTGCTTACTTGCATCTATATGGAGTTGCTCAATCTTGTACATTAATTGCATTAAAGCGTGGAGTAAACGCCGAACTTGCGACAATGACAGGTATGCTTCATGATATATATACCTATGCTAAAATGGATACAAAAGAGCATGCATAAAAAGGTTCTATCATGGCAAGAGAAATATTAACATCATTACGGATAACAAATGATTATGAAACTAAATTGATTTGCCATGCTATTTATGTTCATAGTAATAAAGAATTAATTCACACTGAATTTGATGAAGTTTTAAAAGATGCTGATGTACTTCAGCATTGTTTATATAACCCTTTGTTCGAAATAAAGCCACATGAAAAAAACAGGTATAAAAAAATCAAATCTGAATTTGGTATTGGGTAAGGTTAGAATAGTATTGATGTATAATGGAGGTTATTAAATGAATGAATTTTATTATAAAGGATTAGCTAACAGTTTTAATGGAGCTTATTTAGATCAAGACTCAGAGTGGATTTATTATTGTAATCCATTAGATGATATGTAGTGATCAAGTTAAATTATATATATCTTCTTAGATTACACTTTAATGAGATGTTCTTAGTATATACATACATTTCATTGTCAATTAGATTATGGTAGGTGTGTATAATTATGAATGAGATGAATAATATTCTTATATTATTCATTAGCCAAGGATGGAGTGTAATGAAAGATTATATGTTATTGTAACCTATTGAGAACTAGTGACCTTTTAAATTCGTATATAATTTAGATTTATTTATGGTATAAGTTTAAATATTAGATATATGAAAGGGGTCAAATCAATGAAAAAAATTATTATAGGAATTTTAGCTCTATGCATTATTGGAGCTATAGCCGTAGCTATATATGTATCACATACAAAGACAAATATTTCTATTTGTAAGGAAACTACTAACCCAATACAGAATGATAATAATCAGTACACTGAAGAAGAGGTTAAACGGGTTAAATTGTATGTTGCAGTTATGAGTGCAGCCTTTCAAATAGAGAATGGAGGAAACGGCTTCATTGCTGTACAAAAAGACACATTAGACGGACTTATAGAAGAAAAGGCAAAGGAAGATGTACTTGAAGGACTTAAAAGTCTATCAGAAAATGTATATTGGTATGAAGATGTTAAAGATGATAAATCACTTTTTGAATTTGATGACAATGGCATGATATCAAGAACTTTAAATGGAACAATGCTTTCAATTAAAGTAGAGCAATTTAAGAATAATAAAGCTGTGGTTGAATCTACTTCCTGGTTTGGCAACTTAGGAGCAGTTTTCCCAAAATATAAAGCTGTCTATAAAAATGGTCAATGGGAATTAGAAGTTGTAAGTATGGCTATATCATAACAATATTAATGTATAATTTTATTAGATACTGCATTAAAGCATCTCTTAAAGGAGGTGCTTTTTAATATATAGTCATACATATTATTGTAATTATGTTATAATAAGTTTACAATTGTATAACTTATATTTTAGGATGGTGTATTTAGAATGAAAAATTTGAAACTTGTTTGTTTTGACTTGGATGATACTCTCATTAGAGAAATTCATTCCGTTATGTTGCCATGCATTTTAAATGGGAAAGAAAAAGAGCACTCTCTCATTCAAGAACAGGAAGAAAAAGGACTGCTTGACTATATATCAGCAGATTACCTTAGATCAGAATTACTTTTAGGTCTTGAAGAATGTAAAATCGCTCAATCTTTTTTAGAGATTGCAAAACCTTTAAAAAATATCAAGAGTGTAGTTGAAGCATTACATGAACAAAATATTAAATGCATTGTTATTACTGTAGGTCCAAAGCAAGTAGCCAAAGTTGTATGTGATATTTGGGGATTTGACGATTATTATGGTAGTGATTATGAAGTAGTTGAAGGAGTATTTACTGGAAAAATTCTTAATTACATTGGAGCGGAACAAAAAATTGAGTGTTTACAAGATTTTTGTAGTAACAATAGTATCAAACCCGAAGAATGCATTGCCGTAGGTGATGGTTTAACAGATATTCCAATTTTTCAATACTGTGGAGGCTCTATCGCAATAAACAGCTCACCGAAAGTTAAAAAGAGTGCACTGTATGCAGTTGATACAGACGATTTGACGGACATTCTTAAATATATAGGAGAAGTTATCAAAGTTTTATAAAAATATTGGGTAAAGATAGTGTTAAGTGTGCAGAATTAGTTTCTAATGCAATGAACATATATAATATAGTTGGATATTACATGTTATATATTGCTTGTGGTACTGGAATACTTGCAATAAAATTAAAGAATATGAATTTTGAAGTTATTGAAATTGATATTTCTGAGGATATGATTAATGTAGCCAAGGAGACTACAGCAGCAATTAAATTTGAAGTTGTGGATATGAAAAATTTTAACCTGAATAAAAAATTCCATATTATATTCAGTTAAAAAACTTTACACTAACGAATAAAATTAAGGGGGAATAATATGTGGAGGTAGTTATGAATATCTTTAAAAATCTCAAAGCTAAGCTATTTATAAGAATAGGGGTTATTTTATTGTGTTTAATTGAAATTTCAATTCTTGTAATGGTATTCTTTAAGTATGATACAGTTATAAGTTATGGATTTTTCACAATACTTATCCCATTTCAAGTATTGTGGTGGTTTAACTTAACTGGTAATAATACTAAAGTTCAAATAACCAACAGACAAAAGATATCTACAATAATTATTAGTATTTCTAGTATATTAATTGCCATATCGATACCTGCTGCATTACCTAAATATACCTACGTAGAAGGGAAAACAATTTTAGAAGAATCCTTAAATAAAGATGATAGTATGAAGTTTTTAGTTGAGGCGGATTATGTTTATACAATTGATGTCACACCTTTTCATAAACCTTTCCCTAAATCTTTATTTATAAATAATAAATTCTACTATTATGAAATAATCATTAATGATAATCTAAGATATTTTGCAATAAATCCCCTCACAGGTGAGAGAGTAGAGCTGGCAGATAGCTTTTATCACTAATATAGTTATAAATGAAAATTGTAAATTAGTACGAACATTATTCAATTAAATAAGAGCGATATATATTGAATAAACTCTAATATATATTGAAAATTTTAAGGTGGTAAAAGAATGAGGATATTTCAAACATGTTTTTTTATAATTGGAATCATATTCTGGTTAATAATAGGACTTATAATAGCACTAAATTCTAATTGGCTTTTAGGCATTAAAAAAAATACAACGAAAGAAAAACATAGATATAATTATTTAGAAAGTTTTTCTAAAAGAAAAAGATGGGATATAAGTAAGGTTAGTCCATGGAAAGTTATTTGGTTTATAATCGTTATGGGCATAACAATTTACTTTCTTAAACCGAACTTTCTTGATATTCCTCAATTAATAACTGGAAAACTAAATTATGTCACTGGGGAAGTAGTAGAAATAAAACATTACAGCAAAGACCCAACAGACTATGTTTATCTGTCTACTGGAGAAGAGGTTGAATTTTTCTTTTCATCTGGTGTAAGTAAATATGATTTTTATAAAATAGGATATCTAACCCATACCCATAAAGCAATTTATTGTGAGAAAATCGTTTTGGGCAGTAATAATGAAAAGACAGGAAAAGTTATAGGGTTTCCTTTTAAAGATATCTTGTTGTTCATTGCTATACTAGGTGCAATATTCTTTTTAGCATTTATTTCACCATTTATTAAATTGAAAGTATTCATACCAACAAATATAATTGCCATTCCGACATTTGCTTATTATTTTACGAAATATGGAATGCAAAATGGTATTTGGTTTTCGTTTAAAAATGAAGGCATATCTGGTTTAATTATAGGCATTATATTTTCATTAATGATATTTTTTATATATTTACTTGAAAAACGACAGTCCGATGATTTCTATAAAACTTATTTTTGTGCTCAATTATTTTCGATTTGTGAAATAGGATTACTTATATGTGTAGTGTTTAATTTGGACTAAAATAAACTAATACTAAAAGAATATTTTTAAACTATATATCAGATAACTATTTCACAGTATTGCTCGGTTTTCAAATGACAAGTTAAAATCTAATTACTTCATATTTTTCTTATCTTGTCTATAAGTCAATTGATATATTAAAATAAAAAAAATTATACTTTTACCTAATTTAGAACACATCTAGGTATATACTTAACTATTTACATAGGTAAAAATGTATATAGAGAACTATTTAAATATAAAAATATGAACCTATTTAACTATAGAAATATTTAACTATTAAACTAGTTGTTGTCGCCATGCGGGTTTCAGAGGTTTTCATATTTTGAAAGTGGGATTTAATATACCTAAAAATGAAAAATATAGAATGTTGGAGGTTAATCTATGTTACATCTTGAAAAGGTTAAAATTGAAGATGCTCATAATATCATAGAGGTTAGAAGACTTGCTTATACAGATGAAGACATTAGATTCGGTGAAAGTAAAGGAGAATATTTGAAATACATTGGAGATGCAAATTTTGTTTCATGGTGTATAAGTAAATATCCTCTCTATAAGATAATGTTGGATGAAACAATAATCGGAACATTTTGGTTAGATCATGAAACTGATAACAGACCTAACCATTTTGAATTACAGGATTTTTGTATACTTCCTGAATACCAAAATGAGGGGTATGGAAGAAAAGCAATGGAACTTATGGAAAAACTACATCCGAATGTGGAAATATGGTCATTGTCAACATTCGGATGTAGTGTTAGAAATCAACATTTATACGAAAAAATGGGGTATGAGAAAATTGGACAAACAGAGAGTAGCATTTATTATGAAAAGGGTGTAAAACACTAATTTCTATTTGATAAAAAATGCCAATAGTTAGCTATTGTTCATTTGACAGCCCAGGTAGTATTTAGTTTTGGTAGAGGTTCAATTTTAATTAGATAATATTTTGTATGAAGCATTTTTTTTATTTTTGAATTAAAAAGTTAGAAAGAAGATATAAAATTATATAAAAAATAAGGCCTAGAACTATTTCTAGGCCTTGATTTTTCTTAGCATAGTTTATCTGATTGAGTTTAATATTCTTTACAGTGTTTGTTTGCATGAGGTAACTGTAACTTCTAATGTTCTTGTAAGGAATGGGCATTTTTCTTTCATCATCTTAAAGTTATCTCCATCTTTTAGGAATTTGGCAGTTCCTTCAAGTAAAAATCCAGTTCCCATATATTTGTAGCCCATTACTTCCTTACTACCAAGAGTCAATTTAACTTTAGGGTTAGCATTAATATTTTCTTCTGTTTTAATCATAGCTGCTGCAGGAATTAAGATTTTATTTTCTTCTATAACAATTAAATAACTGTTCCATGTATTAGCGACATGAACTGTATTATTTGCACAAGTAACAATAGAAACTACTCCTTCATGATTTAGTACCTCAAAAAATTTATCTGTAAACATTTCACATTCCTTCTTTCTTATAAATTATGGATAAGAATTATCGTGGACAATAGTTGTCTTTAATAAGAATATAATTTTTTTTCCCTTTTGTCAATGGAGATATTTTGTAAGAGAGTATATATTTAATGGAACATGATTATCTTGAAGAAGAATAAATAATAGGATATTATTAATAAAAGACTATATATATCAAAGGAGTATGAAAAATGAAATTTTCAGTAGGAGTAGAATATGCAATACATTGTTTATTATATATGGTAAATTTAGAAGAAGGTAAATCTGTGGGAATAAAGGATTTGGCGGCATTTCAAGGTATCTCAGAAACTTACTTATCAAAAGTATATGCAAAATTAAGTAAGTCAGGAATTGTAAAATCTATACCAGGTGTAAAAGGTGGTTATGCACTAGCTCGTAGTGCAGGAGAAATAACATTTTGGGATGTTGTTGAAGCAGTAGAAGGAACTGAATCATTTTTTCAATGTGCAGAAATTAGACAAAAAAATATATTATTAGATAAAGAGAATTTGCCAGATACACATACCAAATGTCCTTGTTTAATAAAAGTTGTAATGTTAGAGGCAGAAGATGAAATGAAAAAATATTTAAATAATAAGACATTAGCATGGCTATATGATGAGGTGTATAATAAAAAGCTTCCAAAAGATGTGGAAAAAGCAACAATTGAATGGTTTAGTAATAAAAGGAAATAAAATAAGGTGAACTACACCTTATTTTATTTCCATATTTTAGATTTTTTTCATTATATTTTAGGAAATCTATAATTTAAATTAACTTCATTTATTTACTTTTAGTTAAATTGACGTGGTCTTATTTATATATATTTGTTATAATATTCCATAAATAAAAATTCTAGGGGGAACTTCGTATGAATACAGCAACATTTCTAGAAATATTAACAGTAGCAGAAAAACTAAAATGCAATACTAGGCACTCATGGACATCGAGTGGACGCCATGAAAGTGTAGCAGAACATAGCTGGCGTACTGCATTAATGGCATTATTAATGCGTGATGAATTTCCAGAGATTGATATGAACAAGGTAATTCGTATGTGTTTGATTCATGATTTAGGTGAAGCCTTTACTGGTGATATTCCTACATTTGAGAAGAAAGAAGAAGATAGTGAAAAAGAGGATGAGATGTTTTTCCAATGGATCGCAACCTTCCATACTCCTTATCGTGAGGAATTCACAGAGCTTTTAAAGGAAATGAATGAACGTAAGACTGATGAAGCAAAGCTTTACAAAGCCTTAGACAATTTAGAAGCAGTCATTCAACATAACGAGGCGGATATTAGTACTTGGATTCCGCTAGAATATGACTTGCAATTTACTTATGGTGCGGATAAGGTGGAATTCTCTCCTTATTTAAGAGAGCTGAAGAAAGAAATTGACCAAAGAACGAAAGAAAAAATAGCTCATAATAATGAAGCTTAGTTTTTTAGAATAAATAATAGTGACTTATAGGGTGAATTTTTATTCACCCTATAAAATTACCATTGAACTTTTTATATATTGAGTTATAATTAGGTAAAGTTGTAATTTACCTAAAAATATAATTTTAAAAGGAGTAGTTGTTGTGAGAAAGCTTTTGTTAATAGGTGAAAGAATTTATTTGGAAACACTTACAACCAAAGTTAGTGCAAAAACCCTTCAAGAAAACATAAATGATTTTGATCAGACAAGATATATGCATGAAGTTCCATACCCATATACTTTAGAAGATGCTGAAAGCTATATAAAGTACTTAAATTCTATAAAAGATGATTCTTGCATTGAACTGGGTATTTTCAATAGAAATACAGATGACTTTATAGGAGTTGTTTCCTTAAGTAATATTAATTATCAATATGAAAATGGAGAAATTGGATATTGGATAAGAAAAAAATTTTGGAATAAGGGTTATACCAAAGAAGCAACACAAATGCTTATTAGGTATGCATTTCAGGAACTAAAGTTAACTAGGATATATGCAACTTTACAAAAGGAGAATACAGGCTCTTTAGCTTTATTAACCAGTTTAGGATTTCAAGTAGAAGGATTAATGAGAAAAAGTGTTAAAAATAAGGGGAAACTAGTTGATAGATATATGTGTTCACTCCTTAGAGAAGAATATGATGATACCCATGAAAATGCACAAAAAATCATAGTATAGGTCTTAAATTGGTGGATTTAAATAGCTATGTTGATACAATTTTTAAATGTATTTACATAATATATTAAAAATGGTATAATAAAAAAAACGCCAAGAGGAGGAAGTAAGTTATGAAACCAGCTATTTGCTAATATTAATTTTAATTTAATAATTAATATATTTTATAATGAGTTTTATTTTACCTAATTATATTTAGGTTTTATTGTTGTGCTCTTTATGGAATAAGGCATTTAGAAGGTAACTTACTTTATTGAAATTAAATACTATAATTTATAATATTTCAAAAAGCTTTAACTATTGGAGGAAACGCTTTTGAAGAGTTATATAATGAGATATATAGCATAATAATATGTTTTTAACCTATATCTTATTTAAGTAAATTATAATAGTATTAGAGTATTTCTGACTGTAAGAAGAAACCATCTTCTTACAGTTTTTTATTTTTAAATAATAAAAAGTTATAATAATTAAGGTGTTTTTGTGCCTATCCATGAAATGCATAATTAGAATTATGGATGGAAGAAGGAATTTTTATGTTTGAATTAACATTAAATGGTGTAAAAAAATATATGGATGCAACTCTTGTTCTTAAAAATATATCCTTTCAGATTTATTCAGGAGAAAAAGTTGGTATAGTAGGGGTTAATGGAAGTGGAAAGAGTACTGTTCTTAAGTTAATAGCAGGAGTGTTACCAATGAATTATTGTATTGGGTATCCGGGAGCTACAAGTCCAGGATATGATGAAGGTTTTATTTGTAAGCCTAGAGAAGCTACTTGTGCATACCTTGAGCAAATTCCTAAGTATGAAGATGGCATAAAGGTTATTGATGTTCTAAAATTAGCTTTTGAAGAAGTTTATAGCATAGAGAATAAAATGCGTGAATTAGAAGAAAGAATGAAGTTTTTAGAAGATAATAATTTAGAAAAAGCTTTAAAGCAGTATAGCCAATTAGTTGAATTATATGAAGTTAAAGATGGATACAATACAGAAGAAAAATTAAGTAGGATTTGTACGGGGTTAAAATTAGATGAAAGCTTTTTAAATAAAGAGTTTAATTTATTAAGTGGCGGTGAAAAAACTACGGTTGTCCTTGGCAAACTGCTCATAGATAACCCAGATATATTACTACTAGACGAGCCTACAAATCATCTGGATATGGAGTCAACTGAATGGCTTGAAGCTTATCTTAAAAGCTACAATGGTATTGTAATTATTGTAGCTCATGATAGATACTTTTTAGATAATGTGGTAACAAAGATTATAGAAATAGAGGATATGGAAAGTAAGACTTATAAAGGAAATTATTCTGATTTTTCAAAGCAAAAAGAAGAGAATATCCTTGAACAATTTCACCAATATAAGGAGCAGCAAAAGGAGATTAAGAATGTACAGAACGCTATAAAGGAGTTAAGGGATTGGGCAGCTAGGGTAGATAATAATAAATTCTTTAAACGAGCTGCTAGTCTACAAAAAAAGCTTGATAAGATGAAAAGTAGTGATACCGAAAGTAATAAATTTTATCGAACAAGAGGTCAATATGTAAGAACTGAAAAACCAAAGTTTGAAAGAAAGAATATGAAGCTTAACTTTAAAGATGGTGAAAGATCTGGTAATGAGACAATTAAAGCTGAAGGACTTTCTAAATCTTTTGATGATAAGGTAATTTTAAGAGATGTAGATTTATTGATTCATTTCGGTGAAAGAGCAGCATTAATAGGCCCAAACGGTAGTGGTAAAACTACTTTCTTGAAAATGCTCTTAGATGAAGAAAAGCCAGATTCTGGTGTAGTGGAATTAGGTGCTAATGTAATGGCTGCATATTTACCACAGAAAATCACCTTTAAAAATGAGGAGTTTACTGTACTAGAGTGCTTTAGAGAAGATATTTCAATACTTGAAGGTCAAGCACGTGAATATCTATCAAAATTCATGTTTTATGGGAATAGTGTGTTTAAAAAAGTAAAGCATTTATCTGGGGGAGAGAGAATAAGACTAAAGCTTGGTAAGCTATTATATGAAGATGTAAATTTATTGATACTGGATGAGCCTACTAATCATCTTGATATTGACTCCATAGAAAACTTTGAAGAAGCTCTAGAAGATTTTAAAGGAACTATATTTTTCATATCCCACGATAGATATTTTATTAATAAAATAAGTGAAAGAGTAATTGCCATTGAAGACAATGGTTTTAAAAGCTATCCTGGAAATTATGATTATTATAAAAATGTAAAAGAACAGCTTAAGCTACAAGAGATTAAAGAGCCCGTGATAAAACAGGAAAAAGTTAAGAAACCTAAAAAGGTTGATGAGGATAAACAGAAGGAAGTGGAAAAGGCTAAGGTTGAAAGAATCATTGAAGTCCTTGAAAATGAAATAAAGGATATTGATGTTGCCATGACTGATGAAAAGTTGGATTATGAAAATCTTAATAAGTTATACTGCAAAAAAGAAGAGTTAAGTAGTAAGCGTGATGAAGCTATGGAATTGTGGGTAAGTTTAAATTAATACCTATAGGTAACTGTAATTAGATTAGTGAAAAGTTGTAGAATAAACAGATTTCTTTGCTTCAGAGGGAGTTTTCACTCCCACTGAAGCAAAGAAATCGTTATCCAGGGACGTAACTTCTCTTTACTCCCATTTTGAAGAAGATGGGAGTATTAGAGCTGATAGTCATCGGATAAAACAAAAAGCCAATGCTTAAGACTATAAGCTTGGCTTAAATTTTAATATAAAATCCAAAATACCGGTACTCTAATTTTGAAGCCTATCTCACGATAGGTGGGTGTCCTCACAGATGTCTCAATCGCCCTCAATGCCGTGAAAAGGATTCACAAGAAGGTACATTTCCTCATTTAAATATTGAACTCCCTAAAATTAAATGTAGGTTCAAAATAAGAGCTTAACGCATATTCCAGAAATTTAACTTTTTATTTATTAGTCATTTCCTTGGTGTGAGATTATAATATCATATTTTAGTTTAATGTACAATATATTTTTTTATGGTAAATTAATCCTTTGATGTTTTACTTTAATTTAAGGTAAATACCATGATTTGTATATATTTAGTAATTTTGATATAATGAAATTGTTGAATATTTATGTTTTTTATTTATTATATTCTAAGGTAGCAACTTAGTTATATGAGGTAAAAACTTAGTTATATAATGAAATTACATAAATATTCATATAACTTATCTTAGTATAACAGTAATAAATATAAGGAGAGTATTTATGGAAAATTTGGATAAGCAACACAGTGGCAAAGGTACTGTTATTATATTCTTTATAGTATGTTTTGGAGTGACAGCACTAATGGGATTTTTAATGGCTTTTGCATATTCTAAAGGGGCTGTAGGTGCATTTCCCCTTGTACAAATGTATTACCCAGCCATGGGAGTTATGTTGGCATTCTTATGTAACAAGGAAATAAGAACCAGGGCACCTAAAAAGTTTTTTGGAGTATTTTTGATTTTCTCAATGGTATCAGTAATTATACTTTCTATACAGACCTTTACTGGATATGGTGAGCCAGAGATTGTAGCTGGAATATTAGTCACAGCAGGAAGTTTTCTGGGACTTATTATGCTAGGTATTGAAGATAGCGAAACCAGGGCAGAGTTTGGACTTAGCATAAAAAAGAATGGTAAGAAATCATTATTCTATATTCTTATTTTTGTTGTACTTTACTTATTAGCAAATTTAATATCCTGTGCTATAAGTGGATCCCTTGATGATTTTTTTACATACTTTAAGTATCCGACTATTTTTAAATTACTTCTGCTTTTACCATTAAATTTTTTATTTACTTATTTTCTTTTCTTTGGAGAGGAATACGGATGGAGGTATTTCTTACAACCAGTACTTCAGGACAAGTTTGGTAAAAGATGGGGTGTACTTTTACTTGGAGTAATTTGGGGACTTTGGCATTTCCCAATAAATTTATTTTATTATAGTCCAGAGACCTCTTTTTATAGCATAGTTATTCAACTTATAGTTTGTATATGTTACTCTATTTTCTTTGGCTATGTATATCTTAAGACGGAAAATATTTGGGCTGTGTCCATGATACATTATTTAAACAATAATCTTGGTTTTCTACTCTTTGGTGCAGATGGTTCAAATGCTGTAATTAGGTGGCAAGATGTCATAATTTCACTTGTGATTTTTGGTATTATTTATTTACCATTCTTAGCTACAAAAGAATATAGAAAGAAAACTCATATTTCAGAAGACATATCTAAGTAAAAAAATAACAGAAGCCAATGCTTAACATTATCGAGCATTGGCTTGAAATTTTTAATAAGTATATCCATTAAAGCTTGTTTTACAACTACTTAAATATTTCATGGTTTTTACTAAGAAAACTATACCAAAAATAAATATCGCTAACACATATAAGATATTTATTACAGGTATAAATACTACTATAAAAGCTAATATAGTAGCAATAGTTAATTCTTTATATTGATTCCATCTATTATCAGCTTCTTCAGCTAACACATGCTTATCATGATTGTGAAGCATTTCTTTCATACCCATGAATAAATTGTATATTACATATAAGGTTAATATTAAGGAAGCTAATCCTACTAGAATACCAAATGGTCCTAAAATTCCAAAGGTGATACCACTGTTATTGTTTTTAACTTCGTATATTGAAAAAATAGAAAGTATTAGGGTAAAGATATTTAATGTTGAAGCCTTTGAAAAATGCTGGCTATGCTCTTTAAGTTGACTAAAGGCCATAGCAAATAGTATAAATCCAATTACATCGGGGAGTATATCAAAACCACAAATTCTAAAGTCTAAAGATATAAACAAGAATCCCCAAAAAAAATTATTTAAGCCCTTTTCTATCATTTTATGCACCCCTTATTATTTTTTATTAACTATAGCTGTACCCCTTTCTATTTCCATAAGTATATGGAAATATTCTCTTACTTATATTAAATCATATGTAATATAGTATGTAAATAATGTTTAAAGTTACATTGTTAACCATAGGATTCATATCTGCTTTATATTCATGTCTACAGCTAGTTGTAATATGGTATAATATTAAAGCAAGTTTACATAAGGCTTAAGTAAAAAGCCTATTTATAACCTAGCCTAGGAATAAGTTAATAGTAACCAGGGGGAACAAAATGAACATAAAGTTAAAGGATTTATTTGAGAAAGAAATTAATAGAGATATAAAAGGTGTAATTAAGGTAGGTCAATGTGACCAGGAGAATATAAAGCAGGAACTTGAAGAATACGTGGTTACTGATGAGCTAGGGCGCCATTTTAATGAATTTTTTGAAGCATATAGCAGAGGCATATTAGATAGTACTGATAGGATTGGAGTATGGATTTCAGGATTTTTTGGTAGCGGTAAATCTCATTTTTTAAAGATTTTATCCTATGTTTTATCTAATGAAACCATAGGAAATAAAAGTGCTTTAGATTATTTTTATAGTAAGGAACTACAGGATTCTACCCTAAGGAATATGGAGCTTATAAAGAACCAATCTACAGATACTATCCTTTTTAATATAGATTCTAAGTCTGACTCGAATTCAGAATCCCATAGGGATGTTATTGTTAATGTACTTAATAGGGTTTTCAATGAAATGCAGGGTTTTTGTGGATCTATGCCTTGGATTGCTGATATGGAAAGACAGATGACTGAAGATGGGATATATGAAGATTTTAAAGAAGTGTTTCATCATATATCAGGAAAACCTTGGACTCAGGGCAGGGAAGATTTTTATTATGAACAGGATGCCTTAATAGAGGCTTTATCAAAGGCTACTAAGATGAGTGAAGATGCTGCAAGAAACTGGTATAGTAAATGTGAAGAAAATTATTCTTTAACTATAGATAAGTTTTCTTCTAGGGTTAGGGATTATTGTGATTTAAAGGGAAATAATCATCATGTGGTATTTTTAATAGATGAAATTGGCCAATATTTAGGAGAAGATACTCAGCTTATGCTAAATCTTCAGACAGTGGTGGAGGATTTAGGTAGCAAATGTGAAGGTAGATGCTGGGTTATTGTTACATCTCAAGAGGATTTAGATGTTTTTACTTTAGGTAAAGGCAATGACTTTTCTAAGATTCAAGGAAGGTTTAATACAAGATTGTCATTATCTTCTGCTAATGTGGATGAAGTGATTAAAAAACGTATTTTGAGAAAGAAAACTCAGGCAATGGAGATGCTACAAAGTCTATATGAGGAGAGAGAATCTTTTATTAGAAATCTTTTAACCTTCACCACAGATACTGTGGACATGAAATTATATAAGGACATGGATAATTTTGCACAGGTTTATCCCTTTGTACCTTATCAGTTTAACTTATTACAACATGTTTTTAATGGCATAAGAAGCCATGGAGTAGCTGGAAGAAGTTTGTCTAAAGGCGAGAGAAGTTTACTGGGAGCGTATAAGCAAGTTGCAGTGGAGTATATGGACAAAAACATAGGAACCTTAGTTCCATTCTCAGCTTTTTATAGTACTATAGAAACTTTTTTAGACCCTTCTATTAGAACAGTTATTGGTTATGCTGAAAATAATGAAAAGCTAAATAGCTATGATGTTAAAGTCCTTAAATTACTATTCCTTATAAAATATGCCAGAGGAATAAAGGGTAATATTGATAACTTATCTACTCTTTTAATAGATAATATAGAATCCTCAAAGAAAGAAGTTAAGGAGCAGGTGCAAGAGTCATTAAGTAAACTTATAAGAGAAACTTTGGTTGAAAAAAATGGTGATGAATTTGTATTTTTAACAATTCAGGAACAAGAGGTAAATAAAGAGATAAAAAATATGACAATTGATAGTGGAGAGATTGCTCAAAGGATAGGTGAGATAGTTTTTGAACATATATATGAAAATTCTAAGTTTGCCTATTCTAAAATTTATTCTTTTAGTTTTAATAAGTTAATAGATGAAAAAGTAAGAGGCACTAAAAAAAATCCTATAGGAATTAGGATTATAACTGCTAATTATAATTTAGTAGAAGGGGTTAATAAAAATTATCTTAAAGAATTATCTGATAGGGAAAATAATGTGATAATTGATATATCAAACCAGGATAATTATATAGAGGAAATTGAAAATATACTTAAAATAGAGGGATATTTAAGGCTTAAAGGTACCCTAATATCAACTATTCACATGGAGGATATTAAGACTAAAAAAACTAAGGAAAGAGAACTCAGGTTAAAAAGGGCTAAATTCTTAATAGAGGAAGCTTTAAGGTGGTCAGAGATATATGTAAGTGGCTCTCTTTTAAATATTAAGGTAAAAGGTTTGGTGAGTAGAATCAATGAGGGATTAAGAACCCTTGTAGATTCAAGGTTTAACAAAATAAACTACATTACAGAGTTTATAGATAATAGTAGGGAGCTATATAATATAGTGGAAGCTGATACTCGTCAAAGAACTATAGAAGATAATGAGGAAAATAAATTAGCCTTGGAGGAAGTAAATAATTATATATTAACTAGTACCATGAGAAGTATTAAATTAACGGTTAAAAGCATGTTAACTAAATTTTCAAGTCCACCCTATGGTTGGAAGGAGCTAGATATTCAAGGTATACTCCTGAAGCTATTTAAAAAGCAATATATAAGTATTATATATGCTAATGAGGTAGTGTCTTCTAATAATAAGGATATAGTAGATTACCTAGTTAAGGGAGAGTATGAAGAAAAGGTTATAGTTATTAGTAGAGAAAAGGTACCTAGTAAATATATAGATGCAGCTAGGGAGTTAATTAAAGAACTCTTTGGAGGAGGCACTATACCTAATGATGAAGAACTTCTAATGAAGTATTTCAAAGAATTAGGCAAAGAAGAATTAAATAAGATTAAGGATATGACTTTTAATTATTCAATAAATAAAGGTTATCCTGGAAAAGAAATTGTGTTTCTAGGTGAAAAGTTATTTCAAAGTATACTTAATATAGATGATATCCAAGAATTTTTTAAGTATGTCTATGATTTAGAAGAAGAATTCCTAGACTATATAGATTATGTTGATAATATAAAGGGATTTTTTTATAGAAAAGAAAACAATACAGTTGACTTAAATGAAAAGGGAGAGCAGAGAATAATCTTTGATGCTGCTATAGACATCCTTAATTCCTTTGAAGAAAATAAGGAATTTATATATGATTCTGAAATAGAAGGACTAGTAGAAGAACTATATGGTATTTTAAGGATGAAAGATCCATATAACAGGATTCCTCAGCTACCACCACTTATAGGAAAGTATAATAATAGAGTGTTAGATCTATTAAATAAAGATATAACTCCAGCAATAGAATTTATTAAAGCTTGTAAGGATGAAGTGATAGAAAACTTGAAGGGCTATGATTTCTATAATGAATTTGAAGGTAAAATCAATGAAAGCTTCGAAAACCTTACTAAGAAAACTCTATGTTCAAAGAGTTTTCCAGTTATCTTATCAATGTATAAACTTGGAGAGAAACTAAAGTTAAGGTGGTTAAATGAAATTATTAAAGAAACTGGAATAGAAAACATTGCTAAAGTACTTAGTGTTAGGGAATTGGTTAAGGATGAAAAGAGTATAAAAAATCATGAGGACATAGAATTATTATTAGAAAACTTAAGAAAGCGATTAAAAGAAGAGTTTAAGGAAGATACAACAATAAGATTAGTTTAAAACATAAGAAAAGCTGAGGAAATTTCCTCAGCTTTATTTTATCTATGACACTTGCTAGCCTGGGAGCAACCTGAGCAACCACAGCCACAACCGTCACCTTGAGATTGTTTCTTAAATTGTTTTACTGATACTAATATCATAGCACCTATAACTACAGCACCGATTAAAAATGTTGCCATAGTAACACCTCCTTTATAAAAAGATTAAGCGTCCAACTTGATATATTATTAAGGAAACCACATAGGCTAAACCTGTTTGATATCCTATAGCGATAAATGTCCATTTCCAAGAGCCCATTTCACGTTTTGTAGCACCAATAGCCGCAAAGCATGGAGCAGCTAGTAGGGTGAACGCCATGAAAGAGTAAGCACTAACTACATTAAATAGTTGTCCCATAGTTGAAACTAAGTTAGGGTCACTTTCTGTTAGTTCAGCACCAAGTCCGAATAGTACACCAAAGGTAGCAACTACATTTTCTTTAGCTAAGAATCCTGTTACAGTAGCAACGGCAGATTGCCAGTTACCAAATCCTAGAGGTGCAAATATAGGAGCTATTACGTTTCCAATGGAAGCTAATATACTATCTTGCGCGTCTACCATTTGTAAAGACCAGCTAAAGGATTGTAAGAACCATACAAGACCAGAAGCTACAAAGATTATAGTACCAGCTTTTATGATAAAGGCTTTTCCTCTGTCCCACATGTGAATAAGAAGGCCTTTTAGGCTAGGTATTCTATATTGTGGCAGTTCCATAACAAAAGGAGCTGGATCACCTTTGAATAGCTTAGTTTTCTTAAGGATTATTCCTGAAAGTATAACCATGGCTATACCTAAGAAGTACATTGATGGTGCTGCCCAAGGTTGATTAGGGAAAAAGGCACCAGCTAGTAGCGCAAATACTGGTAGTTTAGCACTACATGGAATAAATGGAGTAAGCATTATAGTCATTTTTCTATCTTTATCATTTTCAATGGTTCTGCTTGCCATAATAGCAGGAACACTACAACCAGAACCTATTAACATAGGGATAAAAGATTTACCGGAAAGTCCAAACCTACGGAAGATCCTGTCCATGATAAAAGCTACACGAGCCATATAACCACAGTCTTCTAGTAAAGATATTAAGAAGAATAATACCATTATTTGTGGTACAAATCCAAGAACGGCACCAACACCACCGATAATACCATCTACAATTAGTCCATGTAACCAGTCAGCTACCTGCATATTCATTAACCAGTCAGAAACATTCCCTTGAATGAGCTCAGCAAAAAGGGTGTCATTTACCCAGTCAGTAGCTATAGCTCCAATAGTAGTAACTGCAATATAATATATACCTAGCATTACTAGTGCAAAAATTGGAAGGGCAAGCCATCTGTTAGTCACAACTTTATCTATTTTATCTGAAGTAGTTAAATTAGAATTATTTTTCTTCTTAACACAGGAGGTAATTATTTTACCTATGTAGTCATAACGTTCAGTGGTAATAATACTTTCTGCATCGTCATCAAGAGATTCCTCATAGTTATTAATTAAATTATATAATTTATCTTTTGTATTGTTATCTAGTTTTAAATATTCTAGAACTTTTTCATCTCTTTCAAAGAGTTTAATATAAAACCAACGTGGATTTTTTATTAAAGAATTTCCTTTTAATAGTTTTTCTATGTTACTTATAACTTCTTCTGTATCCTTACTAAAGGTATTTAATAAGGTAACCTTTGGAGTACTTTTACCAATTTCTACAGCCTTATCAGATAATTCCTTTAGACCTTTTCCCTTAAGGGCAGAGGTTTCTAATACTTCACATCCAAGTGTTTTCGAAAGCTTTGAAGTATTTATCATGTCTCCATTTTTATTTACTACGTCCATCATATTTAAGGCTATAACTACAGGAATTCCAAGTTCTACAAGTTGAGTTGTTAAATAAAGATTTCTTTCAATATTTGATCCATCAACTATATTAATAATCACATCTGGTCTTTCATCAATCAAGAAATTACGAGTTACAACTTCTTCTAAGGTATAAGGTGATAGGGAATAAATCCCTGGTAAATCAACGATAGTTACATCCTTATGTCCTTTTAATTTTCCTTCTTTCTTTTCTACAGTTACTCCAGGCCAGTTTCCTACATATTGTGAACTCCCTGTAAGTTCATTGAAAATTGTGGTCTTACCACAGTTTGGGTTTCCAGCAAGAGCTATTTTTATACCCATTTTAATCCCCCCTAAATGTTAGCCAATGCTAACTTACTAATGAAAAATATACAGAGATTTAACTCTGTGAAAATTTTAGATTTAAAACTATTCAACTAATATTTTTTCAGCATCAGATTTTCTAATAGAAAGTTCATATCCTCGAATAGTTATCTCAATAGGATCTCCTAAGGGAGCTATCTTCCTAAGATGAATAGAAGAGCCTTTAGTAACTCCCATGTCCATAATCCTACGTTTTACAGCACCTTCACCTTGAATTTTAAGTACTGTAACAGTCTGTCCTGGCTTTACATCCTTTAATGTATTCATAATTACCTCCTAAAATAATTCCTATATAATAATCCTATTTGCCATAGATTTATCTATTGCAATACGGCTATCTTTAACATTAATAATTATATTTCCACCTAACTCTGAAATAAGAGTTATACTTTCGCCTACAATAAATCCTAGGCTTTTTAAAAATCTCACCGTTTCTTCTTTACCATTAATTTTCTTTATAAAAACTTTTTCTCCAGATTTGGCCATAGTAAGTGGCATATAAATCCCTCCCTTAAGTATGCACAAGCTAACTAATATTGAAAAACATAAGTTAGCTTTAACTAACCTATATTTTGAGTTTACTATAAATGATTTATGATGTCAACTGAAAATGAGAATAATTTTCATGTATTGGGTTATTTTAAATAAGTAAAGAATAATTTTGGAAAGTTGAATGAATATTTAACCTATGATAAAATAGGTTAAAAGAAACTATACAGGAGATTATTATGAAAATACATGAATCCGGAGAAAATTATTTAGAAACTATTTTATTACTTCAGAGAAAAAAGGGATCTGTACGTTCTATAGATATAGCAAATGAATTAGGTTATACAAAGGCTAGCATTAGCAGAGCCATGGGCATACTGAAAAAAGCTGAATATATAACCATGGAACAAGGAGGGGAGATAACTCTCACAGAAAAAGGAATGAAAAAGGCCAGTGAAATATATGAAAGACATACTCTCATCACTAAATATCTCATGGACACTTTAAAAGTATCTAAAGAAGTAGCTGATGGAGATGCCTGCCGCATAGAACACATTCTAAGTAATGAAGCCTTTGAAAAAATGAAGGAATTATATAAATAAAAAAATTGAGCATCCACTTATATTAAAGTGGATGCTCAATTTTTGTGAGAGATAAATTAATCTAGTAGGAAGTTTCATAGAGATAGTGTTTTTAAAAGTCTCTATGAAATATTTCAGTTTTGTTTTCATCTTTGTAATCTTCTATGGTGAATATGCCAATGGCATCTAAGATTCCATTCATTACTGGGCTATCGTAGGCAACTTTATATTTAGAGTTATCTGCAAAGGTATCTACGGCAATTTTAGAATTATCTTTAGGGACAATAGCTTTTGGCCCACCAACGCATCCACCTACACATCCCATTCCTTCAATGAAGTTTCCTTTTATAATACCTTTTTGAAGATCTTGTAATATTTCCTTACATTCTTTTATTCCGTTACCTTGAATAGGAGTTACAAGTTTATATTTTTCAGGGAACATTCTTTCTATGCAATCTTCAATGGCAATTGAAACTCCACCGGTACGTGCATAAAGCCTTCCACCTCGTGATGCATATTCCATGGAGGTAGTGCCTTCAAGGGTTTCTGGAACTACATTAAAGGCTTCAAAAATCTCTTGTAATTCTGCAAAAGTAAGAACAAAATCAATGTCACCAATCAAGTCAGGAGATTTAACTTCTGCCTTTTTTGCTACACATGGTCCTATAAATACTACCTTTACATCTGGGTTTAATTTTTTTAACACCCTACCAGCTGCAATCATTGGAGATACAGTAGGAGATGTATGTGGCAATAAATCCTTATATACTTTTTTTATCATGCCAACCCACATAGGACAGCAGCAAGATGTAATCATAAAATCAGATTTTGTTTTAACGTGAGCATCAAATTCAATGGTTTCTTTAAGGGTAAGCATATCTGCAAAGAATGCTACTTCCACCATATCAGTAAATCCAAGAGATTTAAAAGCAGTTCTAAGCTGTTCAATGGTGCTATCTCCAAATTGACCCATTATAGCAGGGGCTACAGCAGCTACTACAGGAGTATTTTCCTTTAAAAGTTTAGCAAGAGGCATAAATTCAACAGTATCTAGAATGCTTCCAGTTGGACATCCTTCCACACAGAACCCACAATCAGTACATTTATCATTATCTATATAAGTACACTTAGTTTTTTCATCATATAAAATAGCATCAAAGGGGCAGCTTTCTTGACATTTTGTCTTTCTATCACAATCTACTTTACACTCCATTTTACATAGTTTAATTTTATTAACAATTTTATGATCTGATTCATAATTATTTATGGCTTTTTTTAAATCTTCTATGTAATTATTACTAAAGGACAAATTCACTCCACAGAGAGAAGAAATTTCCGCAGCTAAGACTTCTTTATCAACTGTGTTATCCTTTAATAATTCTTCAATAACATTCTCTAATTTATCATTATAGTAGGCATTGATAAGGGTTTTAAATAATTCACTATGTTGTTTTTTCATAACAGCACATCCAATCTTAAAATATTTTAGTCTTCATATATTTTATAATAATCATCACCCCAATATTTTGCTATAAACTCATCTCTTCCAGATATATTTCTATCCTTTTTATATTCTGTAGGATGGGTTTTATAAAATTCTTGATGATATTCTTCTGCTTCATAGAAGGTTGATGCCGGAAGAATCCTAGTAACTACTTCTTCGGGGAATCTACCTGAATCATTTAGAACTTTTTTAGATTTTTCAGCAATTATTCTTTGATTCTCATCCATGTAGAAGATAGCAGCAATATAGGAAGAGCCTCTATCTTGAAATTGACCTTCATCATCCGTTGGATCTATCTGTCTCCAAAAGGCATCTAAGAGCTTTTCATAGGAGATGATAGTAGAATCATATATAATTTTAATAGCTTCATAATGACCTGTACCTTGAGATTTTACATCTTTATAGGTAGGGCTTTTAAGTTCACCTCCAGTATACCCAGAAGTAACACTTATAATTCCATCTAATACATCAAAAGGGGATACCATGCACCAAAAGCAGCCACCAGCAAATATAGCAGTTTTGTAATTTTCACTATTAATATTCTGCATTTTCAATTGCCTCCTAAATTTTGTTTTTAATTATATATTACCATATTTTAAAGAAATATATAGTAATTATAGTCCATATGAAATATAAATAATATGACAATATATGAAAGTTAATCATTTATTAATTTAGATTTATATCCATATATGGTAAAATTGAATATGGATGCGTAGGGCTTATCTTATGTTTAGGAGGGAATATGGATTACAACAAATTTAACATAGAAGAAAAATATGATAATTATAATAATATAACCAAGGTAGAAGCTGAAAAGATACTGTTAAAATTAGATAGTGTGATAGATCATGATAAAGGATATGATTATTACATATTAAAGGGAAAGATGCTCCTTAAGCTGGATAGAATGAAGGATGCTTTTCATACCTTAGAAAAGGCTATGACCTTTAATAAAACTGATGAAGTTTATGACCTTTTATCCTTTGCCTATTACGAGGAGGAAGATTATGAAAAAGCACTTTATTATATAAATTTATCCTTTGGAATAACAGTAGATGAATATATTTATAATCATAAAGGAAAAACTTTAGAAAGATTAGATAGGTTTGAAGAAGCTTTCGAAACCTATTATGAAGGACTTAATTATGCTCTCTCTAGTTATAGTAGTTATGGAGATGTAGAGATATTTGGTGAAAATTTAGCTAGACTAGGGGGAATTTTAAAAAATCAATATTTAGATAACATAAAGAAATTTATAAATATAAGAGATTATTATAATCTTTATGAAAACTATATGAAACTTCTTCAAGTTATTCTTAAGGAAGAAGAAAACGATCACTATCATAGTAGTTCTGAATATGTAAGTGTAAAATATCTAGAGTTAGTTGAAGAAGGAAAATATATTTTAATTGATAATGATTACTTTTTAGGGATGATTAATATATATAAAATTCTATATCAAATAGAAAGCAATTCAGAGTATGAGGATAGGGAGTACATTAATAAAACCTATATAGATAATAAGGTGAGGGACTTTATTGATGCTGTTATGGAAAGAACTTCACTTACTAAGGATGTAGATATAATTTTAACGGTTTTAAATGAAGTTATAGGCATTAAAAATAGAGATTACTATGATTACTTGTATCATAAAGGTTTTATTTTTATGAAACTAAAAAGATATGATGAGGCATTAGAAGTATTAGATGGCATAACTAGAGATAAGAAATCACCTTATAATATAAAAGTTCAAAGCTATGAGTGTATAATTAAAAAAATGTATGAAGCTGAAGATATATATAAGGGAAATTATGATGAGTATAAAAAAAGTATGTCAGATCTCCTTAGAGATGAAATTCATAGGATAAAGGAAGATGAATATTTAACTTTAGATGATAGATGTGACAGAATAATACACAACTGCAAGAGGGCTATTAATTTAGAACTAGATAATGATTTTTGGTATGATTATATAGAAGTGTTATCTTTGGAATTAGGTGAGGAATATGAAGTTATTGTAAAAAACCAATCAGTATACAAAGTGATACAAAATTATAATAAAGCCATAAATATATATGATAGGCTCATTGAGGTGAAAAGTGATGGTCCCCATGGGTATTATAGAAAAGGAAGGGCAATTGTATTAGTGTTGAGACTTTTAAATAGCTCTAAAACCTCCTTAAAGGATTTAGTTGGAGTTCATAATTTAGACTGTTTTTCTTATTCAGAGGTTATATATAATCTTAATAAGGCTATTAGTTTAAAAAGTGACAATGGTAAATACTTTAACCTTTTAGCAAGAACTCATTTTGAGATTGGGGAATATGAGAAGTCCATGGGATATATGGAACAAGCACTTACCCTAGCACCTAATGATTTATATATGAATTTAAATAAGGTGTGTATTTATATTAGAAGATATAAGTACACAGAAGCAGTGGATTATTTATTTAAGATGTCCTATAAAGATATGAATAGAGGTACCGTAAGAAAAACTTTTCTTTCAAGAAAGGAAATTCTTAGTTTCTTAATGGGTATATTTAATTTATATACAAGGCAAGATAAAATTTACTATATAATAGCCTATTATTTTTATGCTATAGTTGATTTTCAATATGATAAAGCCTTAACCTTTATTAATAATGCTATTGAGATGTCTGATGATGAAAGATACTACTTGCTTAAAGCTAAAATATACTTTAAAGATGGAAAGTTTAAAGAAGCATTAAAGTGTGCAGAAGAAGCTATAGTTATTGACGATCATTATGATGAAGCTTTTCTTATAAAAGAAAAATGTAATGAAAAATTAACAGATAATTAGTATATAAATATTGTAAACATCTAGGATTGAAATAAAGCCTAGGTGTTTTTATTTATGAAGAAAATATATTTATAATTATAAAAATATAAAACATTGTATAAAAATGTATTTAATGGATAACATAGTTTATGTACATAAATTGTTACATAAATTCTTAAATGAAAAAAGAAAGGAGGAATAGTGTGAATAAGAAAATTAATAGATCTAAGAAAAAGGGATTTACCTTAATTGAGTTACTAGTAGTTTTAGGGATAATCGGTGTATTAGCCTTAGCAGTAGCACCAACAATGGTATCTAAGGTTAGTGAAGCTAAAGAAAAAACAGATGTTTCAAATGCTAATGCCATAGCTATGGCAGTTAAAACCGAGATAATAGAGGGAGATATAAAAGCTTCAGGACCTATTGATGAAAGTGATATAACGGAAATAGGTAATAAATATTTTGATGGTAAATTTCCAACATCACAATCTTTAAAAACTAATTTTACTGTAGCTTTAACTAATAATGTAATTACTGTTACAGCTGGAAAAGGAACACAATTTTACCCTGAGTATATATTAGGAGCGGATGATAAAGATACAGAATAATAGATATATAACCTAGTAAATTAATCTTAAAATATATCTAGATAATACATAATTAATGATCTGAACCCTAATAAAACGATATATTTTACAAACTTCTATAATATATAAAATATAAGAGAGTGGATTTTAAACATTTTTCCTATTAGCTATTCCTGAAAGTAGTTCATAGGAAGGTGATGCAATTATTTTCCGCTCTTTTTTTATTGGCATAAGTTACGAAATTAAATTTTATATTAAAATTTATTTATGTAATATATGTTATAATAGAATATATATTCTATTATATACTAAATTAAACTTAAGGAGAGCATACAACCTATTTGTAATTGAACTTAAGCACAGAGGAGGAATAAAAATGAATGTTATTAAAGCAGAAGATTATGAAAGTATGAGTAGAAAAGCTGCCAATATAATTTCTGCTCAAGTTATACTTTACCCAAACTCTGTATTAGGACTTGCCACTGGTTCTACTCCGTTAGGAGTATACAAGCAGTTAATTGATATATACAATGATAGAGAATTGGATTTTTCAAAGGTACATAGTGTAAATTTAGATGAATACTATGGTTTGGCACCAGACCATAATCAAAGTTACCATTCTTATATGAAGAAAAATTTCTTTAAACATATTAATATGCCGTCAAATAATATTAATATACCTAATGGACTCGCTTCTAATATTGATTTAGAGTGTAGTAGATATGATAAATTAATTTCAGATTTTGGAGGCATTGATCTTCAACTTTTAGGTATAGGTCATAATGGACATATAGGGTTTAATGAACCGGGAGAAGTCTTTGAAAAGAACACTCATAAGGTTAAGTTAAATAAAAGGACTATTGATGCTAATTCAAGATTCTTTAATAGTATTGAAGAAGTGCCTAAGTATGCCATTACTATGGGAATAAAGGCTATTATGCAGTCAAAAGGAATTCTTTTAGTAGTAAATGGAATTAGTAAGGCGGACATTTTGTATGAAGCTCTTTTAGGAGCAATTACACCAAAAGTTCCTGCTTCAATATTACAATTACATCCTAATTTAACTGTTATCGCAGATAAAGATGCTCTTTCTACCATTGAAAAAAAGGCGAAAATTTAATTTATAAAAGGAGTGATTTTTATTTAAAATCACTCCTTTTAATATAGGCAAATTAAATTGTTAATACTATTTTGTTATGAAAGCATATTTTGGAAGACCGTTTTCGTATTGAATTTTTGGTTCTCCCATGATTAGAGGTAGTGTATACTCATAAGCTTCTTTAGTTACATTGTTACCTTCTTCATTGATCCATTCCTTAGGGAAATATTTTATTGAGTTTGCTACCTTTGAAGTGTGCACTGCAAAGGTTTCTGATTTATATGGAGCATTAGAAACTCTCTCAATACCTATCATATAACCGCTTTCACCTTCTGCAGAGTATTTTAATGCAGCAAATCCACAATTAAAGGCTTCATCAATATCAGTTTGAGAAGCAAAGTGCATTGCGCAACGTTGCATAGTTGAAAGTTCTATGGCTCTTACTTTTTTGCAAACTCCATTTTCAGTGATTACATTTTTGATATAACTACAAACTCCACCTAATTGAGCGTGACCAAATTTATCTAGACCAGTACCACCCATTTCACCAAGGAAAGTACCATCTGCAGTTCTTATTCCTTCAGAAACTACTACAATTACAGAATTTTTTTCTTCTAATTTTTTAGCCACATCTTTTAAAAATTTAGCTTCATCAAAGGCAACTTCAGGAAGATAAATTAAATCTACCACTGGTTTTCCATTTAATGTAGCAATACAAGAACTTGCAGCTAGCCATCCTGTATCACGGCCCATTGCCTCTATAACAAATACATTTTTTGCAGTATAAACACTAGCATCTAGTTTGTTTTCTAGGGCTATAGTTGATATAAACTTAGCAGCACTTCCAAAACCAGGAGTATGATCCATTACTGGAAGGTCATTATCTATGGTTTTAGGAACTCCAAAGAATTTTACAGGAAGGTTATGCTCCTTTGCATAGTTACTAAGTTTATGAACTGTATCCATGGAATCATTTCCGCCAATGTAGAAGAAAGTATCAATTTCATGCTTCTTAAAAATCTCAAAAAGTTTTATGTATTCTTCTTTGTTATCTTCATAGGTTTTTAATTTGTATCTACAAGATCCAAGTCCTGAAGATGGTGTATAAATTAATCTGTCAATAACTTCACTGTCAATCTGAGAAAGATTTATTATATTTTCATTTAAAATTCCCTCAATACCGTTAATTCCTGCATATACATTGTCAAAATAGTGTAGTTCTTCATTTGCTTTAAATACTCCCATTGCGCTGGCATTTATTACAGATGTAGGACCACCAGATTGAGCTACTATACAATTTTTCATATATTTAACACTCCTTTGTATTGTGTAGAGATATCTACACTTATTATTACATCTTTTTAATTATAATATAAATTATAATTACTAACAATTAGTATAATTAAATAGACATTGTATTAATAATATATAAGGTATGAAATAATAGTTTTTAAATAGTTAAATATATAGAATAGGTTATCTTTAATTAAGATAATATAAGACTTTTTATTCGTATAAATGGTATAATATTCATATATTTAAAAAGCAAAGGAGAAAAGATTATGAAAATGTATCCCGTTGAATTAGATAATAAATATGGTTATATAGATGAAAGTGGAAAAACTATAGTTCCTTTTATTTTTGATTTTGCCGATGAATTTGAGGATGAAATGGGCTTTGTAGAGGTAGATGGATTATGTGGTTTCATAAATAGACAAGGGGATTATATAATAGCTCCCAAATATGATGATATAAATTATTTTAATGAAGGCATGGCTTTAGTTGAGTTAAACCATAGATATGGATATATAGACTTACAAGGCAATGAGGTAATAAAAGTAAAATATGAAGAAGGAAAAGGATTCACTGAAGGACTTGCAGCAGTGAAAATATTAGGAAAGTGGGGATATATCAATAGACATGGCAATATGATTATACCACCTACCTTTGATGATGCTAATGAGTTTGAAGAGAATGGCCTCGCTATAGTTAGAAAAGGTGAGAACTATGGATATATAAATGGGGAAGGTCAGTGTATTAGCGGATTTATATATGAATATGCTAACAATTTTAATGAGGGTTTAGCCAATGTGGGATTAGAAGGTAAAAATGTATATGTGGATGAAAACTTTAATATAAAGATAGAAGGAAATTTTGATTTTACTAACGAATTTCTTAATGGCCTTGCAGCTGTATCCCAAGATAATACATGGGGATATATTAATAATTCTGGTGACTTTGTTATTGAAAAAAGATACAGCTGGGCAGATAATTTTAATACAGATTATGCAGCAGTTTCCATAGAAGATAAATATGGATTTATAGATAGAAATGGGAACATAATAATACCTATAGAGTATGATAATGTTCTTGAGTACAGTGAAGGTCTATTTTCTGTTGAAATTAACGAGAAGTGGGGTTTTATAGATTTAAAAGGTCATATAGTTATAGAGCCTAAATTTCATGAAGTAGATAACTTTTACAATGGAATATGTAAGGTTATAATAGATGAAAAAGAAGGATATATAAATAAAGAAGGAGAATTTATAATATAGATAATAGGGATAGAATTTTAATATTTATGGTAATAAATAACTTGTAAATTCGTAATTTAATAGAAGATATAGTCTTAGAATTAAGGGGGATATAATATGAGTATAATTGATTTACATTGTGATACAATTTGTCATTTAATAGATAATAAGGATATGGAATTAAAGAGAAATCATCTAGCTATTGATTTAGAAAAATTAACAAAAGGTAATTCCTTAGCACAATTTTTTGCCTTGTTTATTGATCTTAATGAGCATCCTAAGGCATTTAATAGAGCCATGGATATGCTAAATAAATTTTATGAAGAATTAGAAAAAAATAATCATGAAATATCTGTAGCAAAAAATTATGAGGATTTTAAAGTGAATAAGGAGGAGGATAAAATATCAGCTTTCTTGACCATTGAAGAAGGTGAAGCTATAGAAGGCTCTCTTAAGAATTTAAGAAATTTTTATGACCTAGGAGTTAGACTTATGACATTAACCTGGAATTATGAAAATAGTATAGGTTATCCAAATTGCAGAGAAGAGTTTCGAAATAAAGGGTTAAAAACCTTTGGATTAGAAACCCTTGAAGAAATGAATAGGCTAGGCATGATTATTGACGTTTCACACCTATCCGATGGAGGGTTCTATGATGTGGCAAGATATAGTAAGAAACCTTTTGTAGCATCACATTCAAACAGTAGAGCTGTATGTAATCACAGCAGAAATTTAACTGATGATATGATTAGAACTCTCAGTGAAAAGGGGGGCATAACTGGCATCAACTTTGAAAAATCTTTCTTAATAGAAGGCGGAAGTAAAAGTGCTGTTGAAGATATGGTTAAACATATAAATCATATTTGTAATGTTGGGGGTATAGATGTACTATCCCTTGGTAGTGATTTTGATGGAATAAATCCTAAAAACCTAGAAATTAGTAATATGGGAGAGATAGATAAACTCATAACTGCATTACAAAAAGAAGGATATCATGAAAGTCATATAGAAAAAATATTATATAAGAATGCTTTGAGAGTAATAAAAGAAGTTATGTAGTACAATATAATTTATAGAAACTTTTATATTAAATTATATGACTATGGCTAAGTCCCTAGATAATAATTTATCCTTCAGAAGGAGGAAAACGCCTTCTGAAGGAAATGTAGATAACATAAAAGGAGTGAGGTTATGGAATATGAAAAGTTACAGAACAATATTTCTAAGGGAGAAATATTGTTAAAAAAGGTAGATATAGACGGTAATATTTGTGGAGAGTTTGTTGAATTTACAATTAGCCATGTTTATGAAAATATAGGTGAAGATGATGTAAAAGGAATTTATACCTTCCCTATACCAGATACTGCTGTTATTTCAGGTTTTGAAGCAAATATAGGTGGCAGTGTTATAAAAGGTAAAGTAGAAGATAAAAAAGAAATAGAGAAAATTTATGAAAATATTGGAGAAGATTCAGGAAGTAAACTTATATTAGAAGAACTAAATAACAACTATTTTAAAATGTCAATTGGAACAATTTTAAAAGGTGAAACTGTAGTTATAAAGATCTCTTATATTGAAGAGCTAGTATATGAACATTCCAAGCTTAAGTTAATTATACCTAAGATTGTACTCCCAGAAAATCCATATAATGAAGAACAAAGTCAACAAGAAGACTATAAATTATCTTTAAATCTATTAGTAGAGACCTTTGAAAGTGCTAAATTTTCTTGTAATACTCATAAAATTCAGGTAGAAGAAGAAGAGGATGATGATAGCAATTTATACAAAATAACCCTTCAAGGTGAAGCGCAAATTCTGGATAGTGCTATGACAATTTATTTAGAGGAAAATTCCAGTGAAACAAGTGGAATTATATATGAGAATTATAGCGAAGACAATGGAATTGTATATTTGAGATTTCTACCTGAAATTGAAGAGGATGTAGAAGAGAAAAATGGAAACTATATATTCCTTATAGACATATCAGAATCCATGGAAGGAGATAAGTTAAAGGAGGCCAAAACTGCTTTACACTTATGTCTTAGAAATTTATATAAAGGTGATACCTTTAACATAGTTGCTATGGGTGACACCCTAAAGCATTTTTCAGAGAGTAGAAGAGTTGAATTTAATGATGAAAATTTAAAGGAAGCATCTAAGTGGATAGATAAGTTAGCTTGTGAAAATGATGCTAATATATTTGATGGAATAAAATATGCCTTTTTAAATGAAGATAAGGGAGAAGAAAATACTATCATTTTATTTACTGATGACGTAGTGGATGATGAGAAAGATATCCTTGATTATGTAGAAAAAACTTGCGTAGGAAGCAGAATTTTTCCTTTTGGAATAGATGCCTCTGTTAATACCTATTTCATCAATAAAATAGCAAGAATCACCTTTGGAAAAGCAGAATTTATTAATAGAAGTATTAGAATAGAAGATGTAATCTTAAATCAGTTCAATAGAATAAGAGGACTACAAATAACAGATATTGAAATTGATTGGGGTGGAATGAAGGTTGAGAAAACTTACCCTAGAACCATAGAATATATGTATGATGGAGAACCATTTTCAATATTTGCTAAGATGGATGGGAATCTAGAAGGTATTGTTACTCTTAATGGTATGGTTGGAGATAGAAGAATACAACGAAGAATAGTTCTAACTAAATTAGACTTAGAGGTTAATGCAAATTTAATTGAAAAGGTTTGGTATAAGAAAAGAATAGAATCTTTAGAGAATAGAATCGTCTATGAACGTGGAGAAGTTCATGAGGCTATGAAAAATAAGATTATAGAGTTATCTACTGACATTGGAATTATAAGTGATGAAACATCCTTTATTTTAATAGAAGAAATTTATGAACCTGTACTGGGAGGAGTTATGAGAAAATTCTTACCAGTTAACATAGATTTCAATAAGGGTGATACAAATATAATTTCTCCGAAGTTCTACTATAGTCAAAGTCTAGATGAATTGCAGTTAGAAAATTTAATGGATGAGGGTATAGATAAATCAGAATTCCTACGTGTGTTAGCAACACAACAATTAGCAAGTGGTGCCTTTGGTAAATCTGTAGAGGATACTAAAATAGATAAGGTTATATATACTGCTAGAAGTATAGTAGCTTTTACTCACCACGGTGAAGGTATAGAAATATATAAAAATCTACTAACTAAAGCTGTAGTATATCTTGTGGAAAATTATGAAGAATTTGTAGAGGATGAAGATGTACTAATCTTGACATATGTTGCTCTTAAATCTTTTGCAGATAAGGTAATAGTTAAAGATAATAAAAAGACAAGGCTTTTAAATGCAATAAATTCCTTAGAAAGTCATATTGAAGAATTAAATATTGATATAAGTAAGATTAATGAGGAAATATTAAGAAGTATAGAAGGCGCAAAAGAAAAAGATCAATTAAGCAGACTTATATATAAATCAATAAAATATTAAGTTAGTCTGTGTTAAAATGCTCTAAATATTAGATAAGCGCTGAGCATGTAATATAATTATAATGCATGCTCAGCATTTTTATAGAAAAATCTATTTAAGGAAGGTAGTACATACTTAATGATTGACACTGAAGTTAACAAAAATGATAAAGTGAATATGAGAGATTTTATAAAGAAAGATTTTTGCAGAAGACATAAAATTATTGTGCTAAATTCTATAGATATTTTGACATTAGAAAATATTTCTAACCTTATAAATATATACGATGGTTATGTATTAAAGGGGTATTTAGTAAATGCTATACCAAAGGGTATTAAAGTATCCTTATCCAATAGGATGACTTCAAGTGGTGGAAAGACTATCTTTTCAAAAAGAGGAAGAGAATGTACCTATGAGATTAGAATAAGTAATAGAGTCATAAAAGAATATATAGAAGATAATAGAAGTAAATTTGTATGTGGAATAGAAGCTAAGGATGCACTAGAAGCTCTTATGCTTATTTTAGAGCATGAGCTTTGCCATGTCATAGAATTTAGTGAGTATGGAAGCTCTAATTGTAAAGGTGAAAGATTTAAGAATCTAGCCTTTAATTTATTTGGACATACAAGTAGTTATCATGAAATATTAAAGAGTAAAGATGCCTTAAATAAGACCATAAATAACTCATTTGTTAAAGGACAAGTTGTTCAATTTAAATACAAAGGTATATTGTATGAAGGAATAATTAGCAATATTAATAAAAGAGCTACAGTGATGGTGAAGGATATAAAGGGTACATATAGAGATAACCATGGATTGAGTTATTCAAAGTGGTACATACCGCTAAAATTACTTATAAATAAGGAGTAGAAAGATATGATTAAAGCAATACTGTTTGACCTAGATGGTACAATAATAGATACCAATGAATTAATATTGACTTCCTTTAATTATGTATTAAATAATTATTTAGGATTAAATATAGGAAAGGAGGAAATTGTAGAATCCTTTGGTATACCACTTAAAGATGTATTGAGTGAATATGATAAAGAGAGAGCTGATGAATTAGTTGATGAATACATAAGATACTGTCTTAATTGCCATGATAAATACATAAAATCTTATAATCACGTGGAAGATGGGCTATTAAAGCTAAAAGATAAGGGATTAAAATTAGCAATAGTTACATCTAAGAAAAGGGGAACAGCTTTAAGAGGACTTAATTGTTTTGATTTAGAGAAATATTTTGATGTAATAATTACTCCAGAAGATAGTAGGAAACATAAGCCAGATGGTGAACCAGTGTTAAAAGCTTGTGAAGTCTTAAAAGTTAACCCGAGTGAAACTATAATGGTAGGAGATAGCCATAATGATATATTATGCGGAAAGAATGCAGGAGCAAAAACTTGCCTAGTAAATTATACTGCACTAAATATAGAAAAGATTAAAGCACATAATCCTGATTATATAATAGATAAAATTGAAGACATTATAAAGTTTATTTAATATTATAAGTTTTTACTGCAAAAAATAATCATAAGTATCATTGTCATAATTGAAAATGTCAAAATAAAAAAGTGTAAAATTTAAATTTAACTTATTATGATAAATAAAATTATTTAGTAAATAGAAAAACACCTATATATGTAAGATTACAAATATTTACACACGAAAAAAAGATTCCCTATGATTAATATTAACATAGGGAATCTTTAAAGCTATCTATATATACGATTTCTTTTTTTTCTGCGTTTTTTGTTTATTTTAGATATTATTAGTATTACTAAAGATGCTATTATTATTAATACTAATAGAGCTAATACATAATAAAGGATATTACTTTTTATTATATCCATATTGGATAGTCCAGAATATATATCATATTGTTTTTCATATCCCTTTATATTAACAGTAGCTTTACCAATAGATTTATCTTTACTTAAAGTCCAAATATTTACCTTACCTACTTCAGAATTAAATTCTGGTTCTAAGTCTGTTGGATATAATGAAATATCCTCATGAATAGTAACTGGAACTTTAATTGCTTTTTTAGGTCCTATAAGAGGTAAAATTTTATATTCCATAGTAACTTCTGAAATTTCAGTGTTCTTAGCTTTGAAGACTTCTTTTTCTGCATTGAAGCCATAATTGGCTAGGTTTGTAGTATCTTCAAAAACCTGAGTGTCTACTGGAAAATTATAATCTGAACCTAATACCACCGTTGCTAAAGTATGTCCATTCCTTTGATATAAAGCTGCTAAGCATCTTCCTGACTTTTCTGTATAACCAGTTTTTCCACCAATGTTTCCATCTATACCTATAAGTTTATTTCTATTTTCAACTATTGATGATGGTCCATTAGTAGATTTTACTTCTGATTCCTTTTTAGACATAGTTTCTCTAATCCACTCATTACTGTAAACTGCATTTAATAATAGGGATAAATCATATGCTGTAGTATAGTGATCATCAGTGTTATCATCAAGGCCATTAGGTGTTACAAAATTAGTATTGGTCATACCTAAAGCTTTAGCTTTTTCATTCATCATTGTAATGAACTTTTCCTTTGTTCCACCAACATTTTCAGCAACCATATAAGCAATATCATTACCTGAATAAAGAAGTAGTATGTCCATAGCATCTTTACCGGTAAATGTATCTCCAGGTGTTACTGGATGAACATTAAGTCCATAAGAATAAGGCTCTTCTTTTAAGGCTGCAGCTGGATAAGTAAGTAAATCGGTTTTACTTTTATTTTCAGCTAATAGTAAAGCAGTCATCAGCTTAGTAATACTGGCTGGTTGTTTCTTTTCATCGATATTTTTAGAATAGATTATTTCCTTTGTTTCTAAGTCCATAACAATAGCAGAAGTACCAACGATTTCAGGTTGAGTTTCTGCAATGGCTATAGTTGAGAAAGAAAAGGTAAATACTAAAGTAAAAAATACCCATAATGATAAAATTCTCTTTTTCACAAGTCATCTCTCCAATTTTATATTTTAGAATTAAATAAGTCCTATCTAGTATAACATTTACTGTAATTTTCAACAAGGACAAAGAAAAAATATGTTATTAATAATATGTTATATTTTTATTATCTAATATTGTGGTATGCTATATATAAGATATTTAGAAGGAGCAGTGAACTGATGACAAATATAAATATTGATAGAATAAATGATATTTTTAAAGATAGGGAGTCCACATCTATACAACCTATGAAAAAAGCAGCAGTGATGATTCTTTTACAGGTTATAGACGATGAGGTTTATATAATTTTTCAAGTTAGAGCTAAAAAATTAAATAGTCAGCCTGGAGATGTTTGTCTACCTGGTGGAAAGGTTGAAGAAGGAGAGTCTTTTAGAGATGCTGCAATAAGAGAAACCATGGAAGAGATGAATATTAAAAAAGAAGATTTTGAAGTTATTGGTGAAATGGATTATTTCTTATCACCATACCTCATGATAATGCGTCCCTATATCGCTAAACTTAATACAAATAATATTAAGTTTAATACAAGTGAAGTTGATCATATATTTAAGGTACCAATAAAATTTTTTATTGATACAGAACCATTACTATATAAAATGGATATTGGCCCAATAAATCAAGATGGATTTCCCTTTCATTTAATAAACGGAGGTAAGGATTATAAATTTTCAAAGGGGGTATTAGATGAATACTTTTATCAGTGGAATAATTATGTAATTTGGGGTTTTACAGCTCATATTATAAAATCTTTCATTGATATCATAAAATAGTAATTACATCCATATAAATAAGTAAAGAAAATATTTAACTGCCTTAGGAGGTGTAATATGTATGGTAAATAGAACTTCTGTAAGCATATTAATACAAGATATGATGAATAAACTTGAGGAAATTGGTATTCACAGTATTCTTGTCAGATCTAAGGAAGAAGCTAAAAATTTTATTATGTATCATATAGATATTGGAACTCAAGTAAGAATAGATGATTGTTTAGAGTTAAATGATTTAAACTTAGAAAAAGCTGTCATAGAAAAAGGTGGTACCATATTAAATAATGAAGTAGGGAATTTAGATTTCAAAGAGGGTAAAAAAAGACCCTCAACTATTTCCGAACTAGATTTATATGGTTGTAGCCACTTATTGGACGAGTTCACTGAATTTTCTCATTATATCACTGACAATGAAGATTTGTTAAGTTGTATTTATGGAATAAAAAAAATAGCAGTCATTAATATAGGCTTAAATAATAAGATTCCTAATGAGCTACTTCCTATATATGAAAAAATAATGAATATTGATAGTGAAAAGATTATTAACCTTAAAAATCATATAGCAAAAAAAGAAGATAGTAATTTGAATATCCATAATACTCAAAGAAATGTAGGACATAAAAATATAAATATTGACATAAGTGTAGTTTTCATAGGATAAATTTATATATATATTTTAGTAGTTGTAGTATAACTCCACTATTTTTTAAAATACTAAAATTATATTTAAAAAATAGTGGAAAATTCTTAAATATAGAAAACCCCTCAATAAATCCACTAAAAATACTTTATTTTGTGAAAATTCTCATTTATAATTTAGGGTATTAAATGTGTATTTATTGGGGGTGGTATGCTTGGTTAAGTGTGATTTTTTATCAACTTATGATGAGTATGTAGAGTGTTCAAAGGACTGTGCCCTTTATAATTGGGCTGAAAATAATAATAAGTGCCCCTTTAAAGAGCTTAGCAGCAAGGGGAGCAAAATAAAAAATCTCTATGATTATGATTTGTACAAGGAGGATAAGTCGTTGCCTATATCTCTTTTATACAAAGACAGCTACTTATAATTAAATTGTTTTTAATATGGATTTTTTATAACATAATATCTATATTAAACTCCAACCAAATTAAACTAATCCAAGTGTGTTATTTAGTATATTTCAATAAACATATAAATCTCCCAGCCTAGGCTAGGAGATTTTTTATTAACTATTTTGATTTCATACTACACCCTGAACATGATGTGCAATCCTTTGACTTTGATCCACATCCACCACAGCCCTTAGATTTATTAGTAAGCGAAGGTGTTGCTTTTAGGTAGAGAGAATCTTTCTTCAGTACAATAATTATTTCATTAAAGTTACTAGATAAATCTTCACTATAAGCAATATTTAACCCCTGTATATCTTCAATAACATTGTAGTTAATGGTATTATCTAAAATTATATCAACCTTAGAATTTTTACAACATCCACCATTTTCAGGTTCTTTTAATGCTATACAATCATATTCATCATGAAATTCCAGTAGTTTAATAATAAAATCAAAGGCATCATTAGAAATTTTTATTTTAAGTTTCTTATTCAATAGATATCATACCCTTCATAGATAGTATATTAATATTATTCTTCATATATTGAAGAGTATTCGTGTAATAATGATTCTTTTAAATTCCATAAGTTTTTAGATAAGTCTACATAGTATTGGTGAGGATTTTGTAATCTTCTTATCTCTGACCATAGACTAGCTTTTTCCTTACCACAAAATTCTCTTATCTCCATTACAGAAGGACTTTCGTAAGTACATTTACCCTTATCAAATATTTGTACCATGAGATTTTTTATATTATAATTTTTGATTCTTTTTTTCTTCCAAGTGTAGTTAGGATCAAACAACTGCAAAGGCTTATTATTGTCAAAATTCTCATCATTTAAAGCAATTAAATCTGCAATAGCTTTATTTGTTTTCTTATCATAAACTCTATAAAGAGATTTAAAACCTGGATTTGTGATTTTTTCTACATTTTCACTTATCTTAATTTTAGGGATAATGGTTCCATTTTTTTCAATGGCAACAAGCTTATAAACGCCACCAAATACAGGTTCACTTCTTGCAGTGATCAATCTTTCACCAACACCAAAACTATCTATTTTAGCACCATTTTCAAGAACAGCTTTAATTATAAATTCATCTAAAGAGTTAGAAATTGTGATTTTTACATCCTCATAGCCAGCTTCATCTAGCATTTTTCTAGTTTCTATAGAAAGATATGCAATATCGCCACTATCAATTCTTACAGCCTTAGGTCTTTTACCCATAGGTTTTAAGATTTCATCAAAAACCTTTATAGCATTTGGAATACCTGATTTTAGAACATTATATGTATCTACTAAAAGTACAGTATTATCTGGATAAGTTTTAGCCCATGCTGCAAAAGCTTCATATTCACTATCAAAAAGCTGAATCCAAGAGTGTGCCATAGTTCCAGTTACAGGCACATTGAATAATTCATCTGCCATAGTACAAGCAGTAGCATTACATCCACCAATAATTGCAGCTCTAGCTCCATACAAGGCACCATCATAGCCTTGAGCTCGTCTAGAACCAAACTCCATTACAGGTCTACCACTAGCAGCTTCACAAATTCTTGCAGCTTTAGTAGCAATTAGAGTTTGATGATTTATTGTTAGTAGTATCATAGTTTCTATAAACTGAGCTTCCATAACTGGACCCCTTACAGTTACAAGTGGTTCATTAGGGAATACTGGGGTACCTTCTGGAATAGCCCATACATCACAACTAAACTTAAAGTTAGCTAAATAATTTAAAAATTCTTCACTAAATAAATCTTTACTTTTTAGATATTCTATATCTTCATCAGTAAATTTAAGATTAGTTAAATATTCAATTAATTGTTGAACTCCTGCCATTATGCAGTAGCCACCACCATCAGGAATTTTCCTAAAAAACATGTCAAAATAAGCTATGGTATCATCTGCTTCAGTATTTAAATAACCATTAGCCATTGTAAGCTCATAAAAATCTACTAACATGGTAAGATTTCTTTGGCTTCTTAGGTCAAGTCTAGTAATTGTATCCATTTTTAGTTCTCCTCACTTATATAAACCATAAACAGAGTTATTTGCTTCAGGGGGAGTTATTTACTCCCACTGAAGCTTAGAAATCGTTATCCAGGGACGTATCAGCTCTTTACTCCCACTTTAAAGAAGATGAGAGTATTAGAGCTGGTAGTCATCGGATAAAATTTTATAAAATCTCCATAGGTTAACATTTACATCCTATATATCGTACCATAAGAAAACTTTCATTTCTATAGTATATGGACAAATAATATGGTAATATTATTTAATTGAAAGTATGTAAAAGGAAAGATTTATATTATGATAAAAAACAAAAATAACACTTTAAGTGAAGAACAGTTAACAGCCATTAACTGTACAAATGAAAATATAATAGTCAGTGCAGGTCCTGGAAGTGGGAAAACTGTAGTTATTGTAAATAGAGTTTATGAGCTTATAAATCAGAAAAACATATCACCTAAAAATATAGTTATAATCACCTTTACCAAGGCAGCAGCAACTAATATGAGAAATAGGTTCCTAGCCATAGATAAAAATAAGGTAAGTCCTTTCTTTGGAACCTTTCATGGACTTTGCTATAAAATACTAAAGTCCTATTATGGAGAAATTAATATAATAGAGCCCTTTGAAAGTTATAGAGTAGTAAAAAACTTTTTAACTGCCTATGTGGAGGATGTTAGTGAAGATAGGGTTAAGGAATATGTAAATGCTATATCCATCTATAAGTGCAAGGGAGAATATAATAGAGATGGAAATAATCAAATTGATAAAGAGCTTTTAAAAAACTGTGTAAATTTCTATGAATCCTATAAAAAGGAAAAATCCCTCCTTGACTTTGAAGATCTACAGTTAATGTGTAGAGATTTATTTATTAAAAATAGCGCCATATTAAATTCATATCAAAATCAATTTAAACATATATTAGTTGATGAATTTCAAGATAGTGATGATGTACAAGTGGACATATTAAAGCTTTTAAATAAGGATAATAACTTATTTGTAGTAGGGGATGAGGACCAATGTATCTATAGTTTTAGAGGAGCTAATCCAACCTATATAGTAGACTTTAAAGATATATTTAAACAAGGTAAAACCTTATATCTATCTACAAATTATAGGTCAAAGCAAAATATAGTAAGATTATCTATGAAGTCTATAAAAAATAATAAGATTAGAACCTCAAAGGATATCAGAGCCAACAAAACTGATGATGGAATAATAAAGGCTCAAGGGGTTCGTGATGAAACAGCTCAAGGTACATATATAAGTGATTATATTCTCAAGGTAAAGGAAAGTGATGATAATAACTTTAATAACTTTGCAGTTCTTTATAGAACTAATATAGAAAGTAGAAGTATAATTGATAGTTTTATTAGAAAGAAAATTCCCTTTACCTTGCTAGATAGACAATATAATTTTTTCTCTCACTTCATATGCCAAGACATATTAGCTTATCTAAAGTTAAGCATATATCCTCTAAACATGGATAGCTTTACTAGAATAATAAATAAACCCTATAGGTATATAAGTAAAAATAGTATAGAAGAAGTTAAAAAGAGCAATAGCTTAGGCAGTATCTTTACTAAATTAAAAAACTTAGATAGTACCCCAGTGTTCCAACTAAAAATATTAGATAAACTTGAAAGGGATATTTCTAGCTTAAATAGAATTTCACTACCTTCTGCCGTAGAATTTATTATAGGAGACTTAATGTATCATAAACATCTAGTGGAATATGCACAGAAATATAAATTTTCCATAGAAGATCTAGAAAATGTGTTAAATGAGTTTAAAGAAAGCGTGAAGGGATTTAAAACTATTAAAGACTTCTTAGAACATGTAAATACTGTAGAAGAGGAAACAAAGAAAGCTAGCTCTAGAAATAAGGATAAAAATGAAGGCGTAATTCTTAGTACTATTCACGGTGTTAAAGGAATGGAATTTGATACGGTATTTATGATTAACACAGTAGATGGAGCTATTCCCTATAAAAATAATGATATAGAGGAAGAGAGAAGACTATTCTATGTAGGCGTTACTAGAGCTATTAACAACTTAATATTTCTTTTTCCCCAATTTATAAGAGGTGAAAAGAAAAATAAATCTCAATTTCTATGTGAGTGCCAGTTAGAAGAAGAGATACTAGAAAGAGTTAAATTTAAGGTTGGAACAACTGTAACCCATAAATTTTATGGAACAGGTACAATAACAGCCTTAGAAGAAAGTAATATCTCTATTAAATTTTCTGATTTGGAGAGAAAATTTGACTTTGATGTCCTTGTAACCAATGGGCTTATAGAGGTCTTTGAGGAATAGAGGATAATAAAAGGCGTATAGAACATAAATTCGTTCCATTCATTGTAAAGATTAAATTCTGATTAGATGAATGGAGCGATTTTTTATGTCAAAGTTTAAATTAAAGACAATAAGAGCTGACAGAAATGCAAAAAAAACTATTAAAGAGTGTTATGAAGAGTACATGGATTACTGTAAAAGTATAGGTCAAAGAGGAGGAACTTTGAATAGTAAGGAGAAATTCTGCAAATATGAATTAGTTATTATTGTTAATCTTGATGATAGTATCAACTTTTTATTAGGAACAGGATGCAGGAGTACAACATTATTAAATGTAAAGGTAAAAGACATAGATTTTAGCAATAAAAGTATTCTATTTAGACATATGAATACTAAAAAACAAGTTACTGTAATCTTATCTAAGATTCTTAGAGTATTATTAAATGAGTATATTGCTATAATAGGATTAAAATAAGACGATTATTTATTTCCAAAATTAGATGGAAATAAAATGAGTTATGATACACTACATCAAAATCTAGTAAATTATTTTAAGCATTACAAAGTAAAAATTAGAGGTATAAATACTTTTAGAAATACATTCGTAACTTTATTTATTAAAAATGGTGGAGATATTTATAGACTTAAAGTTTTACTCGCTCATAATAATATAAAAACCACAGAAAGATACGTTAATCTATTACCTTTAGATTTCTCAGAAGATTTATTGAAATATACTCCCCTTGATGTGCTTTCCAAAGATAATAAAAAGTTAAAGATTAATAGAAAAAGCAGAAAGGGAGGGAAATAATTTTACATAAAAGTTTGAAATTTCCAACACGCGGATGTATTTTTAAATTAAATATGTATTATTTTGAACTTTAGGGGGAATAAGGATGGATTTTTCTGATAAATTAAAACAGTTCTCTAGGAGAGCAGAAATGATAAAAGGTACACTTTTGACTGAGGAATCAACAAAAACAGCTTTAATAATGCCCTTCTTTTCATTGTTAGATTATGATGTATTTAATCCAATGGAATTTATACCTGAATTTAATGCTGATTTTGGAATTAAAAAAGGTGAAAAAGTAGACTATGCAATAATGAAAGACGGTAAACCTATAATACTTGTTGAATGTAAAGGTGTAAATGATACTCTTACTAAACATGATGCACAATTATTTCGCTATTTTTCAGTAACCGAATCTAGGTTTGCAATTTTAACAAACGGTATAATCTATAAATTTTTTACTGATTTAGAAGAAAGTAATAAAATGGATGATACACCATTCTTAGAAATTAATATACTAGATTTAAATGATATGGAAATATTAGAATTAAAGAAATTTTCAAAAGATGTATTTGACATAGATACTATATTTAATACTGCTTCAGAGTTGAAATATAGTAATTTAATTAATAATCAACTTAATAGTCAACTAGAAAATCCTACGGATGATTTTGTAAGATTCTTAATTAATGACTTTTACCAAGGCGTTAAAACTCAGAATGTTATTGAAAAATTCAAACCTATTGTTAAAAAATCAATGCAACAATTTGTAAGTGATTTTATGAATGAAAAGATAAAATCTATATTAAATAATAATAAACCCGTGCAAGAAAAAGAAAGTGAATTAGAAACGGATGAAATTGAATGTGATAAAGAAGAAAATACTCCTAATATAGTTACAACAGAGGAAGAATTAGAAGCATTTAATGTAGTAAGAAGTATACTAAGTGAAGTTATATCAGCCGACGATATAGCAATTAAAGATGTTGAAAGATATTGTGGAATTTTATATAAAAACAATACTAGAAAATGGATTTGTAGATTTTATTTTAGTGGCAGTAAAAAATCTATTGTTATTTCCAATGAAGATAAATCAGGGACAAGGTATTATATTAATTGTGTAACTGATATCTATAATTATAAGTCCGAATTAATAGCTTCAGCACAGAAGTATATAGAACAAACTGTATCAATATAAGACATGGGCTAAAAGGCTACAGAGGAATATAGGAGTAGGTACTCGAAACAAGCCAAAGGGAGAGAAATCTCTCTTTTTTTACGGTCATAGATAATATTTATATAATTGTACTATATTAAAAGATATATATTGAGAGTGAAAAGTATTGAAAATGCTATATTTTAAAATACGAATAAGTATTAGAGGAATACGAGGAATGGAGTATACCAATATTTAAAAATATGTTAATATTATGATGTAATTATAAATATTGGGGGTATTTTTTATGAATAAGAAACTATGGGAATTCAATAGACGAACTTTAAAGATTTCTATTGTAGTTTTGGTGGTTTTAGTAGTTTTAATAAGTAAACCAATTAAAAGGCATATTAGTGTAAAAGCTGATTATAAGAGGAGTTTAGAAAATTATGAATTCATAGATTTTTTTAGTTCTTCAGGGAGTAAAGATAGGGAACTAACAATAAAAGTAAATGAGAAGTATAATGAATTAAGCGATAATGAAAAATTATCTGATTTAGAAGAAATATATAATAGTATTTCTAGTGTATCGATAAGAAATTATGATTCAGAAATCAGCGTCGATTCAATACTAGATAAAAAATTGATAGTTAAAAATAATGGGAAAATAGAAGAATATAATTATAAAAATATAGATGATTTAGGAGAATACAAGCCTATAACATTAGCAGAACGTGAATGTTCTATTAAACAAAGTAATGATTCAAAAATAAGTGATACTGACATATGGGTATATACTCAATATGTAGTTAAAAATAACCTTAAATCGCCCAAAAGTGCTGACTTCCCAACTATAAAAGATGTACAGATAATAAGAAATTCTGATTCAATAATAGTAAAATCATATGTAGATGCAGAGAATTCTTTTGGTGCAGAAACAAGAAGTAATTTTACAGTAACATTGAGTGCAGATGGTCAAAAAGCTATTAATGTACAGATAGATTAATTTAGGGGACTTATAAAATGAAGGTAGGAATGAGAAAACCAAGTATAAAAAAATCTATAAAAGCAAGGACAACAGGAAAGGCAAAGAGAGCTGTTAAGGGTGCAGTTAATCCTCTCTATGGTAAAAAGGGAATGGGATGGGTTAATGACCCTAAAAAGGCGGCTTATAATAAAGTATACAATAAAACAACTATAGGAGTTAAAGATATTGCCAAAGCTACATTTGAAGGAGAAGGAAATAGTTCTAGTTCAAATAATGTATCGAGCGGTGTAAATGGTTGTGGCTGTGGTTGTCTGGCTTTTGTAATAATTATGTTTATATTAATATTTATTATATTTTAAAACAAATACAAAGGGAGTAGATGGAGGATTGTATGTGGTGGATACTGATAATTATAATTTGTATAGGTATTTGGATTAATATTTCAGAAATTAAAAACAAAAATAATAAAATTAAAAAATACGAATCGAATGGCGAAGGATATATAACAGAATTTAAAAATATTAGTTATATAGGCGGATTTAAAGATTTAGGGGCTTGCACTTGTGAATTAGAGATATTCTTTAACAAAATAAAAATGACTACTGCGACTATTATTGACGCAAAATGTATATTAGATGAAAGAATTATAAATTTTAATGATATTTTAGATGTAAGTATTCAAAGTGATATGCAGATTCAAAATCAAATATCATTAGGAAAGATGATATTTTTTGGAGCATTTGCGTTTGCATCACCAAGCGAAAAAACAATTATTAATGAATATGTTGTAATAAATTTAAATTACAATGAAAGTAATATAAATTTAATTTTTAAATCAATAGAATGTTCGACAACACAATTTGTTCATATTATAAATGAGGCAAGGAATAAGTTTAATAGATATAATAGCTAAATTATTTAAATAATTTTAACTTGAAGGAGTTATTAGTAATATGTATTTAGAATTAAGAGAAGATAAATTAAATAATAGCTGGAAGTTATATTTAACTCATAATAAGTTAGATAAAGATGGCTTTAAAAAACTAATTAAAGTTACTGAATTTAAAGATTGTATGGATTTAAAAGATGCTCAAAAAACAAAGCAGAACAATGGATAAAAAATATTAGGAATAGAAATATGAATTAACCCATAATTAGATATTAGAGGAGCTATAAAAGTGGAGGATACAAATAGTGCTTTTGAACAGAGATTAAAGAAATACAGAGAAAGTAAAGGTCTTTTAAAATATGAATTTGCTAAAAAGTTAGATATAAGTGAGAGCTTTTACAATATGATAGAAAATGGTAGAAAAAATCCATCAAAGAATTTCTTAATTAAATTAGTTGCAGAAAGTAAGAAACCAGAGGAATTTTGGTTATATGGAATTGAAGAGAATAAATATACTAATATTAAAAAGAATGAAGGAATATTTACAATAGTCCATGTGCAAAAGAGTTTAAATAAAAGTACGAATTATATAGATTATGTATGTGATACACCAAGAGAAGTTTTACTATTAGTAAATACATTAAGAATGTTTGCTAGTCCAGTAGATGAAAATAGTTATACAATTATATATACAGATGGGAAAAAAGAAATTAATTATAACTTAGAAGACATAGAAAAGCTAATTGAATATTCCTTAGAAAGTGAAAGTAAAATATTAAACAAAAAGGACTAACCTTAATAGGTAGTCCTTTTTTATTTTGTATATAAATTCAATATTATGTCAATTAATTAAAAGAATAATTATATGAGCGGTGAAAAAAATGGAAAATAAATTTGAAATAGAATATGAAAATGAATTTGTAGATTATTTATTAATTAATAAAAAAGATTATTTTAGTTTTGATATTGTAGGTTTTGAAGTAAGATTTAAAGTATGTATGAAAGCTATAGATATCTTTGGCATGGATGAATATTATTACCATATAATCGAAGTTAAAAGGGGAGCTATTGATGAGGATGATTATAATAATCTAGAGTGCATAATACGTAATAATAGATATAATAAACCATTTAAAGGCTTATTAATTGGAACAAAAGGAAATAAAAAAGTAGAACGTATGTGTAAAGAAAATGGAAATATTGAATGTATGATTGTTGAAGATGTTATTTATAAAAAGAAAAACGATATATTGAAACCTAGCAAATTATCAGATAGAAGTGGTTGGGTAAAATCATATAGTAATTTATATGAAAAATTATTTATATGTACAAATGGATATAAAATATGTAATTATGATATTTCGCACAAAGAAATTAATATTAAATTTGAAAGTTATGACAATAATGAAATATTATTAAAGATAACAAAAAATGGAGTTCATATATTTAAATTTATTAGGCACGAAATTTTTAAAGATAGATGGATTGAAGAATCTTTTCAATATCCTTGTCCTCTGTATTATATAGATGAATATTTATTTGTAAATTATTACGCGTATAAAATTAAGCTTATGAGATGTATATACTTTAGTGAAAAAAATTTATGTAATCACTATAGAGCGATATATAATGTGATTAATCCATTAAAAAAATACATAAACATTGATTATATAAAGTTTTATGATACCAACAAGTTATTAGTTACAGATACAGAGTTTTTAGGTATACGTATATTTGAATTTAAACCATATAACAGATATATTATTATACCAGAATTATACTCAAATATTGTTAGAGACAATATAGATAAAATTGAAAAATGTATAGATACCAATGAATATAATACTATTAATATTATTGAGTGTTGTTATATTTTTATTGGCAAAAAACTATATAAACCTGAAATAAAAATTGATTTTTATAAAGAGTATCTAACTATTGAGTTATCAATTAAGTTAAAAAATGGAAAGGGATTTGAAAGATATTATGATATAATGAATAAAAAAAGTGATTTTAATAAAAAAGCATATAAAAAAGAATTTTTCTTAATTTGTAATATTTATTTTATATTAGACTTTGAGAAATACATAAAAAGTAAAATGGATGAATATAATTGCAAAATTGATGATTATTATTTTGATAGTTATACAACTTCTTTATATAAGTATTCCACTGAAGATAAAATAAGGAAAAATAAAAACGGTATATATAAGGATAAAAAGTATTTAACATTAAGAAATATTATAGAATTAAGTGGAGATGAAATGAAGCGAATATACAAAGAAGTTATGGAAGAGGAATATAGTAGAGTAAAAGTATTAAAAAGTAAGAGTATCGATAATGACTTAAATTAAACCTTTTTAAAAACTTAATACACCTCAAAGCCTGAATATGAGTACAACTAGTTAAATAGTTCTATAGTTTAATATTAGTATAGGTATATATTTAACTAGTTTCCTAGTGATAATTTGGACTTAGGTCAATAGTTTGGACACATTTTTATAAAGTTTTATAATATGTTTTTACATTGATTTTCTTTCATCTGAGGAGTCATATAACCGATTGCTCCATGAATTCGCTTTCGGTTATACCATGCCTCAATAAATTCAAATATACTTAATCTTGCTGAATAAAAATCATAATATCTCATATGATTGACTAATTCTTTCTTTAATATAGAATTAAATGATTCAACACAAGCATTATCGTAAGGACAACCTTTGCGACTATGAGATTGTATTATTTCATATTTTTTTAGCTGTTCTATGAAAGCGGAGCTAGTGTACTGGCTACCTAAGTCAGAATGAAAGATTACTTCACCTTTTTTAGGGTGTTGATTTACATATGCATTATTTAGTGCTTCAATAACAAGATCAGCATCCATAGTCCTTCCAAAAGAGTGTCCAATGACTTTTTTGCTACACAAATCTAAGACTGCTGCTAAATAGCACCAACCATCCTTTATTGTGTGTATATATGTTATATCACCTGCCCATTTTTCATTTATGTTTTCAGCGCTAAAATCTTGATTTAATATATTGGGTTTTTCTTCTACCTTTTGAGAACTACGTGTCGGCTTAAACTTTTCTGTAACAATAGAACATATACCTAGTTCTTTCATTTTTCTTTGAACTCTTTTTATACTAACTTCGAATCCATTATCGCATAGTATTTGATGAATCTTTGGAGCTCCATATCTCCTTTTGCTTTCATTATAGATCTCCATTATTTTCTCTTTCAAAATAGTATTCTCTAATTCTCTTTTAGAAATTTTTTTATGGAAACTCTCATAATAAGTGCTTCTAGGAATTCCTAATACTCTACATTGAAGTTTAACTGGATACTTATCTTTATGAGTATAAATAAATTTAATTATAGCTTTTGTTCCTGCGTGAATATGGCAATAGCTTTTTTTAATATTTCATTCTCCATGGCTATGCGTTCATTTTCTTTTTTTAGTCTTAATATCTCATTTTCATTCTCTTTTAAGGTCTTTCTATCTGCCTTTGATATTTTAATTAACGGCTTAGATGAAATTTTCTTACTACCACCTTGAGCTTTGTTCACCCAATTATTTACACTTGCATAGTTAATGCCATATTCTTCGCATATTTCTTTTACTGGTTTTCCAGTATTATATACTTCTACAATCATCTTTTTAAATTCATCAGTATATCTCTTTCCTGTTTCTCTCATCTGAACACACCTCTCTATTTATATTTTAAATGTTTTATTTGAAATGTGTCCATAAAAATATACTAGCACCAATTATCCATAGGCATATATATAAAATGTTATATATATTCATAGTTATAGACTAGAAGAAGGATTACAAATTAATTGACATATATTGTTGAGAATGACCCATAAGATTTTACTTAGCTGAAACATATTTTACTATAATATTGAAAGGAAAGCTTTTCTGTTATATAATGGTTTGAAGTACAATATAGTTAAGACTTCTCTTAAATAGACTTCAAGTCTATTATTTTTTTGTATATTTGTATATAATATATAATTATCAGTAAGGAGGTTTCAGATGAACTTTATCCATGAAGCTAAACAAATAAGTGAAGAATTAATTTATATAAGAAGAGAATTTCATGAAAATCCAGAGTTAGATTTTGATTTATATAAAACTTCTGATAGAATAAAAAATTTCTTGAGGAATGAGAATATAGAATTTTATTCTTGCGCAGGTACAGGTGTTGTCGCTACTATATATGGAGAAGCAGATAGTAGTAATGGAAAAACTATAGCTATAAGATGTGATATGGATGCACTACCTCTCCATGAAAAAAATAGTCACTGCTATATTTCTAAGATGGATGGAAAAATGCATGCCTGTGGCCATGATGCACATATGACAATGGTACTTGGAGCAGCTAAACTTTTAAATAACCATAGAAAAGAGTTAAAAGGAAACGTAAAGTTTATTTTTGAACCTGCTGAAGAAACTACTGGTGGAGCTAAGATTATGATAGAAGAAGGAGCATTAGAAGCTCCTCATGTGGATGCAATAATTGGATGTCATGTAGATGAAAGTCTTGAGGTGGGAACTATTGGACTTAAGCAAGGAGTAGCTTATGCTGCTTCAAATCCTTTTACCATTACTATTTGTGGTAAAAGTTCTCATGGTGCAAGTCCCCATAAAGGGATAGACCCTATAGTAATTGCAGCTCAGGTTATAAATGCTTTACAGTTATTAGTAAGTAGAGAGACTAGTCCAGTATCACCAGGGGTAATAACTATAGGAACTATAAATGGAGGTACAGCAGCCAATATTATACCAGATAAGGTTACTATAACTGGTATAATTAGAACTATGAACCTAGAGGATAGGGAATACATGAAAAAAAGATTAAAAGAATTGGTAACCATGCAGGTAGAAAGTTTAAGAGGCACCTGTGAAATTACTATTGATGAAAGTTATCCATGTTTATATAATGATGACGCTATGTATAATATATTTTATGATAATAGTGTAGCTCTATTAGGAAAAGATAAGGTTAAAATATTAAGAGAACCTACTATGGGTGTAGAAAGTTTTGCATACTTTTCCCTTAAGGTTCCAGCTATGTTTTATCAATTAGGATGTGGAAACCTTGAAAAAGGAATAGTATATCCTCTGCATAGTAGTAAATTTGATATAGATGAGGAATGTCTACAAATAGGAGTAGCAGTTCATTGTAATATGGCTGTAAACTATCTTAACAAACTATAAGAAAGAAATATTGGAGGACAATATGAATAATATACAAATAGGTGCAAATGAAGCCGGTCAAAGATGCGATAAATTCCTTAGAAAGTTACTGAAAGATGTCCCATTAAGCGCTATATATAAGGCATTTAGAAAAGGTGACATTAGAGTAAATGGTAAAAAAATAAAAGAGCAATATGTTTTAGAAGAGGGAGACACCATAGAAATAAGATATATAAAAACTAGTGGTGAAAAAAAGAAATTTGAAAGAATAGAAAATAATCTTAAAATTACCTATGAAGATGAAAATATACTTATGGTAGAAAAGTGGCCTAATTTATTAGTTCATAGTGATACAAAGAATGGGGAACCAACTTTAACAGACTATGCCTTATCTTATCTCTATGACAAGGGTGATTATGAACCAGAAAAAGAAGTAACTTTTACTCCTGCTCCATGCAATAGATTAGATAGAAATACCTCTGGGGTAGTTATATTCGGAAAAAACTTCAAATATCTAAAGGCTCTTAATGAAGCTATAAGAGAAAGAAGTATTGAAAAATACTATATGGCTCTAGTACAAGGAAGAATAAAGGATGGAACCTATACAGGATATATCTTAAAAAATGAAGATGCAAATATTTCTAAGGTATATAGGACTGAAGTTCCAAACAGTAAAGAAATTGCTATGGAAGTTAAAACTATTCAAAGTTGTGGTACTTTTTCCCTAATAGAAATTAACTTACTTACCGGAAGAAGTCATCAATTAAGAGCTCACTTATCAGAGCTAGGAAATCCTATAGTTGGAGATTCTAAATATGGAGATAAAAAGCTTAACAGCTTCTTTGTAAATAGATATGGTTTAGATTTTCAATTCCTATATGCATATAAAGTAATATTTAAATCAAACTCAGAGGAGCTTGAATATATGAAAAATAAAACTATAGCAGAATCTTTACCACCAGTATTAAAGAAGATAAAGAATGATGTGTTTAAGTTTTAATGGAGGGGTAATATGAATGACAGAACTGAGGGGGCTCAGAACTCTGTAGCTAAAGGCTTTATGGTACTCACCATATCTATGATGTCAGTAAAGGTGTTATCGGTAGTTTATACACCTTTACTTAAGCAAATTTTAGGATCAACAGGTTGGTCAGTATACTATTCTACATATACAATTTTTTCTTATATATATATTATAGCTAATTCAGGTATACCTGTAGCCATTGCAAAGTTAGTATCGGAACTTGAAGCAAAGGGAAACTACAAAGATGCAATAAAAACCTTTAGAGCATCTAGGACTTTGCTTATACTCTTGGGGCTTATCCTATCCGTATTTATGTTTATATGGGCAAAACCCTTAAGTCTAGCTTTTAATAGCCCTGAATCAATATTAGCAACTAGATGGCTTGCACCAGCATTATTATTTACTTCAATAATGGGTGCATACAAAGGTTATTTTCAAGGTATTGGAAACATGACTACCACAGCAGTATATCAAGTAGGAGAACAAATTCTAAATATAATATTTAGTTTATTATTTGCTTATCTACTTATAGGAAAAGGTGTATCCTATGGAGCTGCTGGCGGAACTATAGGTACAGTGGTTGGAGCTATTGGAGCATCTTTATACTTTATATTGGTATATAAAAAATATGCAGCTAATCATATTCATAAAAAAAATGAACCTGGGGTAAATAGATTAAGCAATAAAACCATTGTTAAATCTATATTAAAATATGCATTTCCAATAACTATAGCTTCTGCACTGCAAAACTCAGGAACTATAGTAGACTTAAAAATTGTAAAGTCTAGACTTTTATCTACAGGATTAAGTCAAGAAACTGTGAATCTTCAATGGGGATATTTAGGTCTTTACAACACTCTTATGTCAATTCCTATGGCAATTATTGGGGCTCTAGCTATTGCTCTTGTTCCTGCCATATCTAGAATCCATGCCCTAGATAATAAAAAAGGTCTAAGATTTAATATTAAATCTTCCTATAGGGTTACTTTTATGATAGCTATACCTTGTGCTGTGGGATTAGGAGTTCTATCTATGCCTATTTTAAGAATACTAGGCTATGATAAAGAGGTATCACCCTTATTAATATGGGGAGCTTGGGTTTTAATCCTATATGCTATCACATTAGTTCAAACTTCTATTTTGCAGGGAATGGGTAAGGTAAACGTAGTAACTATATTTTCTGTAGTTGGAATTTTAGCTAAAGTTGTTGTAAATTATATATTAATAGCAATGCCTTCCTTTGGAATCCTTGGAGCTATTTGGGGTAATGCAGCCTGTTATTTAGTAATGCTTATATTATTCCAGTGGCAAATAAATGACTCTATTGACGGAAGGATACACTTGCTTCCTTGTTATATAAAACCTTTAATAGCTGGATTAGCTATGGGGATAGTAACATTTTTCTCATATAAGATATTTAATGGAGTTCTAGGATTAATTTTCGGTGGTTATATATTAAACTTATTTGCATCATTAATAAGTATAGCATTATCTGCTGGAGCCTACGGAATAGTGTTAATATCTATAGGTGGTGTTAAAAAGTCCGATTTAAATTCACTACCAAATAAAATTACAAAACTTATACCTAAAAGAATATATAAAAAGTTAAAATAAACAGATTATTAATTTATTTTAAAATAGAACCTAGAACTTAGTATCTAAAAAACTAAGTCCTAGGTTCTATTTTATGAACTTTTGCGTATTAAAAAACTTGATACAAAGAATAAGGAAAAAGCAACTACAATGATAATTATAATTTTAGGAATTATAAACATATTAGGAATTATAGAACTTATGATGGTTGTTACTAAGTATACTAAAACTGTTAGTAACACTAGGATTAATATTTCCCAAATAGGAAAAGATAGCTCTATCACTTGTCCAATATAATACAGATTTATTAAAAGGCCTATAATAGAGGTTACAATTAAGGAAATTCCATATCCATAGATATTTATGCTAGGAATACCTATAAGTATAAATATTAGAACTAACTCAATCAAAGCTGTAGCAATGGAGCTTAAAAGGATAACCTTTTGTTTCCCTATACCATTTAAAATACTATAGGTACAGTAGTGACAATACATAAATGGAGCTGCAAGGGAAGCTATCTTTATAAAGCTACCTAAGTCACTTCTATCAAAGAATACTTCACCTAATAAATTAGGACATACATAGCAAATAATTACTGTAGAAACCCCTAACATAAAACAAATTTTAATTACTTCATTTACTCTAGAATTTATATTAGAAAAATCCTTTTGACTTATTTTTTTAGATATATCCGGAATTATTACTGTAGACAAAGATACAACTATAACTAATGGGAAGTACACAATAGCAAGAGCCATACCATTAAATTTACCTATTATCTCAAGAGCACCTATGTGATCAAAACCAGCTGCAACTAACCTTATGGGTACTAAAAGTGTAGATACACTTTGAAGTGCTGTAGTTAAAAAGCCATTTATAGCTAAAGGAACAGCAATAATTAGTATGTTAAATAACAATTGAAAGCTGTTATCTGGTCTTACACTATTGGTATAGGGAATCTTTTTAATACTTCTTTTATAGAAAATATAGAGAAATACGAAACTTATTATTTCACCAATAGTAAATGAAAGATAGGTTGCCGCTACTGTATTTTCGATGGTTTTAAGAGATAAATAGTAGATTACTCCTACTAATATCACCATTCTAACAGCTTTTTCTAATATATCTATAACTGAAGGGGTTATTACTTGACTTACTCCATAGAAATAACCTTTATATACGCAGGATATAGCAATAAAAACAATAGCAGGAGAAGCTATCCATAAGGAACGTATTGCTCTAGGGTCTTTAATAATATAATTACAGATTATTGGACTAAGTATAAACATAATACCTGCTATAAAAATTGACCAAAGCACTATAAAAACTAGGGAAGCATTAACAGTTTTATGTAAATCTTCAAATCTACTAGTACCCAGGTAAGCAGAAGTTTCTCTTGAAATTGCAGCAATTATTCCTCCACATACTAAACAACAAAATAAATCATATATAGGCATTATCAAACCATAAAGTCCAACTCCCTCTGGTCCTAACTGTCTTGATAGTATAATAGAAAACATAAATCTCAATACACCCATGGCTAAATTAGAAAGAGTTAACACAAAGGTATCTCTATAAAAAGTATCTTTACTCATCTTTATTACCTCCAATTAGGCATCTGAAAATAAATAACAAGTCAAAGATGAGAAGTATATTTTGAGTTAGACAAGGAAACAGGTTCCGCAGATAGTAGCACTATCTAAGGGTTCTGTTGACACAGTATAACACAAAATAAACGAGCATTCTGACTTATTTATTTTTTGAAGATGCCTTAATATAATAATACTTATGAAGGTAGATTAAAGATTATTCTCTAACCATATATTTTTATCTTATATTTGATTTAATGTAATTTAATTAAGAATATTTAAATATATATTAGTGTAAATAATATTTAAATGGAGGAACTATGAAAAAAATAATTGGATGGATTTTGCTTATAATATTAGCTATTAGTTCTTTATTAATAGTAAAAGATAAAAATAATATATATAACATAGGGGTTAAAAACTCAGAAGTTGATATGAAAATTAGATATAAGGGATTAAAGAATGCCATAGATTTTACTAGTAATGATAAAGGATTATATGTTGCTTTTGAAAATAAAATAATGGCTATTCCATCAACTGGAGAGCCTTATACTTTAATTGAAGACAAAAACTATAACATTACCACCCTTGAATGTAATGGAGATAAACTATACTTCCTTACTAATAACGAAATACTCAGCGTGGATATAAACAATGGAAAGTTAGAACAATGCTTATCAAACCTACCTAATAAAGGAGATTATAGTAAGGTTTTAATAAGAGGATATAAGGACTATTTATTTATTTCAATTGGAGCTGCAACTAATTCAGCTGTAGTTGGAAGTGATAACCAATGGATAGATAAAAATCCAACTGGTTATGATATATCACCTTTTAATATAGTATTAAATAAAAATGAAAAAGGAGCCTTTGTACCACAGGGAGCTTCTAATGAAGACAACGAGGTTATAAAGGGTGAATCCATAGGCAATTCATCTCTGCTAATTTATAATATTAACACCAAAGCTATTGAAACCTATGCATGGGGAATAAGAAATATAGAGGGACTAGATATAACTCTTGATGGTAGAATCTTTGCTACCATAGGAGGCTATGAAAATAGAGGATTAAGACCAGTAGAAAATGACAGTGATTATATCTATGAACTAAAAAAAGGTTATTGGTATGGGTTCCCAGATTTTTCTGGAGGGGATCCTCTAGATTCACCAAGATTTCAAGGTGAATCTAATATAAAAAATCCTACATTGTTAAAAAAACATCCTATGTCACCACCTGCACCTGCTTATCAACATAATGATTTAAATAGTTTAAAATGGATTGCAATAGATGATACAGGGAAAATTAATGGACAAAATACCTTGCAACTATATTTTTATGATTGTAATAAAAATAATATAATGTGCAGTGCTGTAAATGGTGTTCCAAATAAATTAATAACTTTAAAGGAAAATTGCACGGTATCTAATATGAAGATTTTTAAGGATGAGCTATATATATTAGATGGTAACCATGGATTTATATTTACCTTAGCTATTAGAAAATAGGCTCCTATATATATAATTTCCATATAAATACTACATTAAATTTAATAGATAATAAAATAATATGGTTAAATTGGAGTATAATAATATATATCTCAATGATTATTTTATTATCCTTAAAGAATCGTAGGTGTATTACATGAAGAGATTGGAAAGAACTTATAATAGAACTATGACAGCATTTATAAAAGTTGCAAACCCTATAAAAAAGAGAATAAAAAAGACAGAATGTATAGTCCATAAATTTATAAATAAAGAAGCTCTTCGTTTATTAAAGCAGGAGGGTTATACTGAAGAGTATCATTTCTTTGTTAAACATTTGTTAGATTTGAATAAAGGTGTAAAATGGGCTGATGCAGATTTGAAAAGTACTAATCATTTCTATCATCATGAGAAGGGAATCGGTCTATATGGATTTTCAAATGCTAAAGTAGAATGTGTAAAGTATTATAAGGCATCGGTGTTTTACGGTGCAAATTCTGATATGAATAAAGCTCTATTTTTATTAGGTGCTGCTTGTCATTTAGTACAAGACTCCACAGTGCCAGCTCATGCTATGAAAAACTTGAAAAAACATAAACCTCTGGAAAGTTTCATAATAGATAAAGTTATTAATGGATATAAAATTCCTTTAAAAGATCCTATAATCACTTATGGAAGTCCTGAAAAATATGTTATTGAAAACACAAAGTTTGCTGTTAAAACCGCTAAGTCCTTTGAAAGTATAAGAATCAAAGAAAATCGGTTTAATGAAATTGCAGATGTGATATTACTTAGAGCTTGCACAACAACAGCAGGATTACTCATTGATTTTTATAATACCTTAAAGATTATAGAATCTAAAAGTGAAGATTAGAGCTATATATAATGTAAGAACTACCACGAAAATATATTGGTAGTTCTTTTTTTTAGGTACTATAACTGTAATTTTCAACATAATCTTATTTTTTCTTATGCAATAGTAAAAATAAAGGAATTTACAAAATTAAAAAGAATATTATCAATAATATAAAAATATGGAGGTGTGAAATGGAGAGCTTATTTGTAAGTTTAGAAAAAGAGGTTTTTAGAGGTAACGTATTGGATATTACTTATGGAAACCAGGGTATAATATATAAGGCTAATAAATATTATGATAATTTTATAGATGTTAATTATTTGGAGAATGCACCTTCTAAATCCTGTGATAATGAAGGGTATTATGATAGCTGTATAGTATTTTTTACCTTAAATAAAATTAAAACCCATAGACAAAAGCTAAAGCTTTTTGATAATATATATAGATTAATGAAAAATAATGGATATGTTTATATTTGGGATGTGGAAAAGGAGCCATTAAAGACATTACAAAAAAATATAAGGGTATCATTGCCTGATAAAAGTATGAAGAATTTTCAAATAAACTTACTTAACTTATTCACTGATAATACTTCATCAAAAATTATAGACGGACTAAAGAATTATTTTGATATTGTAGAAGCAGTATCTTCCAATGGTACCTTTAGGATTGTGGGCAGAAAGAAAGGATGTTAATAAAAATGAAAGTAGTTTTAGTTGCAGTAAATTCAAAGTATATACACAGCAATTTAGCAGTAAGATATTTAAAAGCATATACAAAGGATTTAGATTATAATTGTCACACTATGGAGTTTTCTATAAATGATAGAGAAGAAAGAATAGTTGAAGAAATACTATACGAAAAACCAAATATAATAGGATTTTCCTGTTATATTTGGAATATTGAGTTTGTTAAAAAGGTATCAACTTTAATAAAGCTTATAGACAGTAATATTGAAATTATATATGGAGGCCCAGAAACTTCTTATAATCCTATTGAGTTTTTAACAGAAAATGTAGGTGAATATTTAATTGAAGGAGAAGGTGAAGAAACCTATAGAGAATTAATTAATTTTAAAATAAATATTGAAGTTAATGGAGATAATAATAATTGTGAAAATATTAAGGGATTATACTACAAAAGTAAGGAAGGCATTATATATGGAGGTAATAGACCATTAATGGATATGAACAATATAGTATTTCCTTATGAGACTGATGACGACTTAAAAAATAAAATTGTATATTATGAAGCTTCTAGAGGATGTCCTTTTAATTGTAAGTACTGTCTATCTTCAACTACCCATGGAGTAAGATTCTTAAACATAGATAGAGTGTTAAAAGAACTACAATATTTTATAGATAAAAAAGTTAAATTAGTTAAATTTGTTGATAGAACCTTTAATTGTAATAAAGCTTTTGCAAATGCTATATGGAGTTATCTAATTGAAAATGGAGAGAATACCTGTTTCCACTTTGAAGTATCTGCAGATCTATTTAGTAGTGAATCAATAGATATACTTAGTAAAGCACCTAGTGGCATGTTTCAATTTGAGGTAGGTGTTCAAACCACCAATAATGAAATATTAAGAAATATTAATAGAACTATAGAATTTTCAACTATTAAAGAAAAAGTATTAGAGCTAAATAAACTAAAGAATATTAAGCAACATCTAGATTTAATTGCAGGGTTACCTGGTGAAGACTTTAACTCCTTCAGAAAATCCTTTAATGAAGTATATGAGATTAGTCCAGAGGAGTTACAATTAGGATTTTTAAAGCTTTTAAAAGGTTCTCAAATGAGGGAAGAAAGTGAAAAATGGGGAATGGTTTATTCACCTTATCCACCTTATGAAATTCTAAAAACAAAAAATATAAGTTATGATGAATTAATTATACTAAAGAAAATTGAGCATATGGTCGATAAGTATTTAAATAGTGGTAAGTTTTATACTATATTAAATTTCTTTAAAAAAAGTAATAAATTCAAAGATATATTCGAATTCTACTATGAACTATCTAAATTTTATGATGGCAAGGGATACTTTAGACGCAGCATAGCATCTGTAGATTATTACTCTCTCTTTGTTGAATTTAATGACTTTATCAAAGCTGGTGAGAAAGAATTATTATTAGACATAATAAGATATGAGTATTTCTCATATAATAACACAAAGTGGATACCTGACTTTCTAAGAATAGAAATGAGTAAAGTTGAAGAGAGAAATATAAAAGAATACATTATGAATAAAAATTCTATAGATAATATAAATAAAATAAGTGTGTTTAAATTTAATCATAATATACAAAGTTTTATTGAATGTGGAGAAATAAAGAAAACCTTAAATTATATTGCCTTTATAAATAATCACATTAAGGAAAGAATATTTATACAGGAAAGTGAATTAAAAGTTCAATAAAATGTCAAGTAAAATCTTTGTTATTTTAAAAAGTACAATATATTAATTTTTTGTATTGGTATATTGTACTTTTTAAGAAAACTGATATAATAGATTTTAATATATCTTTTAAAGAGTTGAACTAACCCATGTTATAAGTTATCCAATACCACTTAGTTATTATGGTTACATAAGTGCAGAAATTAGACTTAATACAAGTGGTTATATATATAATTAATACTTAAAAGGTGGTGATATTTTGGCGCTAGAAGCAATTAGTAAAATTCAACAGGCCGAATCTACTGCAAAGGATATATTAGAGAAAGCAGTAGAAAATAGCAAACAAATAATTAGTGATGCTCAAGTTAAAGGCAATGAAGAGTACCATGCTATCATTGAAGATGCTACAGAAAAAGCAAAAAAAATGAAAGAAGATGCTCTTAATAAAGGAAATGAGGAGTCACAACCAACCTTAGCTAAAGGGGATGAAGAAGTTAAAAATATAATTAATACTTCTAAGGAAAAGATTGATTTAGCTATTAATTTAGTAATTGAGAGGATAGTGAAGTTCAATGGCAATAGTTAAAATGAATAAATTTATGCTCTTAGCCTTTGAAAATCAAAAAAAATCTTTGCTTGAGAAACTGCAATCCTTCCAAAATGTACAATTCCTAGATTTAAGTAAAAATGAAAGTAGTGAATTGAATCAATTAAAAAGTGATAGTGCAAGCAGTGAAATTTCTGAAGTAGAAGGTGAATTATCAAAAGTAAAATTTATCATTGAGCTTTTGAGCACATTTAGTGAAAAGCCTAAACTACTAAAAGACCTAAAGGAAGGAAAAAAGAGCTATAGCTATGATGTGTTAGAGCAGATTACAAGTACCTCTCATTGGCATGAGGTATATAGTGACCTAAAACAAAAAGATAATAAAATAAACATGAATCATAATTATATAACTAAATTAAAGGCCAATATAGAAGAGCTAAAACCATGGGAATCTTTAGACACCTCAGTAGAAAGCATAAATGTACTAAAAAAATCTAAGGCTATACTAGGTGAAATTCCACAAGGGAATGTAGATTCTTTAAGGCTTAAGTTAGAGGAAACAACTAAAAACTACTACTTTGAAGTTATTAGCAGCATAGGTAGAAACAGCTACATAATGGTGATAGCTCACAATGATGACTTAGCTGATATAGAACAACTGCTCAAATCTTCAAGCTTCAGTAAGATTGATATTCAATGTGATGGAGTACCTAAAGAAGTTATAAAAGAGTACAAAAAAACCATTGAATCAATAAATACAGAAAATAATTTTATTCAAGAAGGTATGAAAGAACATGTTAATAAACTAGAAGAATATAAAGTAGTTTACGAATACTACAGTTCTTTATTATTAAGATTAAAATCTACCGAAAATTTCCTGAAGAGTAAAAACATTGTGGCTATAGAAGGATACTATCCTTCCGAATTGCATAATGACTTTCAAAGCACATTGAAAAGTATTTTAGGTGATGATTATTATTTAGAATCAGAATCCGCAGAAGGTGACGATGTACCTGTTAAATTAAAAAACAATAAAGTCTTTGAATCCTTTGAAAATATTACTTCTATGTACAGTGTACCTAAGTATAAGGAGATTGATCCAACACCACTGTTAGCACCTTTTTACATATTCTTCTTTGGAATGATGCTATCAGATGCTGGATATGGCCTTGTGATGTTTGTAGGTACTTTAATTGCACTTACTACTTTTAATTTAGATGAGGACACGAGAAAATCTATAAAGATGTTTTTCTTATTAAGTATTTCTACTATATTCTGGGGCATCATGTATGGTAGTTATTTTGGGGATTTTATCAAGATAGCTCCTCTATGGATGAAACCGGATAGTAATGTAGGATTACTAATGATTGTCTCTGTAGTAATGGGACTAATTCAAATTTATGTAGGTCTTGGAATTAAAGCATACATGCAAATAAGAGATAAAGATTACTTTGGAGCCTTTGCAGACGTTGGATTATGGTATATTACCCTAACTGGTGCTATTATTTGGGCATTAAGTGCTTTTGTAGATTTAGCTTCTCTTGGAGTTCCAGCTGTAATAATTGCTATAGCAAAATATGGTACTATTGCTGGAATGGTAGGAATTGTACTTACTAACGGACGCCAAGAAAGTTCTATAGGTGGTAAGTTAGGCCAAGGATTCTATGCTCTATATGGAATAACATCCTATGTAGGTGATTTAGTTTCTTATACTAGACTTGCAGCTTTAGGACTAGCAACAGGATTTATCGCTTATGCATTTAATATTATGGTAAGTATGGTATCAACTTCATGGGCTACAATTATATTTGGTGTAGCAATATTCGTAGTAGGCCATGTATTTAACTTATTTATCAACGCATTAGGTGCCTATGTTCACACATGTAGATTACAATACCTTGAATATTTCGGAAAATTTTATGAAGGTGGAGGGACATCCTTTGAGCCTTTAAAATATAATTCTAAATATTTTAAAATATCAAAATAGATAAATTAGGAGGAATAAAATATTATGATGGATTTTTTAATGGGAAACGGTGGAATAATTATAGCAGCTTTAGGAGTTGCTCTTGCAGCAGCATTACCAGGGATAGGATCAGCAAAGGGTGTTGGTATAGTTGGTGAAGCAGCAAGTGGACTTTTAGCAGAAGAACCAGAGAAGTTTGGTAAAGCCTTAATTCTTGAATTACTTCCAGGTACTCAAGGATTATATGGATTTGTTATAGCACTTTTAGTATCTTTACAATTATCACCAGATATGTCTTTTGGTCAAGGGTTTTATCTATTTGCAGCTTGTCTTCCAATAGCTATAGCAGGATGGAAATCAGCTATATCTCAAGCGAAAACAGCAGCTTCAGCAGTTCAAATTTTAGCTAAGAGACCAGAGCACAACACAAAAGGTATTATATTGACTGTTATGGTTGAAACTTATGCACTTTTAGGATTTGTAATGTCTCTTCTACTAGTAATGAGTGGTAACTTTTAATTAAGGAAGTGAATAATATGTCTAATTTGGATAATCTTACTTCTAAAATTATAAAGGATGCAGAAGTAAAAAAAATTGAAATTTTAAATGAATCTACCGTTAAAGCTGATGAAATAATTAAAAAGAAAACAGAAGAGGCCAATAAAAAAGCTTCTTCTATTTTACAAAAAGCTGAAATGGAAAGTAAAACTATAAAAGAAAGAATTATCTCAAAAACTGATTTAGAAATAAGAAATAAAAAATTATTAGCAAAGCAACAAGTTATTGAGAAAGTGTTTGAAGCAGCTAAGGAAAAACTAAAAGCTATGAATGCAGAAGAATTCACTAAATTTATAAAAAACTCTATTATGGCTTTAGACATCCATGGAGATGAAGAAATAATTATAAACCCAGTAGATAGAGATAAGCTTCCTGAAAAGTTCTTAGACGAGGTAAATAAGTCCTTGATATCTAAGGGCAAATTAGGAAATTTAAAATTCAACGTTAAAACTCATGAAATTGATGGTGGGTTTATCCTTAGTAAAAATGGAATTGAGATAAATAATTCCTTTGATGAACTTGTGAACTCACTTAAATATGAATTAGAGTATGAAGTTGGGAAAATATTGTTTACAGAATAGTAAGGAGGTATTTAAATGGACAGAATGGATTTTACCCATGCTGTAGCTCGATTAAGGGTAATGGAAAAAAGACTCCTTGATAAAAATAAAATTGAGAGATTATTAGATAGTGATGGACCACAGGAAGTTTTAAAGATATTACAGGAAACTACTTATGGTGAACTTATTAATAATATAGATTCAGTTTATGATTATGAAAAAATCCTTAAGGAAGAGCTAGTGAATCTTTACAGCACTTTATATAAAATATCTCCTGTAAAAGAAATTATAGATATTATGAGTTTAAGATATGATTATCATAATATTAAAGTTTTATTAAAGGCAAAAGCCTTGGGCAAGGATTTATCTAATATTTTAATACCAATAGGAACAATTCCTTTAGATACTCTTAAAAACTGTATTTTATCTGATGAGCTAAAATCCTTAGATAAGCAAATTCAAAAAGTTATCACTAAGGTAGAAAAAGAGTTTGAGGTTAATTCAGATCCTCAAGTAATAGACACTCTTTTAGATAAATACATGTTTGAAGGTATGATAGAAAAAGCAAGGAATATAGATGTTCAGTATATAACTAGATATGTAAATGAGTCTATAGATATTACTAATATAAAGACTATGCTTAGAGTTAAAAAACAAAATAAAGATGGTAGATTCCTTGAAGGTGTATTAATACCTGGTGGAACTATAAAGCATAACTTTTTTATAGAAGGAATAAATGAATCCCTAGAAATCTTTACTAGTAAAATATCTAGAACCCCTTACTCAAAGGTACTACATACCATCTTAGAAGAATACATGGCTACAGGTAGCATTTCATCCTTAGATGTACTCTATGATAATTATATTATGGATCATGCAAAGGAAGCTAAGAGAGTTAACTTCGGACCAGAGCCTATCATTGCATATATAATTGCTAAAGAAATTGAAATTAAAATAATTAGAATTATTATGGTAGGAAAGATTAATAAGGTTGCTACTGAAGTTATCAGAGAAAGGTTGCGTGAACTATATGTATAAGATAGGTGTAGTTGGAGATAAAGATTCAATACTAGCATTTAAGGCCTTAGGAATTGATGTTTATCCAGCAGTTGAAGCTGAAGAAGCAAGAAAAATTGTAGATAAAATGGCTTTTGAAAATTATGCTGTAATATTTTTAACTGAGCAATTAGCTCAGCATTTAGAAGAAACTATTGAAAGGTATAATAAGAAGCTTATACCTGCAATTATACTTATACCAAGCAATCAAGGCACACTAAATATTGGTAAACAAAAAATCAGCGATTATGTAGAAAAAGCTGTTGGAGTAAATATCTTATAGAAAGGTAGGTAAAAAACTTGAAGAATGGTACTATTGTTAAAGTTTCAGGTCCATTAGTAGTTGCTAAGGACATGGATAATGCTAATATATTTGACGTTGTAAAAGTTGGTGAAAAGGGACTTATTGGTGAAATCATTGAAATGAGAGGCGATAAAGCTTCCATTCAGGTTTATGAAGAAACCTCTGGTATAGGACCTGGAGACCCAGTAATTACAACAGGAGAGCCACTAAGTATAGAACTTGGACCAGGATTAATCGAAGCTATGTTTGATGGTATTCAAAGACCACTTAATGCTTTGCAAGAAGCTGCAAATTCTCATTTCCTTAAAAAAGGTGTTGCGGTTAAATCTCTAGACAGAACAAGGGTTTGGGAATTTAATGCTACAGCAAAGGTTGGAGATGAGGTAGAAGCTGGAGATATTATTGGAACAGTTCAAGAAACTGCCGTAGTTCTTCACAAGATAATGGTTCCTAATGGAGTAAAAGGAAAGATTAAAGAAATAAAATCAGGTAACTTTACTATAGTTGAAACTGTTTGTATCGTAGAAACCGAAAAGGGTGATAAAGAGTTAACCCTAATGCAAAAATGGCCAGCTAGAAAAGGAAGACCTTATGCTAGCAAGTTAAAACCTATTGAGCCAATGATTACAGGACAAAGAGTTATAGATACATTTTTCCCAGTAGCTAAAGGTGGAGCTGCAGCGGTACCAGGACCTTTCGGAGCTGGTAAAACAGTAGTTCAACACCAGATAGCTAAATGGGGAGATACTGAAATTGTTGTTTATGTTGGATGTGGTGAACGTGGTAATGAAATGACAGACGTTCTTAATGAATTCCCAGAACTTAAAGACCCAAAAACTGGTGAAAGCTTAATGAAGAGAACAGTACTTATTGCTAATACTTCAAATATGCCAGTTGCTGCCCGTGAAGCTTGTATCTATACTGGTATAACTATAGCAGAATACTTTAGAGATATGGGATACTCAGTTTCTATAATGGCAGACTCTACTTCAAGATGGGCTGAGGCTCTAAGAGAAATGTCCGGTAGACTTGAAGAGATGCCTGGTGATGAAGGATATCCAGCTTACCTAGGATCAAGACTTGCAGATTACTATGAAAGAGCTGGTAAGGTTATATGTTTAGGAAAAGATGGTAGACAAGGAGCAGTTACTGCTATTGGAGCCGTATCTCCTCCAGGTGGAGACTTATCTGAACCAGTTACTCAATCTACTTTAAGAATAGTTAAGGTATTCTGGGGACTAGATGCTCAATTAGCTTATAAGCGTCACTTTCCTTCAATAAACTGGTTAAGTTCATACTCATTATACTTAGATAGTATAGGTCAATGGATGGATGATGAAGTAGCATCAGATTGGTCTCAACTAAGAATTGAAGCTATGACACTACTACAAGAAGAAGCTAGCCTTGATGAAATTGTTAGATTAGTAGGTATAGATGCACTATCTGAAAAAGATAGATTAAAATTAGAAGTTGCAAAGTCTCTTAGAGAAGACTATTTACAACAAAATGCTTTCCATGAAATAGACACTTATGCTTCACTTGGCAAACAACATAAAATGCTAAAATTAATTCTATTATTTAGAAAAGAAGCTGAACGTGCTTTAGAAGCTGGAGTTTATCTAAACAATATATTAAATTTACCTATGAGAGATAAAATTGCAAGAAGTAAATATATTGCCGAAGATAATATTGACACTATCAATAACATCGCTGAGGAATTAGTAGTAGAAATTAATAGATTAATTAGCGAAGGAGGGGTTCTAGATGCTTAAAGAATACAGAACTGTTACAGAAGTTGTAGGACCTTTGATGGTTGTTGAAGGTGTTGAAGGCGTTAAATATGACGAATTAGTTGAAATAGAATTACAAACTGGAGAAAAGAGAAGAGGTAAAGTTCTAGAAGTTAATGGTTCTAAAGCAATGGTTCAACTTTTCGAAGGTTCATCTGGAATAAACTTAAAAGGTACTAAAGCCAAATTTCTAGGAAGACCTCTAGAACTTGGAGTATCTGAGGATATGTTAGGAAGAATATTTGATGGTATGGGAAATCCAAACGATGATGGTCCTAGTATTATAGCTGAAAAAAGAGTAGATATAAACGGTGAGCCAATTAACCCAGTATCAAGGGATTATCCATCTGAATTTATTCAAACTGGAATTTCTGCTATAGATGGGCTTAATACATTAGTTAGAGGTCAAAAACTACCTGTATTTTCAGGTTCAGGACTTCCACATGCACAATTAGCTGCTCAAATAGCACGTCAAGCTCAAGTTCTTAACTCAGATTCTAAGTTTGCCGTTGTATTTGGAGCTATAGGTATAACTTTTGAAGAAGCCCAATTCTTCGTAGATGAGTTTAAAAAGACTGGTGCTATAGATAAATCAGTACTATTCATGAACTTAGCTTCAGACCCAGCTATCGAGAGAATAGCTACCCCAAGAATGGCTCTTACTACAGCTGAGTATTTAGCTTATGAAAAAGGAATGCACGTACTTGTTATATTGACTGATATAACAAACTATGCAGAAGCTCTAAGAGAAGTATCAGCTGCTAGAAAGGAAGTTCCAGGTAGACGTGGATATCCAGGATATCTTTATACGGACCTATCTACCCTTTATGAAAGAGCTGGAAGATTAAAAGGTATAGAAGGATCTATCACTCAAATTCCGATTCTTACAATGCCAGAAGATGATAAGACTCACCCAATTCCAGACTTAACTGGATATATAACAGAAGGACAAATTATTCTATCTAGAGAGTTATATCAAAAGGGTATAATGCCTCCAATAGATGTATTACCTTCACTATCAAGACTTAAAGATAAAGGAATAGGTAAGGGTAAAACTAGAGAAGACCATGCAGATACTATGAACCAATTATTTTCAGCATATGCACAAGGTAAGCAAGCAAAAGAATTATCAGCAATTCTAGGTGAATCTGCTCTTTCAGATGCAGATAAAAAATATGCTAAGTTTGCTGAGGCTTTTGAAAATGAATATGTTTCTCAAGGATTTAATACAAATAGAAGCATAGAAGAAACTTTATCTCTTGGATGGAAGCTTCTAACCATACTTCCTACTACAGAGCTTAAGAGAATTAGAGATGAATACCTTGAAAAGTATATGCCTAAGGGAGATGAGGCATAGCATATGGCAAGATTAAATGTCAATCCTACTAGAATGGAGCTATCCAAATTAAAGAAAAGACTAGCTACTGCAACTAGAGGGCATAAACTTCTTAAAGATAAACAAGATGAATTAATGAGAAGGTTCATAGATCTAATAAAATACAACAATAAGCTACGTGGTGAAGTTGAAGAGAAACTTCAAGGTGCCTTTAAGGATTTTCTTATGGCATCAGCAGCTATATCACCTGAGTTCTTGGAAGAAGCTATTTCTTATCCTAAGGAAAGCATATCTTTAGAGCTAGCAGAAAAAAACATAATGAGTGTAAATGTACCTGTTATGAACTTTGTACGTAAGCTAGAAGGAGATTCAGGTAGTATATATCCTTATGGATTTTACAGTACTTCCTCAGAACTTGATAATTCTATAGAACAGCTTTATTTAATTCTTCCTAAGCTTCTAGAACTTGCAGAAGTAGAAAAGTCTTGTCAGCTTATGGCCGATGAGATTGAGAAGACAAGAAGAAGGGTAAACGCTCTAGAATATATGACAATTCCTCAGCTTCAAGAAACAATTAAGTATATTAAAATGAAGCTGGATGAAAATGAAAGAGGTGCTTTAAGCCGTCTAATGAAGGTAAAAGATATGATGGAAAAAGCACAGGCTGCAGCTGAGCAGATGTAAAAGAGGTAACCTCCGGGTTACCTCTTATTTTAATTTCTGTTTACTTAAATTCACTCACATAAAAATTGGTTAGTCTCACTAAGGATTCTTCGCCCACTTTCATAGGTTAATAAGCTCTTAGCTTCCTCATAATTACACCATCTATAATCCTCAATTTCTTCTACTTGAATTTTAATTAAACTATTATCAGCTTCTCCTAAAAACAATACCACTTCTTTTTCAATAAAATTATCAATATTATATTTATCTGTAGCTCTAAATCCATCAATTAAGTTAACTTTCAGTCCACATTCCTCAAAAACTTCTCTTAATGCTGTTTCTTCTTCTGTTTCTGAATATTCCATATGGCCTTTAGGGAATCCCCAATAACTATCAAGTCCAATACTTTTTAAAAGCAAATATTTAATTCCTTTATTTGAGGTTTTATATACTACTGCTCCACATGATTTTTCATAGCTCATATTCTCATCCACATTATTAATTAAAATATCCATTATTTTATCTCCTTAATTAACTTTTCTATTTCATATATAGAGCCAACTTCTATAAACTCTATATATGTCACTTATCTTTTTCCAAAGTTTTCTTGGGTTAACTTTACTGCTAGCTCCTGAATTTCTTCTGCTGTTGTATTATAAGGATTTATTGAGTTTTCTAATATATTTTTAGTTCCTTCTATAGGGTTATTATAATAATACTCTAGTACAGTATCTCCTAAGTCAAATAATATACTTAAAGGCTTTTCAAAAAATCACAACCTCTATGAAAATAATTAATTTGAAAATATATGAATATTATACACTAACTTCAATATTATTATTATAAATTTATGAATTATATTTATATAAATGGTATAATATAACTACTATTTTAAAATATATTCAATAAAAAATATGATTAAAAAGGAAATAGGTTATGAATATTATTAAATGCCAAAAACAAGATCTATCAAGTATTTTTGATATAATTTCTAAGTGTAAAACTCATATGGAAAGCCATAACATCTATCAATGGAATGAATTTTATCCTAGCTTAGATATTATAGAAACTGATATTATTAGTGGTAATTGCTATTTGTTAAAAGACAACGGACTATCTATAGCATATTTCGCCATAGATGAAGAGCAACCCTCAGAGTACAATAACATAAATTGGATTACTCAAGGTGAAAAAGTATTGGTTATTCATAGGTTAGCTGTACTTCCTGAATATCAAGGTATGGGAATTGCAAAGAAAATATTAAAATTCATTGAAGAGTTTGCTGATGAAAATAAATACACATCTATAAGATTAGATGCTTATAGCGAAAATAGAAAAGCACTTAAATTATATGAGAATCATGGATATAAAAGAGTAGGTAAATTATATTTTCCTAATAGAGAAGTTCACTTTTATTGCTATGAGAAGAAGGTAAAAAACACGCCCATTCCAGAGATTTTAATTCCTATGTTAAATGAATATGATAAATCCCTAAGAGATAACTTTCCTAATAAGATATTTGGTATATATATTTATAATTCAGTAGCACTAGGTTGTTTTAGTGAGAAAACAAGCGATATAGATTTTATAACAATATTAAATGAGGAATTTGAAAATGAAGATATTGGTACCGTAGAAAAAGTCCATAGGAAAATAAGTAAAACTTTTGAATATGGTAATAGGATGGAAGGCATGTATATAACTAAGGATAAAGTAGGTAAGCTTAATTCAGAAATAAGCCCTTATATATACTTTTGTGATAATATTCTTCATTACTATGGCTATTACGATATTAATTATATTACTTGGTGGACACTAAAGTATTTTGGCATACCTATAAATTGCTCTGATGTTAACAGTTTATCTATAGAAGTAGATTGGTGTAGTATTATAGAAAATATGAACTTCAATTTAAATAATTATTGGAAGGATAAATTAAGTGAAAATTATATATTTCTCCAGGATGAATGGATTGAATTCGCAGTTGCAACCCTATGTAGAATACTATATACCTTAGAAAATAAAGCTATAACTTCTAAAGACAAAGCTTTAGAATATGCAATAACTACTATACCTAAGGAGTATAGTTTAATTATAAAAGAATGTTTAAGACTTAGGAAGCGAAATTCTGATTTATCCTTTTACAGATCAACATTTGAAAGAGAACACTCAGTTAAAGACTTCATCAAATTTATTATAGAGATCTGTAATGAAAAGTATAAGTTATAGGAAAGGAATTGTATAAAATGCAAAATATAAAAACCATATTAGATAGTATAGTAGAAAGCTATAAGACCATATTAAAGGATAACCTAATAGGAATCTATATTCATGGTTCTTTAGCTATGGATTGTTTTAACCCTGATATAAGTGATATAGATTTTTTAGTAGTAGTAAAAGAAAACCTAAATGCCAATGATAAAAGAAAGCTTGTAGATATTTTATTAGAACTATCTAAAGATGGACCAGGAAAAGGTTTGGAAATGAGTGTGCTTTTAGAAAAGGATGTTAAGAACTTTAAGCATCCAACTCCATATATACTTCACTATTCTAATGCATATAAAACAACTTATGAAGCTAATCATAGCTATTTATGTGAAGATGGAGAAGATCCAGATTTAGCTGCTCATATTACAATAACAAGAGCTAGAGGGATTTGTATATATGGTAGCTCCATAGAAGATATATTTTCACCTGTACCAAGAAAAGACTATTTAAAATCAATTTATTTTGACATAGCAAATTCTAGAGAAGAAATTATAAAGTTGCCTATGTATACTATTCTTAATCTTTGTAGAGTTCTATATTATCTTAAAAAAGACGTTATTTGTTCCAAAAAAGAGGGGGGACAATGGGCATGCTCTAATCTTCCGAAGGAGTATATAAAGACTGTAGAAAAAGCTTTAAACTGCTATGAAGATGGAGAAGAAGCTAATTTTAATGAGAAAGGTCTAGTGAACTTTGCAGATTTTATTATGAACAATATAGATAACTATTTTAATAGTGAGACTAACTATATGAAGTCAATATAATTTTTATATAAATTTCTTAATTGTTAGTGTCCTAAAAATTTGCATGACAAATAAAGCAACTTGAATGTTGCTTTTAAAAAAAAG